>JAFNFT010000034.1:0-32535 GCA_017885605.1 Methanobacteriota archaeon | reverse complement strand
ATAACAGATACCAAGACATTAACAGGGATAAAGTTACATTGAAACAACTATTTTTAAAGAAGGAATTGTTACAAAACAAAAGAGTGGAGGCAAAGGTTTTGACAAAAACTATTGTAGTGAATGGATGTCTGAGGATGGAAAAAAGCGACACAGCCAAAATCCTGACTCCTTTTCTTGAGGGCATGAAACAGGCGGGGGCTGACGTCGAGATGTTCTATCTCAAACGTATGAATATACAGCCCTGTGAAGGGGACTTCGCTTGCTGGAGTAAAAACCCAGGGGTCTGTTATATAAATGATGATATGCAACTCCTGTATCATAAAATGCGTGAAGCCGAGATACTTGTAGTTGCCACTCCGGTGTATATACCATTACCGGGACAGATGCAGAATGTGCTAAACAGAATGGTCGCCCTGTTAGACCCTGTGGTAAAAACCCGCAAGGGTCGTACGCGTGCCAAATTCAGAGAAGATGTCAAAATTAAAAAAATGGTTCTCGTATCTTCTTCGGCGTGGTGGGAAAAAGCAAACTTTGAAACCGTTGAAAAAATTGTTCAGGAACTAGCAGAGGATGCAAACATCAAGTACGTAGGAGCGGTACTGCGACCACACGTGCAATGGCTGGTTGAGAAATCAGAAAAAGCAGAAGAAATCTCTAACGGATCTCGACATGCAGGTTTCCAGCTCATCAAAGAAGGAACGATGTCAAGGAACGATCTGAACATCATCAGTCAACCTCTTGTTTCGAACACGCGTTTCTTGGAAGCTGAACGGAATGCATATCAATAGCGATGAGTAATCTCTTTTTAGGAGTAATCCGATAAAACCATAGAGCAAGAACCGTGTCAATACTTGACCGCTACGTTTATATAAAGATTTCTGTTTTGTGTTTTTGGGGATGGAAACAACTCATATCTTGTGTTGGGCTTTGAATGTCAACTATATCATCCCGGTTCGGGACCTCAATATAAAGGTTAAATATTTGGGGGCTTTTCTCTTATAAAATCGAAAAACTATATTGGTACTGGTATAAGATATTAATATCCGTGATAAATATTGTTACGCCCGCACCGGGATTCGAACCCGGGTCTGAGGCTCCGCAGGCCTCTAGGATATCCAAGCTACCCCATACGGGCAAGGAAGAAAGACAAATAATTATCTGACACCATAAATTTGATTAAATCGTGTCCGAAACTCGAAAACAGAACTCTTTTAATAAGGATATCGGAGAAACCGCAAAGTGGTAATGTCTAAAGAACGGGAATCAACTTTCATTATTTTATGACATCGACCATTGCGACTTTCTCAAGGATCACATCACCATATTTTTCTTCGGGGATGGTGGACAACTCTTGATCAGTGATACCAAATCGTTTCAAAGTAGTTCTGTCTCCTTTGAGTACTTTCTCATCGATGGTAAGTTGAAACGTTTTGAGAAGCCTCTGAATAACCGTTTTCCCGACATATCTATTTGTTTTCTGATCCAAAAAATCAGTGACAACAAAAACGATTTGTTGTTCTCCTTTTTTTACCCCTATTTTTTTTATCGCTTTTTGAATCTGTCTCTCACCAGCAGCATATAGCAAGATTTCCAGTGCAGGTGAGTTGGTCGCATTTGTCCCTTGTTGAAAAGCTCGTTTCGCATGGGTGGTTGCTGAAATCAAATGATCCTTACCGTAGATCACATTTGCATCAAATGCCTGGATGACAAGATGTTCTTGTTTCGAAAACGCAAGAAGCTGTTGGATAAACGTATCGATATTCTTGATAGTTCCATGCGTACCAAGGACTGTTATCATCGACGAGACCCTCGCAGTTGTTTGTTTCCTTTAAAACTGCTTTCTCCTATTTGTTGTTTTATATTCTTTGCGACTGCTGTACCAATCGCCTTTATCTTTGCAAGACGCTCCACGGGGACATTGCGTAAGTCATTGACGGTTTTAAATCCTTCATGATACAAGGCGCGTGCACGCACTCTCCCAATACCTTTTAAAGTAACAAGGTTCAGTAGCTCCTCTTTACATCCATTTTGCACCCGTATCAGAAGATCGTTCACATCAGAGACACAGGAAAAATTATACATCCGTGCAAACTCCCTCGTGGCATGCAGCAACCACTCTGCCATCTCAACAATGGTATGAACATCCCCTGGCCAAATATTATATTTGAGAACAAGTGCGTCATACGGTTTTTCATCGATCCAATCCTCCAGCAGGAACGCTGTTTTTAAATCACTGAGAAACCATTCATACTCATCGCTTGATGCGCTCGGGACATCTAAAAGCAGAGAATGCGAAATACACTCCGCTTTTTCCTCAACCCACGAATCGGTTCCTCTCAGATATAATGATCGGAGATCAGGTGTTGAGCAAATCGCATGGAGGAGCGATAACGGTGTTACCTCTTTCATATTGGATCGTTCCAAGGCGGTTTTTAATTGAATCGCTGATAACGGATCGATATACAGGGAGGATGTCCTACTTCCAAACAATGTGGACATATAACTGGTCTGCATCTCATCAATCAGTTGGTTCTGCAGGAGAAATTCCACTGCGGCATCGACCTCTTTTTTAATGGTAAACTCATCGGTTTGATATGCATAGAATGTACTTTGGATGAATTTGTACATCTCCTCAGCATTATGGACGAATTGTGTCGCGATCGCAGCAAGAAGATGCATGCGTAACGCGGATTGACTCCCTAATTTTGAATAGATAGGCTCTGTATCCGCTAAGATGTAATTATAGAAAATCTGATCTCGCTGATTGCTATCTTTTGCTATCGTGATTGCGTCCCCCACCGTATCATACCGGGGTCGGCCTGCACGACCAGCCTGTTGCTTATACTCAAGGATAGGGATAGGAGCCATGCCGAAATTCTCATCATACCGCCATAAGTCACGGATGATGACGCGACGCGCAGGGATGTTGACACCAGCAGCGAGCGTTGGGGTTGCGACGATGCATTTAATCTGATGATCTTTAAACCCTTGCTCCACCAGCCGGCGTTGGTTACTCTCCAAACCAGCATGATGAAACGCCACACCATTCTCGACACTGGTGACCAGTGATTGTTCGATACTTACGATTTCGGCTTGTTCATGTTTCATCGAACTGACTAATTTTTTCAGCTGTTTTTTCTCTGCCTCGGTAAGAAGCTCTGCAACGACGCTTGACAAACGGTTCGCTAGCGATACCGTGGATTTCCGGTTATTCACAAAGATCAGGGTCTGCCCCCCATCCTTGAGAGATTCTTGGACCAATAACTCCAATGCTTTCTTTGTATCACCCGCTATCTTTTTCGTTGAGCCATCATTATATTTTATCGTATTGTGAAAAAAAACGCCTTCTTTGAGGACAACTGGTCTCCAGTCGGATTGGATGAGTTTCCCCCCCAGCCAATCTGCGAGCTCCACCGCGTTTTTTATGGTCGCAGAAAGCGCAATCAGTTGCGTCCTGGGGTTAAGTGCCTTGATCTGAGCAATAATCACCTCAAGCGTCGGACCTCTAGTAGGATCATGGATTAAATGAATCTCATCGATCACAAGCACCTTGATTTTATCAAGCCAATGCAGTCCATGCCGGAGCAGCGAGTCAGCCTTCTCAGAAGTACAGACAATGATATCGTACTTGGAAAGACGAACATCAGATTCATCTAACTCTCCCGTAGAAATACCGATTTTCAGCCCCAGTTTTTCAAATGCTTTTAAATCCTCGTATTTCTCTCGAGCAAGCGCTCGAAGTGGCACGATATAGAGCGCTTTTCCCCGTTCCTGTTTTAATCGCTGAACAATCGCTAGATATGCAACCAAGCTTTTTCCTGCAGCAGTCGGAATGGACAAAACAAGATGCTCTCCCCGTAACGCATACGGCAANNCCAAACTGTTCAATGGTCATGCCTAGCCTCGCAATAGAGAAAGAGCTTAATAAAGAAACATGTTATTCCTTTTATTCAAATATTGTGGTGAAACTATGGGCCGAAGACAAACAATGATGGAAAAATATAAGATCCAAATGAAAGCCTACCGGAAAAAACGAATGAAAACTGATAGTACTCCCTATTTACCGCTCGAAGGCACCGTCTATGTCATTAATTCATTAGACCCCGGGAAGAAAGTACAGGCTCAGGTTGTAAAAACACGGGTGAAAAGCCAACGGACAGTCATTGAAACTCTGGCGTGCCCTGAATGTAAAAACGAGATGCTTTGGGATGATAACTGGGAAGCGTTTATTTGTACAAAACATGGGAAAAAAGCAATCTATGAACTAGTCGCATAATAAGGAGAAAGGTGACAGGTATAAGTATACCTTATCCACTGTAAAATCGAGATAATATACAAGTTCCACATATTATCTCTAGTGGGATAATATTTTACTGATAATAGATTTCTATCTTGTCTTTGTCAGTGGTTGTCTTAGCTAATCGTAACCTTATCTCTTGCTTCTCTATTTCCAGTAACCGAAGCTGTAGCTGGGTCTGTTCATCTACATTCCCCACCATCGGATCGTTATCTGGTTTTTTAACTGGTTTCTTGTCTGGTTCTGGGTCCTTTGGTTTAATCCCTTTTTCTGTTATAGTGGGTACGTAGGTTTCATAGGATTGTAGTCTTTCCTGTTGGGAAGGTCGTATATATCGGTTGATAACTGAGATTGTCTTGTGTCTGCTCTGGGCTTTAATCTGGAAGAGATTGGCTCCGTTGTTTGACATATGGGTTATCAAGGATGCTCTCAACATATGAGGATATACGTGCTTTTGTATGCCTGTCTTTTTTACTGCTGAAATCACCAAATACTCTATACCACCAGATGTAATTCTCTTGCCATCTATATTAAGGAATAATGCCTTCTCATGTCCTGGTTTTGGTAATGGTTTCACTGATAGGTATTTCTGGATGCTGTCTAATGCTTCTGTATGGATATTCACTGTCTCTGGTGAACCGTTTCGACCCTTGCCATTCTGTATTATGATTTGTTTCACTTGAAAGTCTATATCTTCGTTGTTCAATGCTGTTAGTTCTGCCTTACGAATGCCAGTATAGTATAGGGTCTTTAGGATTGCATTGTCTCTTGGATTGTATGCTGTCGCTTGGAATAGTTTTTGTAATTCTTCCTCTGTAAGAACATCATTCTCTGTTCTGGTCTGTACTGTTGAGGGTATCTTTATGTCGAAGTCTATGTCCAGGTGTTTCATTAGGTGTCGAAGTGATGCTAACCTATTCGTTAGAGAATTGGTCTTGTATCTGTTCTTCATTACAACAATGAATTCCTCTATGTCAGTTTTGGTGATCTGTTCAAGTGGTTTCCCGTTCAGGTATTCAAGTAAGAACCGTAGGGTGTAACTGTACTCTTTAATGCTCTTCTTGTTGTTGGTTACGTTAGCTTGTAAATAACACTGGAACCTCTTCATTGGGTCTTGCGTTGGTGTGTTATTTACTTTCCCTGCCTTTGAGGTAACAGTTTTTTTCTTCATGGTTTACCTCTGGAAAAAGTAGTGTCTCTATTGCGTTGTCCTACTTCATCCAATGGAATAAACCACTGTGGATAATATAAATTCTGTGCAACAGACTTAAGAATGAGGAACTGGGCTAATATCAATTTGGAACCACCTTCCGTATATTATCCTTGTTAAGCCTATGGCGTGGTCTGATCTTCTGAATCTTCCGTAACTCAACTTCTGCCAGGTATTGTTTTGTACCTGCTTCTGCTATCCTATGGGCTTCGCTGTTGAGATATTCCTTCAAAACCTTAACTGCCTCTTTACTAATCGGTGTACGTCCTGCGTGTTGCTTAAGGATATTTCTTATACTTCTATCAGAAAAATAATTATCCATAATTCTAACCTCCATAGCCGTAGCTAACAAATCAATTCAATTCTTCAAAAACATGAAAATATAATTCCCTGGATTCCGCCAGGTTCGTTGTATCATAAATGGTACTTCAGCTTGATATGTGTAACAAGGAATCCTACCGCTATAATAATGGTCATAGCTTGGTTTTCGTACTCTTGAAAAGGAAGTGTAATTTGTGTCCTCCCTCTCCAGGTGTTTGTTACCAATATTCCTAACGGATATGATGATATAAAACTTTCTAACATATATAGAGGGTTAAATTGCTCTATATATAGCATATTATAATTGCAATTGATTATATACTATTATAATTGCCTATTATAATAGATGCTATTATAATGGTAAAAAATCAAGTGCATCTTCATTGTCTTTTATTATTTAGAAAAAGTAGCTTTTACGTTACTCTTTTTATTTTATACTTTTTTACTATCATATAAATAAGAGATCACTACTGATTATAGTTTCGTGATTATATTACAGGCATAAAGGCCCCTTAATTATATACTGCTCCTATAATTCAGCTTAGTGGCTTATCCATATCGTAACGGGATCATGTAAATTTTTTTTAAGGCTAATACTTAACAGAATAAAAAAGAATGAAAATGGAGATTATGGTTTATCATTATGCAAATTTAGGATTGAGGTATAACCAAGTGTTTGAGGCGATCACGCGGGGTGGTTATCATTGATGAAGATGATGCTGAGAGTGATGCTCCCTCGAATATACCAATGATAACCTGTTTACCAATGTATCCTAGTTGATTCTGCTTTGAAATCATGAATTCTTCTCCGGATTTACAAAATGCAGGGATGATATTGTCCATATCAATAACAAATAGTAATCGTGCTTTAAAGAAGAGGTAATCTCCAGTATCGTTCTTATTATTGATGAATCCTGCAAAGAAGAAAAGGTTAAGATACATTTTCGTGGTAAAGTGCCATATTTCTCCAGTTGTTGAGAAACCGAATTTATCCCTTGCGACAATTTGCCAGTAATAGGTTTCTTCATACTGTAATACACCGGGATTGTAGAAATTATATAATTGGTTACTAGCTACTTTTGGTGGAGGGCTTGTCCGCCCAAAATACACGTCATAAGCGACAGTATCATTATCAGGATCTCCGCCAATCCAGCTTAACATGGTATCAACACTAATATCTTTTGAATCATTTTCTGGGTTGGGATTACTCGGTTCATACGGCGGACTATTTAATCTTATCTTAAATGAATATTCTGAAGATATTATCGCATTCCCACTTGTATCATTTGCCCAAATATGAAACAGATATTCACCAAGTTGTGGATAGATCTTTTTACAATAATATGTGTTACCAGTCTTGTTGTAAACTATTGAGATATTCTCAATGGTTGCATCAGGATAACGAATAAAAAGACAGACTTCATTTACTTTGATATTATCAATGACGACAGCGGAAATATTGACATATCTATCAGGTAACTGTTCCAATGGATCAGCAATAACATTATATATCTCAGGATTATCATTATCGTAGATTTCTACATTTTTAGTTCCAGTGGTGTTCCAATTATTGAAAGTGTCATTAGCGGTAATTATGTAATTCAGTATATCAAGAGTATTTCCGATTGTGATTGTTTTCTCCCAATAATTACCTGCGACATTATTCATTTTTACACTAGTATGGGATCCTGCTCCATACCAATACTCGACCCAAACTGTTGAAACTTGAGTATCATCTGTTACTGTAGTATTGAACGTGAATGAATCTCCAGTATACCCAATCGTTGGTGTATTGTCCACTATTTGTGGCAATTGTATCTCTATAATAGTAACAATCAAAGGTTCTGACCAGTTACTCTCATAATCATAAATATCTTTTGCTTTTGCTGTTATTTCAAAAACACCTACGTCGACCCATGTATGATTCGCGGTGATTGGTTGACCCGAAATGTATGGTCCAAGCCAGCTACTAGTGGTCCCATCATCCCAATCAATGTAGTAATACACATCATCCTCATCAGGGTCTAAAGTTAGAATGGTATAATTGTATTCTGTATCTATGATTCCACTTGTTGGACCTGAAATATTTGGTGAATAAGGTTGGATATTTTCAAAATTATAGTAATTATAGGTTGTAGTTGTATAGACATTGTTCTGAGTATCTATTACTGTACCATTTTGATCTAATAAAGTGAGAATTCCAATGATATATTGACCATTGACACCATGATGGAATATTTTCGATCCGTTGAAGGGTAACTGCATCGATTGAGTCCCAACGTTTAAATAAGTTCGATTACTCGCTAGAACAATAAAAGATTCATTGGAATCATATAAACTTCCGCTGAGGGTGTAGTTACCAGCTGAGGTAACATTAATTCCACCGGTCACCGATAAATACTCGAACAAACCATTATTATCTGTGTCCACGCCCATATCTGAGTAATTACCATTGAATCTAGCACTGGTTTTTTGAAAATCAGTGATATTATAGGCTGATGTGTTATATGCATTGAGAATGAAATCATATTGGTTGTGACCAGAAAGACCAAGATATCTTAATATGTAAGGCCCATTTTTTCCGTGATGATATAATATTATCCCATCGTAGCTTAGGGTGATATTATGATACCCCACATCGAGGTAAGAGACATTTCTTGCATTGGTAATAATATCTCCCGTATCATCATAAAGAGTAGCCCCTACTGAATAGTCTCCTGGTGTCGTAACATTTATTCCGATGAATATCAAGAGATTATCATATAACCCATCTTCGTTATTATCTATCCCTTGATCAGTGTAAAACTCGTTGAATCTGGCAGCTTGTGGTTGGAAATCAGTCCAATTGTAGGCACCAGTTGAGATTGATTTAGAATCGATAAGATATGAATCGTATGATAACTGATAAAGGGATATATTGAGTAGAAATGGTCCGTTTTCATTATTTTCTCGAATTGTTGTACCATCAAAATCTAAATACACTTGTTGAGAACCAGGTTCAAGATAAAGAGGCGCATAAGTTATATCAATTACTTTTTCTATTCCATCAAAAAGTGTAGCAATAATTTGTGATAATTTTGACTCATTGGAAGTTATATTTATAGTTACACGTAAAATGTTATACTTACCATCTCCATCGGTGTCAATTGCCTGTTCAGATACATCATCGAGATTGATAGATAAAGGAAACGTCGGGTTAATAGAACCACGTATATTCATATTTCCATCATAAGGTGGATCACTTTGTTTACCTGGGAAAGCCCAATCCTTATCAGCACTAATTGTTTTACCTGTTGCTTCAATTCTAACTAAAAGTTCCTGATCGCCATATGATTCATACACTTCAAATGCAGGATCAACTTCATGGATATCATAGGTATCATTATCACTTGCATCAAAATAATGTCCCTGGTTTCCAACCCATATTACATAATCATTCTCAAAATCATTACATAAGCTGTCTGAATCACTATCACTCTTTCCATACCAATCCTCGTTTTCCAACCAATTATCAGAAACCCATTTATGCTTGAATTCATGAACTACAGTTTGATAACAACAGTCAATCCCTAATCCGCCCCCAGTATCAAGACCAAGATCAGGAATTGTTACAACAAAATTATTTGTGGATGCATAAGGTCCAATTTGGACCGTATCAATTGCTGGATCATATTGACCATATCTATCTAAAAAAGTTGAAATATATTCGCATTGAGATAAACCTGGAATGATATCATCATTTTTCCAATACTCAAACCAGTTGGGTTCATTGTCGTTATCATCATTCCCAGTTTTAATGAAAAACAAGTTAAACTCCTTTTCAAGTGAAATATCACTTTTTATTTCTTCAGTCACTAAATTTTTGTATGTTATGGTACACATCACTTTTTTCGTCCCGTGAGTTCCTTCATCAGCCTCGTACTCATAGGGATTCCCATCTCCGGCTGGGATATCTCCTGACCATGTTACCTTTGTTACTTCATACCCTAATACTTGGTCATCAATTGTTGCTTCTAATTTTACTTTTTCGTCTCCGGTTTGTGAGATATCTTTTGTCACAGGATTGTTTGTATAATCAGATGGTAAACCTGTGATAGTAATTTCCTCAATTGATGGCAACTCATCTACACCAACATAAACAGTTCTTGTTTTAATACCAGTTAATCCATCATTATCAGTAACTCTCAAACTTACATCATATTCTCCTTCCGGGTATTGCCATGTCGGGTTTACGCCTGTTGTATCATCATATTGTCCATCATTATCCATATCCCACTCATAAGCTACAATAGTCCCATCTGGATCATCACTTGTAGAGGCATCAAAAATGATTGTATCCTCTTGATTGGGAAACGTCGGAAACCAGGAGAAATCAGCAATCGGTGATTCCAATTCATAATGGAAGAAATATAAATATTGAGCAGCTCCACCGCCGGCAATATATGCACCGTTGGATGACATAGAAGCAGTCACTACAGAACCACCTGTTTGATAACTCCAGAGAGGAATATTAGAATTCTTGCTAAAGTAGTAAATCTTATTGTTACCACCTCCAGTAAAATACAACCCGTCATATGACATACGTAATTCATCCATTGTAGCTCCTGTACGAATCCATTGGGGAGTACTACTGTCTTTTTGGAAAAAATAAATATTTGTATTTGATGCAACTGCAAAATAATTACCATCAAAGGACATATCTAAACCGTCGTTATAGTCACAACCTGTCGCATACGTCCATTCTGGGATATTATTATCTTTTTCAAATAAATAAATAATACCAATTGTATCACCTGCACATATATAATTTCCATCTGGAGAAATAGTTACTGCTTGGTAAAAATAATCATCTGAGGTATAGAACCATTGAGGAGTGCTACTGTCTTTTTGAAAAAAGTAAAGGTTATGGTCATCATAACCACCAGACACAATGTAATTACCATCTGAAGAGATGTCAACTCCCCAAACTTCACCATTAGTTGAATATGTCCATAAAGGTGTGCTGCTATCTTTATCAAACAAATAGACTATATGAGAGTCATATCCTCCTATAACAATGTACTCCCCATCAGAAGACATTGAAAGGCAATTAATGAATCCACTAATAGTGTGACTCCATAATAATGTCCCTGCTCCATTATAAAATCTAAGTTGATTATATGCACTTGCGGCTATATAAGAACCATCAGACGAAATTGAAACCCAACCCATATTGTTTCCAGTGTTTATATTCCAGATTGGAATGTTACTGTTCTTGTTGAAAAGGAGAATATTATAAGATGTTTTAACTGCAATATATGTTCCATCAGATGAGACTGATGAAGATATTACATTTCCACCATCAGAATATGTCCATTCTGGTTGTATACGTTGTAAATCTCCATTTCCTAAACCGACACTTGAAATATTCGTTGATTTAATAAAAGTCCAATTTCCCAAAATTGTATCTGTAGGTATCCATTTCAGATTTATAATGCCATAATCATCATAGATTCTATCTCCAGCATATATTATTCCATTTGAATGATTTGGAACTGTGGACCAGTTAAAACCATCCCAAAATCCTATATCCGACCAATCTAAATCAAGTTCCACCGATGCTACTATCAATGATTTCCGTGGTTCATCTTTTATAAAAACAATCTTTGGTAATACACTCTTTTTAGTATTAAATATTTGAACTTTTTCAATTGTTTTATCAATTGTAATGTTCTTTTCATTCTTATCTTGTATAAGAGTGCTACTAATAATCGGTAAAATGATTCCCCCGAAAAATAGCATTATTATTCCTAAAACAATACTTTTCTTCACAACTCCCTTTTTCATGTTTTGATTCCTCCCTTGAAAAACAGGTTAAGAGTTGTTATCCTCTGAATACGTTTAAATGTTTGGAAAAGATAAAAATTCATAAAAAGTAAATCATAAATCTTAAAACCTACTCTCCTATTTATTGTTACCAATGGCAAACAAATCAAATACTAAGAAGAAAAAAGAGAAGATTTCTTTAGAAGAATCCGCTACAAGTGTTCAAAGAACCATTGATAAGATTAAGGGTCATAAATGGCCAGAATATAGAGGAGTTCAAGAAGGGACCAAACGAGGGCCATATCAACCAAGAGAAAAAGGAGTTATCAAAGATAAAAATTTTATTACCACTTCATGTAAAGAGTGCAAACAAGATTTTACATATAAACGAAAGGGGAAAAGATTAAAAAAATTTTGCTCCGATAAATGCAGACAGAAGCATTACCGAACGACTAAACGCCAAAAGTACCTTGATGCACAACAGAATTGGCAAAGGAATTAAAACATTTGGGTAAGTGTAGTTAGTATAGCCACTTTTTTAAATTGATGGAAATCTCTTGAAGAAAATTTTATTCAAAACGTAACATATGTCATCAATTAACACGGTTTTTATCGCACGAGGGATTTCATATGAATGCTATAAAGGATAGTAGTGAGCAATCTCTACGTCCAAAGTTTTAACGATAGATGAAGCAATCCAATGAAGAGGAGTAGTTGGACCTGCCGCTGAAGAGTTTAAAACGTTGGTAGTTGGTAAACAAGATGACCTATTTAAGGATATAATGTGTATTGTATTCGGATGGAAATTGCAACCCGATGGAAGTAAAAAATTAGTGGCTAAACTGCCGAATGGTAAGATTATATTCCCAGATAGGTCTGAGCAGGGGGCTGTAGAACCAGGAGTTCCATATATATGTTTAGTTTATGAACGAGAACGAGAAGCTTTTGCCAAGGTTTGTAGTGAAGAATATCAACCAAAGATATATGTTCAATCCAATCGGATTGTAACTATGGTTTGGAGAGAACCATCCGGAAAAGTTACTAATAAAGTTGCAATAGGAAATTCCTTTGAAGAAAGATTATCTCCGCTATTGTTTTTTTTTTATTTGTATTTAGCCTCAGACAATAACAAATTTTTATGACAATTTGGACACGAAATAAATTTATCCTTCTTACCGCGATAAGACCACATATGGCCGCAGTGCTTACACATTACAATTGTGCGTTTTCTTGGCTTCAAAAGCACCGATGTATGGCAGCGTGGACACGAAGCACAATAGGTACTTTTACCGAGATAAATCCAGATGTTTCCACATTTTTTGCAATGAAGAGTAGTTGCCATTTCAAACCACGAATAAGTAAAATTCTTATGAAAATAAAGCTTTCTTTTCCCCGTTGTTCTCGATAGTAGTAAAATTCTTACCGGAGTAAAAATTTTCTCTTCTCGGAGAACGTATCAAAAAGTGTACACAATATATAATAATATAATATAATAATATAATTTAAATTATTAAATTAACTCTGCACTAAGAATTCTCTCCATTTTGTACAAACAAATTTGTACTATCTTATTAACTTAAAATTAAATATAATATTAAATTAAATAAAAGAATTCCCTGCATTTTGTAACAACTAATTTGTACTATATTAGCATGGTATAGAATATCATGATAATGGTTTCTCCTTACGGAAAAATACTGATATTAGCCAATAACTATACTTTCGTGGTTAATCTGGTCATTCTTACAGGAGTAGAATATAAAACTGGTAGTTTTATGAAGTGGTTAAAATAGCCTCCCCTACGACATAAACAAGGATTGTTTAGAACGTATTTCCTTGACCCTGCTCTGCCGTTTTTACATATTTTAGATAAGAAATCTGATCCTACCCTACAGCATATTCTAAAAACTACTTACCAGCCAATCTATATTTTCCAAGTGATATTTCATAGATTTGTCCATTTCGATTTAAACGATCTATTACTTCCTCTATTCTGCGTTGATCGATTCCTTGAATCTCCCCTTCATTAATAATATCTCCCCTGTCGGCATTATCATCTACAGATTCCGTTGATAGTCTTTTATGATGTCCAAGATTACTCTCATTCGTTCATGTTCACTATGGCTAATACCAGTTGCGATAATATCAAAGTCAAATCGTGTTGGTTCTGGAACTGCTATTTTTTCAGGAGTTAAATCTGTACCTTTAAATCTTGCTTCTATTTCTTTATCAGTTCTATAACCGAAATTAGCAAGACCGACATTAACTAAATCATCTATTGCTCTACTCCGACTATTGCTATGATATTTCTCCACAAAATCTTTAATCATACCCAAAGTTTGCATATCTGTTGAAAATGACTTTGTTATTTTTTCATTCAGGATATGTTTCATATAATCTTTCCCTTCCGCCATACGATCACAAAAAGACAAAGAATTAATGGTTATTAAACATATTCCGATATAATAACTAATAGTAGTAGTAGTAGTAGTAGTAGTTTTAACACCTCTTGTTAGTGAATGAGTAATCATTCGTCTTTGACCGAATAAAAGCGAAAGTCATATAAACCAGAATTAACAATTGTTAATATGGGGGTCGTAAATATGAGGAATCGTGGTTTTTCATACTTTTTCACCTTAGCCTCTTTTCCGAATTCCTTTCCTCATTTTACGACCACCTTTCCTCCCTTCAATCTACAATTTCATTTCTATTTTATGCAGGTTCAATTTTTTCTACAACAAAACTTATTCCATTTAGATGTTGTGGAATCCCATTCCAATAAGCATTATTATATGCTGGAATGTAACGATAAGGACTTAATCGCCTTACTACTCCAGTATAATAATATTCTGCGTTGGGAATAAGTGTAGAGTAATCAACATGGCTTAAATCGATATCCATAGTATATTTTACTGTTCCACTTGTTATCTGAGATAATCTACTGGTTTCTTGTCCTTTAACTGTTATTGTTCTAAAGAAAAAACTAGGTGGGTGTTCACCGATTTGTTTTATTGTTGGTGTTGTATTTGAATCGAAATTATAATATAAATCAATGGATTCCACGCTCATGAATAAACCGGATCGTGGTACATTACCAGATTTATTAAACGCAATGAAATCACCATAACCAGGAATCCCTGTAACATAATATGTTTCCCCAAGCATAAGAAGGGAAGTATTAACTCCATCCGGTATCTCGATACCAATATAACTGCTTTCGGTCATTTGCCAACTTATTTTATCACTAATAACAAAATAATCTATATCATTTTCATCGTAATAGTACTTGAGTTTCTGTTCAAAAATAGCTTTAACTGTTGTTGTGTTTCCTATATATCTTGGAGAATGTAATTGTAATTCGCTAACTGTTATATAATTAATATTTGAATTTTCATTATTGTTATTTGTCGATGTGTTTTGTGTACATCCACTTAACCCAACACTAACAAGCAGGGCAATGATTCCTATGATTACGACTTGTTTTTTCATATCCTTTTCCTCTTAATCATTTTCAAAACAAGTCTTTATATCGGAGATTATTCTTTGATGCCTCACGCATCTTATCTAATTTTGTCATCCATTTTTCAGTTGCTTTTATATATTCTTCTTTTTTATCATCTCTGTCCACATATATTATTGCTTGTGTCATTTCAATAGGTTTTAAAATATCAAAGATGTCCATATTACTCCTATCCCAATATTCGAATATCATTTCTGGCGTTAAAATTTCATATTCCCATACCTCAAATAAATAATAATAAAAAGATATCACCAATCTCCGTTGATAGCTTAAACTATTTTGAATAAAACTCAATTTTTTATCATAATTATTTTGAGCATCTATTTTGGCATTGTAATCTTTAGCAATTCGTATATATTCTATTGCAATCATTTCATCAAGACTTCTTCCTAGTTTAACAGCTTTTGATTCACATAGTCTTTTAAAACTCCATAGATTTTGTATTGCTAGCATCATCTCAGGTGAACGATAATCCCTTCGAAGATATTCAAGAGCAGGATGATGTAATTGTCTTTTTGATATATTATAAGCATAAACTGAAACAATTATTGAAATAATTATTGCTATGCTTGATAATGCAATTGGGACAAGATCTACCATTTACAATTCCCCTTTGATAATGATTACTTTGTCTCCACTCTGTTGTTTTGTAACAATTCCTTCTTATTAAACATATCTTGTGGGGAGATTCATCTTTTTCTTTCATATAATAGATACGTTTAATTAACACATCATATATTTCAAATCAGAATGAAAAATTCCATTTCTAAACAAAAAATCACAGATAAAAGTGTTTGGAAACTTCCTAGAACTTCTATCAGAAAATATCTACTGAAAAAGACGGAAAATATTAGTGTAGAAAATCAAATTATTTTAGAAAGACTCAGATTTGGTCATTTACCAACTTTTGTAATATTTTTTTTAATTATGTTTTTTTCTGTGGGAATTTTCTATATGATAGTTTACATTCTATCTGATTTAAGGCAAAAAGGCACAACAATATCTTTAGAAATTATCGTAGCCTTGATTTTAGGAGTTGAATTATTCTTTATTTTAATACAAACAGTTAGTATACATAGACAAACAAAATATCAAAGAATTGATAGTCTTCCCATCATGCATGTTTTTTTAAAACATAATTCAGATACATCTAGTTTTATAATTAAATTAAAGAATAATGGAAAAGATGCTATTAATGTTCGTTACATAATTAATACATCTTATATTATTTTCACCGATATTGTTAAAAAAAGCGATGAAATTTTTGATTTACCCCCCAATGACCAAATAGACCTAGCTTCATTTAATGATGAAGATTATCAAAATAAAAACCTATATATTCGAATTATTTACGAAGATTTGTTTTTAGAACGTCATTTGACAGTATATAAAAAAATCCAGAACAGAACGGATTTGATAAATATTTCTGGAAGTCAATAGCTAATTTCATAAGCAATTTCTTCTTTAAAAACATATCTTTAGAAACAAATAGTTATTACCAACTCCAATCAGAAATTTTCTTCATTTTTCTTTTTGTAATACTAAAGATTCCTATGATTATGAGTTGTTTTTTCATAATCAATCAGAACTTAAATTTTGGTGGTTTATATTCAGGGAGTTTAACATCCCATATATTACTCTCTCCATTCTGATCTTTCTTTGCGGTCTGGTCTTTAATGATAATCTTTATTCTCTGTTGGTTAAGACTAAAACCTCCACTATCTCTTAACTGAGATACCTTTAATTTCAATATCTCAAGAGCTTCCTTATCTGTTTTACCAACCAATACGATTATCAAATCATCATATTCCTTCTTATAATCCATTAATTGCCCTGCAAGTCTATCAACATGGCTTTTCTTACTCAAGTCCTTCTTCATCTCAATTCCTACGGCTTTTTCACCAACAGCAATATCACATAATCCCCTGCCATCTTCTTTACGAATACTGATATTACTTTGTGGCATAAATTGTGATGTTTCGTTCAATATCTTTCTAAGATAGTCAAGTAAATCATTCCTGTATTTGTTCTCGTCTGGATAGTGTTGAGTTGGTTGCCATCTATTAATTGCTTCAACAGTATTATCAAATATTGGACTAAACATTCTTTCACCAACTTAACTATTTCTTCCACTTAAAGCATTTTTTTGATTCGTGTATTTTTAATGCTTGTTTTGTCTTAAAAGATTTACCACATATACTACATTTTGGCATATCTATCCTTGCCTCCACTCTGTTAATTTGTAACAATTCCTTCCTTAAAAACCTAATCTTTCCTTCTTTTAATGTACAATTTCAAGTGTTTTTACCACCACTTACTCCGTCTTTTCTTTGCATGGTATCTCATGTGTTTTGAATGTTTTACCGCAACTAAATTGGATTTTCTAAAATTTCTTATGTTTCCATCTATGTGATGGGCGTCATAACCCTTCCATATTTTACCACCCAATTTATTTTGTAAAACTGTTCTGTGTACTAATTTATTAGAATTTTTCCAACGTGGATAACCACCCTTTTTACCATTAAAGAACTTACCCATTTTTTACACCTTTGCCTCCACTCCACTGGTTTGAAACTATTCCTTATTTAATAATATATCCATAGAACCAGAAGCGTTAATACGGTTTTAACTCATGTTTTTGTGCAAATCGCTGATAGTAACAAAAAAATAAAAAAAAGAGAAAAAGAGAGATTTAAATTGTATTTTAATTGATTATGCCTTGTAAACAGGTGTTACGGATATGATCTACCAGTTATAGAGAAAGGAGACTGTAAAGTTACTGTGTGAATAATAAACCCGAGTGTACTTGTATAGAGCTGCATAGAGTCAAAATTTGTATTGCCTAAAATTTGGCCACTAAAGAAACCGGTTGGTAATGGCGTAAGAAATTCACCATGGGTATAGCAAAAGTTAGCAGGAAGATGTACAAGATAAGAGCTCGCAGATGATCCAATTTGCACACGATGGAATACGTCAAATAATGGAAACATGACTACACAGTAGTCTTTCAAATTTAAATCATAAATGCCAGTTGTACTGCCTAGGAGCCCAAAACCTCGTAGGAGTATCTTGCAGGTAGTGGGTGGACTTAAAGGTATAGAATATGGAGTTCCAGCACCGAGTTTATAAAAAATATCATGATAAGGCCACCTGATGGTAGAATTATCAAACCATGCTATATGTATCGAATCATTTGAGGCTATTACTAGGCACGCAGCACCAACCCCATAGGGCGATTTTTTACTATCAGTTGAGACGACATCTGAGAACATAAACCAATCGGTGTCTCTTGGTTTAGATTTATAGAAAATATTCGTTACAGGACCGCAAGGAACAAGCCAATTAACACCAGCATTAGGAATCGTTGTAGTATAATCAGTCCATGCTATATGCACTCTTGAAAAGGTATCCGTATCTAGAGAAGGATACATAGCAGGTCTATAACTTTCCGTGGATACTAACTCTGTCACAGTAGGCCAGCCAGAAGAAACTCTGCATTTGTAACAAATTTTATCATACTTTCCAGCAGAATATTGTGTTCTTGGATTGATAAATTGGGTTTTATCCATCCATGCTACATGGAGGGTATCATCATTCTGATCCCATGCCAAAGAAGGAAATGTTGCATTTTGGCTGCTTTCTGTGGAGACCACCTCAGTAGCAGTAGCTCCGGTAGGCCATGGTGCCCAAATCGGTTTACTTTTATAAACAATATCATATTTATCATCATTATCACCCTGTGATGGATAATTCGTTAAATCATGCCATACTACATATACCTGGAACGGATCTCCTAAAGCTAACGACGGACAATAAGCAGTAGCGGTGCTTTCTGTAGAGACCACCTCAGTAACAAGAGGCCATGAGTCACCACTCTCTTTCCATTTATAAACAATATCATATTTATCATCATTATCACCCTGTAATGGATAATTCGTTAAATCAGACCATGCGATATTTACAGTATTATTATAAGTGGCCAATGAAAGGCGACCGGCCGATTTGTCACTTTCTGAGGAGACAACCTCAGTAGGACACCAGACACCGCTAGGATCTCTGCATTTATAAAAAACTTTCGTTCCATAATAAGTATAATGATGGTTCAAATACCAATAATCATCACTCCAATCTAGCCATGCGACATGAACCTTAACTCCAGCCCCAGTTTCTTCGATTGCTAAAGAAACTGTTTCATTAGCGTCAGAATCAATATCGCTTTCTGTAGAGACTTGCTCTTTAGGGCTCCACTTGCCAGTTGAAGGATTTCTGCTGCTATAATAAATAAAATATCTAGTACCCGCATCCGACTCACACCAGGCCGCATGTACCGTCCCAGAAAGGTCTACAGCAATACTTGGAGTAATAGCATTCCTAGTACATGGTGGTACGCCGTTTACCAATTCACTAGTTTTTCCATCCCAGCCCCCACTGATACATGGTACAAGATTTGTTCCAACAAACAATACTAATATTCCAAAAATCAGTCCTTTCTCCAATAATATGTTTCTCATAACCTTTGCCTCCGCTTATTGCTTTGTAACGTATCTCCATCTATAAATAGGTTATCAATCGAAAAGATTACCTTTATTCATTATACTTTGACACGAATAACAAATATCTGTTGGGTTGGATTCTTCGATCTCACCAGAACAGATTTTACAGAATCTTACCTCATTCATTTTATTTCTCAACTATCAGACATAAACCTAGTATAAGCACGTTGCCAAAAAGACTTAAGAATTCAGACCTCAAAAATACATTCTGTTCAAAATGAAGAGAAAAAAGAAAGAAAATGGGGAATAACCCCTTAGATTGATATGATATTATCTTGGTTTGTTCTTCCTCAAATTGCGGGAAAGTTAATCTATAAGTATACCTTTTCCCATTAGGGATTTGTGAATAGCTATGGTGGAAGAAAAAATCGGGATCGTAGAACATTTCTTCTCACATATCAGCGTTGCCGCTATTAAAATCACAGATGGAGAACTAAAAATTGGGGATACGGTACATTTTGTTGGCGCTCATACAGATTTTACCCAACTCATTGATCGGATGGAAATCAACAGGGCTCCCATTCAAATCGCAAAAACAGGTGATGCAATCGGAATCAAGATAATAGACAAGGTTCGGGAGCATGACATTGTCTATAAACTCCCAAAAGGTGAAACCGCATGAAAGAAATGGCTGAAGTACGAGAATTAAAAGTAGGTCGATACGTATTGATAGATGAAGAACCATGCAAAATCCAGAGTATTTCTACATCAAAACCAGGGAAGCATGGTGAGGCAAAAGCACGGATTGATGCTGTCGGTATCTTCGATGAGCAGAAACGCAGTGTCGTCCACCCCGTGAAACACAAGGTTGGAGTCCCTATCATAGACAAGCGGAGCGCCCAGATCCTCGCATTGATGGGTGCTGATGTGGTCCAGCTCATGGATTTGGAGACCTATGAGACCTTTGAAATGCCGATCCCCGAAGACCTCAAAGGCCAATTAGAACCAGGGAAAGAAATCCTGTATTTGCAGGCGATGGGGAAACGAAAAATCACAAGAGTGTAACAGTTTCAGAAAGGAATCGTACAGGCTTCGGTCATTATGGAGTTCCCAGATTATTTTGCAGACGCTGAATCAAGTTTTGAGGCTGCGTCGTTTGTTCTTTTTGGAGTACCATTCGAAAAAACATCATCCTTCCGCCATGGGGCAGATAAAGGACCCTTTGAGATACGACAGGCAAGCTGGAACTTTGAGCGATATGATCTGCGAACCGGCATAAATTTTGAAGAGATCCCCATCCATGATTACGGCGATCTTGATGTCAAGAAACTAACTTCCAAAGAGCTCTTTGAGACAACAAAGACATTCACCTCAACAGTACTCGCAAAACAGAAAATCCCGATCGCTATCGGAGGGGATCATTCGATCACCCCGGGGATTATCTCAGCGTTCCCCAAGGATATCGCGGTCCTCTCACTTGATGCGCACATGGATTTTAGGGAGAAGTACAAAAACGATCTCTATAACCATGCGTGTGTGATCCGGCGAATCGCGGACCATATCCCCCTCCAGAATATCGCGGTGTTAGGCCTCCGGTCCGCAGAAAAAGAAGAACATGAGGCGGCACAAAAACAAGGGCTTTTTTTCCGTGATGCATTTACCATCAACAACACAGGGATGAAAAAAATCATCCAACAGACAAAAAACCTTCTGAACAAAAAAAAAATATATCTGACGTTGGACATCGATGTCGTTGACCCTGCGTACGCACCAGGGACAAGCACGCCAGAACCCTTCGGACTGACCCCGATGCAGGTGATAGAAATCATCGAAGCGTTTTCTCCCCAGCTCATCGGATGCGACCTCGTAGAAGTCTGCCCACCCTACGACCAGGGACAAACCGCGGTTCTCGCAGCAAAATTGATTAAAACATGTCTTGGTCTGATGTGGAGAGAACGACAGGCTTAGATTAATATATATCAATTTCATTCAGCACGCTCATGCAGAAGGAAAAAATCGCCCTTATCGCGCTAGTGATCATCGTCATCGCAGCTCTATCAGTCTTTGTGACAGCGGTCAATACAGATATTTTTGAAAATCTCTTCAAGGAGAAACTAACGATAGCAGAGGGTGATTGCGCTGATGTGAACTACATAGGTCGTTACGCATCAAATAACACGGTTTTTGATTCATCATATAATAGCACTGCGAATAAAACAGGTGGGACACCACTAAAGGTGTTTGTCAGCTACAACCAAACTGCGACATCACCGAAATCAGGGTATACCGCTGGAATGATTAAAGGGTTCATGGATGGAATTATTGGGATGAAGGAAGGGCAAACAAAAATAATTGGTCCAATCCCTCCTGAGGATGCATATGGAGCGAATAAATTTGGTGTTGGAGCGATTTTTACAAGCCAATACTTCGCGTTTGGGATGAACCAGACCGTGGAAGTGACGAACTACACTAGCGAGAATCTCAGTGTCAGATGGATTCAGATGGAAAACCTAGGGAATTTTACTATGCCTCAACTGGTGATCAATAATCTCCAGAGTACCAATGAAACAGAGATGGTCATCTATCCACCACCCTACTACATCTGGGAAAATTGCACCCAGATTACGAATATCACCGATACGACCGTTACCGTGAACACCACGCCAACAAAAAGTACCAATCTATCAGATGTTGTAAAAGACGTGCGATATGGGGAAAAACAAATGCTGATTTTCCCAAATGTAACCACCGCATCATGGGACGACACAACAATAACCGTATTCTGTTCACCGATAGTCGATCAGAATTACACGTTCCAAACAACAGGATATACGGGGATGGTCAATATCACGATCCATGTCAATACGATCATTGGTGATATCATCAATGTCACAGTCACCAATGACCAAAGCCCAGAGCCTAGCTATCTTGATGTCTATAAGGTGCTGACATTTAATAGAACGTTTACCCTACCTCGTATCTATAAAGATATCCCAGCTATGTACATCTCCTATTTCTATGGAGAAGATATCAAAAAAGCAGGATACAGCCTAGAGCCACTCGCAGGGGAAACATTACTCTTTGAAGTCACGATTGAGACGGTGTATAAAACCGCTCAAGAGACAAGCTGAAGTTTTATTTCTCGTTCCACTACCTGCAGGAACTCTTCTTCTTTTCCTTTCGGGATGGTCGCTCCAGCCGCGATATTATGACCTCCACCGATACCGTGTAACTCCTTTGCTGCAACGGTGAGCGCTGCAGCAAGGTCCAATCCACGGTCAACCAAGTGTTGTGCCGCTCTGGCAGAGACTTTTACCTCCCCGTTCTCCGTATGAGCAAAACCGATAAGAGGGAGCTCTTTATCAACATCCTCCGTGTTTAACAACATATTCGTGACAATACCAATGATCGTATCACGAATACCATCACCAGCGTGGAAATACTGAAGGTAGGTGCGTTTCTGGATTTTTTCTTCCCGTGCGAACTGCAGACCCTCGACAAGGTTATGACGATGACCACTCAGGAGGTTCAACGCTTCTTTTAACCATTTCCCACGATCCCCCAAGCAGACCTGAAGTCCGACCTCATACTGACCATACCGCGCGGTAGAGTTCAAAAGGGTTGCATACTCTTTTGCATCATGCAGTTCTGTGCCTTCTTCTTCATGACAGAGCAGGTACGACTCTCCCAACACTCGTGCCGCAACCTGATACCCAAAACCTTTCGAAAGCAACATCTGAATAACCGCTGAGATAATCTTCCTCTTCTCTTCTTTCCGAAGATCAACCCAGGTCCTCCATTTGTCTCTCTCCTTCAGTTCTATCTGGAGCTCCTGCAAAAATGCGACAGAGGTATCCTCACGACCGCTCACACCAGGGATCAACGGGTCAGTTGCGTACTGAAGGAGTTTCGCAAGAGGCCTTGTTTCCTTACCGAAATACCTGAGATCTTTGCTTGTTTGAAGCACCCCGGCCTCTACCCCATCTTTCACGATCTCTGTATTCATTCCACGAAGCTCACAGAACCGTCTATCCTGAAGATCACCAATAGCACCAACGATCGCAAGACATGATAAATCCTTGTTTTTTGGACTGAGAGCCTTGGAGACAAGATAGGTAGCACCAGCACCACTCAGTTCATAGGAACCATCCCGCCCAAACAGATGAGGATTGAAATGAAAAGAGGTATCCGAATTAGGGGGACATTCATGATGATCGGTGATGATTTTTTTTATCTCCGGGTACTGGGTGCTAATCCCGCTTCCTAAATCGGTAAACCAGACAAGCTCATGATTTTCATTCAAAAGCTTATTGATGGTCACCTCATCAAGTTGTTTGATACATTCAAGGGAATACTCCTTTCCAAGTCTCCGGAGGGTCTCTGAGGCGATTGCTCCAGCAGTAATCCCATCTGCATCGATATGGGTAACGATATGGATCTCTGAAGATTTTCGTACAATAGCTGCTAAATCGTTGGCTCGTTGTAGCAATGAAATCCCTCTGACACGAAGAATACAGAAGAGGATGATTAGTCTTTTGGTTTTGTAAACGCTGTTTTCTATAAAACAACCTTGATATTTATTCACAGGCTACAGAAAAAACCAACAAGAAATCTAAAATAATAGTAGTCGTTACAGACTGTGTTATAAAGGAGGTAAACATCTTATGAAAAAAGAATTCAAAGAAGGGAATATCACAATTACCGTCGATTATGATAAATGCAAAGGCTCAGGTGAATGTGTCACCGCCTGTCCCGTCGAAATTTTTGAACTTGTCAACGGAAAAGCTGTCGCAAAAAAAATTGGTGAATGCATCGAATGCTGCGCTTGTGTCAACGCATGTCCCTATACCGCTATTGAACATAGCTCCTGTTAATTCACCGAAACATAATGGATTTTTTTATGGAGAAAAAAGACATAGAAATACGTCTTGTTACCACCTGGCCAATTGACGAAATCGTCCAGTTGTACAAAGCAGGCAGCTGGTGGAAAGACACCTATGACAAAGAAGGGATTCCTCAGTTGATACAAGGGAGTTTTGCCTTTGCGGTCGCTATCGAACAAAAAACAGGAAAATCAATCGGCATGGGCCGAGTTATATCTGACGGCGTGTCTGATGCATACATCCAGGACCTCGTGGTTCTTCCTTCGTATCGAGGCCAGAATTTAGGGAAAAAAATAGTCAACACACTAATAGAATTCTGTGTCTCAAAAGGGATTCTATGGATAGGGTTAATCGCAGAACCAGGAAGCAGCCAGTTCTACACATCCCTGGGTTTCAAAACAATGGAACAACATATTCCTATGCTGTACACCATGGAGAAATAATACATGTTGTCTCTTGAGGACCTTAAAAAAATTCGTCTCGAGGATAAACCTATCTTCGATACCCATTACCAACACTATCCACCGATGCATAGCGGCGAATTATTTACCACGATGATAAGCTGGGGAGAGTACGTTGAATATCGATATGCGAAGATCGATGATACTATCATCATTTTAAGTAAAGATAGCAATGGAACGGTTCTGCATCCGCCCTCTGGAAAATTCAATATCGATCTGTTCAAACAAGTCATAAGCCTTGCGGAAAAAGAAGACTGCATCTTCGGATTTATCAAACAAGCAGAGAAAAAGCTCCTCGCAACACAGTTTCCTACCGTAAAGATAGAAGAGGATAGAGATTTTTTTGATTACGTATACCAGGCATCAGATCTGGCAGAACTCCCTGGGACAAAATATGGGAAGATACGAAATCGACTGCATAAGTTTACAAAAAATTTTTCCTACACAACAGAGGAGATCGCAGAGAACAATATGGATGAGGTACACGAGTTTCTGAAACGTTGGTGTCTTTGGAAAGACTGCGGATCTGATGAACTCCTAGAAAACGAGCGAAAGGCGATTATCTATTCGATGAAACATTTTTTTGATTTTAGCCTCAAAGGGCTTGCGTTACGTATTGATGGAACGATTCAAGCTATCGCGGTCTATGAAAAAATGAATGCAGATACCGTGGTTGTTCATTTTGAGAAAGGATCCCCTGATTTTGATGGGATTTACAAGGCGATCAACATGGAAACAGCCCAGAGAGTCCGTCATCTTGTTCCTTTTATCGACCGTGAGGAAGACCTCGGAATCCCAGGGTTACGACAGGCGAAATTATCCTATCATCCAGACCATTTTATCGAAATCTATTACGCGACAAAAGAAAGTCTTCGGACCACAACATCGGAATCATTGTAGTCCTCAGATGATTTGTCCAGTTATTTAAGAGACGTTTATGAGACTGGTACCCACGCTGTTATGATGGCTAACCCTGCTACAGTCAGGTTTGAGTAGACCCCGGTCGAGATTTTCTCCCCAAACCAATACCCAAAGAAACCGAAGATAAAACCAGCATATTCTCCAGGTGGAACTGAACTGGAGATCAACCCATTTGTCTGAATCCCATTTGTTGCATATCCCTTATGAATGCTCACAATATTGAAACCAATAATATTGATGAATGTATTCAATCCGAACACCAGCGTTGACCCATTTTCATTTTCCAATGAGAACGATATTGCACTCAGTGCGCTAAAGATGGAATTATTAATGGGGAGACTCTTGGGTACTCTTTCTTGTAACGATCTGAAGAGTCCATTATTTGTTTTTTTGTTAAATTTTACCAGAAGAGCATCGATGTTTGCCCCCTGGGAAACGAGGTGGTGTTTCTGAAAGACTGAGAGTTGAGCTGCAAATTTTCCGTTCATGGTGGTCTCAGAAGTTGCTATCGATTGGAGCTCATCAGTGATGATATTCCATTCTGCTTTGGACATGGTGATTTCTTTTTTAACAGGGATTGCTCCGGTACAGTCGATAAAGTCCACTGTTACGGTTTCTAGGTTTTTAGTAAGCGATTTGGTTTGGTATCCTGCCTGAGTTGTGCTTCCGAGTGCTGGTGTTAACATAAGACTTCCTACCAGAAGCACAGTCAAAATTATAATTCCACTTTTTATTTTCATAAGTATCGTAATTTATATTGAAAGTCTTGTATTTAGATATTTTGTTAAAAAGAATTTAGATGGAAAATAACTAATTTCTTTAATTATTATGAGAACATGTTTGATTCTTTTTTTAATTCGTTGAGGAAGCTCTAAAAATTTTTTTTTGTTTTTTTCTCGTCATGATGATAATTACATTTTCTGCGATTTTTGTTTCTATGTTTCAATATGAAAATATAGGTAAAATCGTTAATTTTAGATTAAGTCTTTACTATATAATGTTTGTTGTTATAATTACTTAATTTGTTAATCTTCTATTTTAAATTTAATTTTACATGTTAGCAATTGTCATCATTTAGTGCTAAATAATAACAAGCAATATGACTGAAATTAGCTAGCACACTATATTCCAACTATGCATGATATTTTCTAGCAAAGATTACATTTTCTATGAATTGAGTAAAATCATCTAAAAAATAGACTTAATACTTAATCTTACAGCAAATTTCGGTTCCTTCTTCGAGAAAAAAATGAAAATATGGAGAAAATTTCTTAGGTCTACCTATCCAGGCATATCAACTTCGGTCTACCGAACTTGATGATAACGCTAATTTGAAATTGAAATTTATAGTCAAAAATCATAATTTTTTTGTTTACCGCCTTTTTCACAAATTAATTTTTGAATTTCTTTGTAAATTTTTGCGTCAATAATTTTATTATGTATACCTCTAGTTAATTTTTCTTCATATCTGTGGTATCCACAATACACCGGATTCTTTAATATCGTAGAAATGGTTTTTTTGGCCCAACTACCACCTCTTTTTGTTGGAATCTTTGCCAAATTCAACATTTTTACAATTTCATCTAAACTTTTTCCAGATAGATATTGAGAATAAATGGACCTTACAACTTCTGCCTCATTGGGAAGAATTTTTAAAACCCCATCTTTATAATCATATCCAAAAGGGATATTAAATCCAGAGTGTCCTATTTTTTCTGCTCTCAGTTTCATACCTTCTTTAACAGCATCGGTATGGGAAAAAGGGTCGTGATAGAATTTTTGTTTGATTTCTTCGTAATTAACACCTTTTTCTCCGCATATACATTTTAAAGCCTCATATTCATTTTCAACTTTATAATGATGAATCATTTCTTTTGAAGATGAGAATCTTAAAAAAATATTTTTTAATAAAAATATATCACTCGGTGCTATATTATGGCAATTATGACAAAATACTAAACAATTTTCCAAGGTTTTTTTTCCACCGAATCTAACTGGAGTAATATGATGAAATTCGAGATCTTTTTCAGTCCAACATCGTTCACATCTATTATTTGCTCTTTTCAAAGCTAGTTTTTTAATGGGTGGAGGGAAATCATCATTTCTCATAATTTATCAGTCTAAATACTATTCAATAATAAAAAATTTTGAACCATGTTTAGTTTTAATATTTTTCTTTTGTATACTTTTTTGGGCTTCATTAAAAGTATTTTTATCAATTATGGGTATATGTTCACCTGGATTTAGGTAATCCTCCCAATGCAAAAATCCACAATACACGGGGTTTTTGAGGATTAGTGATACTGTTTGTGGTCCCCATATTTTGTTTAATTTAGTAGGAATACTTTTTTGATTTAATATCTCGGCAATTTTTTTCATACTTAATTTATTTCTATACATATCAAATATATCTTTTACAATGATTGCTTCAGAATCATTTACCACTAGTTTTCTATTAACGTAGTCATAGCCGTATGGTATGTTAAAACCTAGCACTCCACCATTCGTTTTGGCTTTTTGTTCCATTCCGATGTATACTCGTTCACCAATTTGCTCAGATTCAAGTTGTGCGATACGTTGTATTATATCCATCACAAATCGCCCCATGGCTGTTGATGTATCAAGTGATTCCATCATGGAAACGAATTCTTTGCTTTTTTTGTTGAGGTCTTCCATCATTAACATGAAGTTTTTAGAATTACGATGGATTCGATCCATTTTAATAACAAGAAGAGCATCCCATTTGTTGATTTCTTCCATCATCTTTATGTAAGCGGGACGTCTGGTTTTTCTCCCGGAATATCCCTCATCAATGTATTCTCCGGCTATGCTCCAATCCTTCGCCTTACAATAAGATCTAAGTTTCTCTAGTTGTGCATCTAATGAGAATCCTTCTTTAGCTTGATCCTCCGTCGATACTCTTGTATAAATCGCCACTCGCATTAGTTGTGCATCCATCCGTAGGTTGCATGACATTGGGAATTTATAAATATTATGAACATCATGACCATGCTAAATATTCTCTATCAAAATCTTGAACATTCTTATGTATATGCTAGATAAATTCTAGCAATGTTTTAGGTTTTAATCTATGTGCTATGTTAACACGAAATTTTAATGTTAATTAGAATGCTTAACAAGTTAATCTTATATATTTACAAAATTTACAAGATAATTATTACTACTAAAATTCCCCAGTTTCCTGCGGTTCATCATGATCGTTTGAAAAATCTTTTAGATCATACTCATCGGTAATCTTCCTTGTCTCACCAATCTTTTTTATAAGACGCCCACAGACCTTACACTTCCCGGTCGCTTCATCATACGACCGCCATTCCATACACGTAGGGCAAAACTCATCCTCACCAACCATGACTTTCTGAACTGTAGGTTGGACTTTTTTCTTCATCTTCGTTTTTGAAGATGTAACTGGTCTTTTTTTTATGATAGTCGTTCCCTTCTTTTTCATAGGTCCTTACCAAAGAATGACAAGAAAAGATATCAAAAAAGATTTATATTGACTTTTCTACCCACGCTGCAGCCCCTTCCTTTTAAAAAAGCACCGGGAAAAATAAAGATTTATAGAGGGGAAAAAGATATCTTTAGACAGTCTCTACAAGATAACCTAAGGGAAAAAACATGGATGTACTAGCATTCTATAATTCAGATGTCTTCAAATGGGTCATTCTTCCCCTCTTGATTTTCGCAGCACGACTCATCGACGTCAGCCTTGGGACCCTCCGGATTATCTTTGTCTCCCATGGGCTCAAATACATTGCACCGCTTGTAGGATTTGTAGAGATCAATGTCTGGTTGCTTGCCATCGGACAAATCATGCAGAACCTCAACAACCTTGCGTGTTCCTTGGCGTACGCTGGTGGATTTTCCCTGGGCGCTTTTATCGGTATGCTCATTGAGGAAAAATTATCAATTGGCATGGTCATGGTACGGATCATCTGCAAACATGACGCCTCAGAACTCATCAAATCCCTCAGGGAATCAGAATATGGGGTTACAACCCATGATGCAGAAGGGCTTAATGGTCCGGTGAAGATCATTTTCGCAGTGATCCGTCGAGAGGACCTTCATGACATACTCAATAAAATCCACAAGATCCATCCCCATGCGTTTTATTCAGTGGAGGATGTCCGATCCGTGGGGGAAGCGATGTTTCCCTATCATCGGCATCGATTGTTCCAATCGCATCGAAAAGGAAAATAAACAAAAAAAAGACGGAAAACGACTTATTCTTTTTGCTCAGAGGTTTGTTTTTCCGCTACTCGCTTTAATGCCTCTGGTGAGAGCTTATAGTACCCGGTTTTTTCATCAATAACCGCTGCTTCGACCATTTCTGCGTTGAATTTCTGTTTGGTGATCTTTTTCATTGTTTGAAATCCAAGCTCAAGTGCTTGATGTAAGGAGATATCTGAGGTATAGTTTTTTGTAAACTGAGTCATTGCATCATCGCTTTTTTTGCCTTCGCAAATCGCTTTGTACCCGATATAAGCGCCTGATGGATCTGTTGAAAATAAATATTTACCGCTGGAATCGATACCACCGACTAGGAGCACCACACCGAACGGTCGAACACCATCAAACTGGGTATACAGATGCTTATATTCACAGAGGATATTGACAAGCTCTTTAACGGAGATGGGTTCGTCATAGCGGACTTTGTTCCATTGTGCTTCTTCACGTGCGATTTCAACCAGGTGTCGCCCATCGGCAACTAAGCCGGTCGCAACGCAGGCGATATGGGTATCAATTTGGTAGATCTTCTCAAGGGACCGTAGATTAACCAGTCTGCTGGTTTCTGGTTTGTGCGCCAGGAGCAACACTCCATCCTTCCATTTGAAGCCCATGGTTGTTGAGCCTTTCTTGACTGCTTCTCGTGCATATTCCACTTGATATAATCTACCATCAGGAGAAAAAATCGTACTTGCTTCATCGTATTGTTGTCCTGATTGTTCCATGACCAGCTCCAAGAGAGTTTTATCAGAATACTATGTTTAGATTATATACTTTCTTCCACTACAGTCGGTTTGAGAGCTGCAGGAGAAGCTTGCTTTTTGGTCCTTTTTTTTCAATAAGGATGCGTCCTTCCCTTTTCCAGGGTGTAGACGAATGAGTTCCATTTTTTTCTAAAATAGGGTTTAATCCAAGTGATTTTGCTGCTTTCGCGATGTTTTCCAAGGAAGGTTTTTCTACCGCATGTTTCTGAGAGACTTTTCGTCCTTTCAAACGAGAGATGGACCGATCAAAATATATTGGGTAGATCACGTATTTTTTATCATCCCTGGAGACCATTCAGATCACGACAGCTTTATTTCGGGAGTAATACTGCGTTGATTACACCGCTTTGTCCTGGTCGAGAGGTTATTTTTGCTTTGCCGATTTTTGTGTTGATAATCGCACCCTTGTTCATGATGTTTCGTCGGACATAATGGATGTTTGCTGAGTTTTCGACGACTGTCACAATCTCTGTTTTTACGGTTTTGTTGGTTTTTGGGTCGACTACATAGGCGGTATCTGCAGTGAGAACGCGAGATTTTTTATTGTTTCCTCTGGTTCTGAACGGTTTGCGTTTCATGGCCCCAATGGTGGTCAGGTGATTTTCCCTGCCTATTTCGAATCGTCTTTTATTCCGTGCATATCGAATACGTCGTCCGGTCATACTTCTTTTTGAGTTACCTTGCCATACTGCCATGAGAAGTCCGAATGAAGAAGGAATATTTAAAGGATATGGACCGTGAAGAGGAAAATTAGCAAAAATGAAAGGATTGTGGTTTTTAAATTCTCAGCGTTTAATCTAACAACTCCTCGTATATAACAGATTTTTTATGAAGGAATCTGATTATATGTATCAATTGTTATAGTTTAATTTAATAAAAATAAAAAAAAAGAGATTTTTGATAATTAGATTCTTATCCGAAATCGAATCGTATGTTTAAGTGGTAGTAGTGGTAGTTGGTTTTTCATTTTGCCATACTAAACCGAGAAGAAGGAGTAGTACGACGAGCATCGGATGGAATCTCCATTTAAACACTAGGAGGTCAGGGCTTGTTGCGTTGTTTCCTGCGTTATCGTAGGCTTTCACGGTTATTGTATGTTTTCCAGACTGTATCTCTCGCCAGTCATATGAATATGGTGCTGAGGTGTCTGTGCTTTTTGATACTCCGTCGATGAAGAATTCTACGTGGTCTATGCCTGATTCATTGTCAGATGCGTTTACTTCGATGGTTACCATTTGGACAATGATAGGCATCTGAATCGTTTTAAGGGAAAGGATTAACTTGTTAAAGATGTAAATACCGTTGTTGATTGGTTTTACTATTTTGACGACTGGAGGTATCGTATCATCCCCGGTATATGTGAAATGAGCGGTTACGGTTTTATTTGCGTTCATGGTGATATTTTGAGGATTTTCATTACCGGAGAGGTCTCCGCTCCATGAGTTGAAAACCCAGTTTTCATCCGCAATTGCAGTAAGTTCAACTATACTGTTATAGGCATATGTGTTTTGCTCCGGATCTTTTATGACCGTCCCTTGACCATCAATGATTATCGTTAGTGTGTATCCATTTTGTGTGAAATGGGCGGTCACCGACTTATCACCAGTCATCG
>JAFNFT010000033.1 GCA_017885605.1 Methanobacteriota archaeon | reverse complement strand
CTTCCTGGAAGTTTGTGCCCCAGCTGTTCTTCACAATCCAGTACCCAGGATCATCATTGTACCCGACGATCGCCATATAATGAGCTCCTCGGCTATTGCCCCATCGATGCTGATAAATCCCTTTCTTGAAATAAACGAAATCATCATAGACAAGAAAATAACTCGGGACAGGCCCATTCGTCAGCAACGCTGTTTTAATCGCGACAGGATCAGCGGGAATATAGGACCAGTCAGTGATTTTGACAGTCCTGTTTTGCCAATCAGGTGAGGTGGTGTTCAACGGATACTGATATTTATCCTTTGGATACGGCCAGCAGGCCTCATCAGGCACACCATACTCTTTGAGGAATTTTGTGTCATTTTCCGGATATGACCCCCAGATAATATTTCCTCCGCTGAAGAAGAAGAGATGTGCCTCTGACAGATCACAATTAAAGGGGAACCCTACTTTATACTGGACCATTGTTTCAACCGCTGCGACCAGCGCAAAGCTTTCACAACTCGGATAGGGGGTCTGGTTTCGTATGGGCGTGGTAAAATCCACACCATTGATATCACGCCAGCTAAACGAAGAAGGTAGAACCAAGGTTTCCTCTGCATTACCTTTCTCTTGGCAGGCAGCAGATAAATCTGTCACTGAATCAAGAGTCGCTCCTTGGACGAAAGGAAAGAGAGCATTTCCTAAGAAAAAAAGTGTACAAAGAACAAGAATTACCCTATTTTTTTTCATCAGTTCATCATCCAATGTTGATATTATCTATAACGTATGATATATTTAAACTTACAGTTTTTATTGAAAGGATTGGTATTTAAACAATAAAAGAAGAATCAAGGGATGATTTGGTTTTACACAAGAGAAAAGAATTGAGCCTTGAGTTAATTATAAAAGAACTTATGTGATTGTTAGTCTTGGATTTGGCGATGCACGACGAGAAAAAAACTGTCCTATTAGTGGCTATGCCGTTTGCTGGAGTCACGATCCCATCGATCCAACTTGCGGTGCTAGAGGGATACTGCCGCCAAAGAGGAATAACAATAGAAACGCGTCATCTCTACCTCAAAGCAGCAGAGATCTACGGGCTGCAGGACTATCACTGGTTGATCTATCCTCCGAATGATTCGTACACTGCCCAAATGGTGTTCTCACGATACGTATTTCCAGAGCATTGGGAGAAGAACCAGGAGAGGTTCCGGGAGTACTTCCAGCAGCATTCATCACAGAACCATGGTTTACCGCCGTTTACATTTGAGGAGTACGTCCATCGGACCGATACGCTGTATCAATGGATCCTTGATCATGTGGACTGGCGATCCTTCGACATCATCGGATTTACCTTAAACTACGGGCAACTGCTCCCGTCACTTGCTGTTGCAAAGAAAATCAAGGAGTTTGCCCCTGAGAAAACAATCGTTTTTGGCGGTAGCAGAACCGTCGGCACCCTAGGTATAAACGTGCTACAAGCCTTTGACTATGTCGACTGCATCGTCTCTGGTGACGGGGAAGAGGCACTCTACCTTCTTGCATCCAATCATGAGCCATATAAATCGATCCCCCGACTCATCTACAGAAACAAAGAAAAAGTACTCTGGAACAAATCCGATGCCGTCGTTGATCTCACTACCCTGCCAATCCCCTCCTATGATCACTTCTATCAGGAACTCGCTTCAACATCCAATCACATCCAACAATACTACCAGTATTACGGGCGGCTCCCCGTGGAGATCTCCCGCGGATGCTGGTGGAATCAATGCACGTTCTGTAACCTCAACATTCAGCATCCCTGCTACCGTGAGAAAAGCACCAACCGCATCCTTCAAGAGATCCGATGGCTCTCTGAGCGGTACCGGATGATGGATTTTCAGCTCATCGGCAACACGCTCCCAAAAACCGAGTATCGAAGCCTGTTTGAGAAATTAAAGAACCTTGGAAGAGATTTTTCATTTTTTGTCGAGGCACGCGCAGGGCAGCTCACCAGCGAAGACTATACGTTCATGAAAGAAGCAGGGTTTAGCATGATTCAAACCGGGATCGAGTCGTTCAGCCAGAACTATCTACGAAAAATGAACAAGGGAGTACGGGTGATTGATAATATCGCTGCACTCAAGTTTTGCAAGGAGAACGGTATACAGAATAACTACAATCTCTTGGTAAGATACCCAAACGAAGAACCAGTGGATTTCGAAGAAACAAAAAAGATAGCTCACCAGTTAAAAGCGTACCTTGACGCCCCTCAACTCTGCCAACTACGTGTGATGCATGGCAGCCACATTCAGCGCCATCCAAAACAGTTCAATATTGGACAATTAGAATATTCACCAATCGATGTACTCATGTATCCTTTCGAATATTTAGAGAAAGGATTTGTGTTTGTGTACAATTTCAAACAAAAGAATCAAACCGATGACAATCCCTGGGAATCACTCGTGGAAGAATGGAAAAAAGAACAGGAGACAATTCAACTTGAACATAAAAGTCAACAAACCTCGATTGATCAGCTGATCTTTTATTTTGTCGATGGTGGGAATTTCATAAAAATCTATGACAAACGGGACCGACTGAATATTAAGATTTTTGTACTCAACGAACTGGAGCGACACGTGTTTCTCAGCTGTGTCGATATCATCTCATTTAAGGAACTCCAAAGAAGATTCCTTGATGTACCGGAATTCGAACTGACCGCAATATTGCAAAGTTTCGAGCAGAACGGGTTAGTCTATGTCGAGGATGACTATTATTTGTGCTTGCCGTTACGATGCCGAGTGAAAAGCATGCAAGAGAAAAAAGAAGAATGCCTTGTGAATATTTCACCGTAGTTCTCTTCTTCTGCCTTCTTTTAATTGTAAAGAAAAATCTATCATTGAATATATGAGGAGACGAAGAGAGAAAATTAGCATAAACAAAGCCTCATATGTCATAATTCCGTTCTGATAGCAATAAGAATGGTTGGTTCTCTTTTTTGGTAACGAGTGTACAGAACGATGGTACTAGTTGTAAAACATGTTTTTTATAGAAACAGAGACAACCACGAGGTATTAGAAACAGTGTGGTGAGAACCAATGAAATTAGAGCATGTATTGAAAAATAAAAAAGGAATAACACCTTCTAGGGTAAAACCGATTTTGTCTTTCTTAATAATCATCGTTATGATCACCCCAATTATTCCAGTACAAGCAGAAATAAATAAAGACCATGAACACCCAGAGGTCTATTGGAAACACTATCCGTACCAACCACCGGGAACAGACATCATCTTTCCTACCGATGAAGGATCTCATGATACCTCTGAATTTCCGATTGAATGGTGGTATGCAAATTTCCATCTCACTGGACAAACCACCGGACGAGAATATGGATCATTTGTTGCATTCTATAAAATTCAATCAAATGTTGCTGAGAAAAAAGAAGTAAGAATCTTTTCCATATCTGATATCGCATCTGAAGAAACCTACACAAATGCTCAAATTGGGACACTCATTGCAAGCACTGACCATCTTGAACTGAGTTTCGAATATATCACAAACGACGATAAGATAGACGATCAAACCAATTCTGAACTAGAAATTAAAAATTTGATTTCTGAAAACCAGGTAACGATGAACACTGAATACACAGAAACAACAATGAAATCCACGAATCAAAATACAACGATGGGCACGACATATGCGGATACTATTCAGAAGACAAATCCCACCACTAATTATGAGATTGGCCACCAGGAAAACCCCGATGGATTAATACAATATGACCAATGGTACACCAAATCCCACGACCAAGGTCTTCTTCCCTTCCAGTACACTTTAGATGTTAATGGTAATTCTCAACAAGATTCCAAACCTATGAAACTTACTGTGGATATGGATTGTCTAAAACAACCATTAATTGTTGGTAGTGATGGAGTTGTCTTTTTCGGAGATCATGAGTTTTCGTATTATTATAGTTTAACGAGACTTCTAGTAACAGGTAAGATTACTATAAATGGCTTTTCCGAAGATGTATTGGGTAATGCATGGATAGATCATCAATGGGGGAATTTTGTCAATCAAAATCCACCTCCATGGGGTCTGACAATAACCCATGAGTGGTTTTCTTTGCAATTAAACGATAACCGAGAGATTGTTGTTGGGGATCTATGGGAAAGAGAAACAGGTGAAAAAATTGATCAATCTTACACCGATGGGCTGAATCTAATTAATACCGATGGATCTGTAGAACTTTTAAAAGATTATACGATTACACCATTAGCATTTTGGAATGATACAACAGATGAACGCTTCTATTCTTGCCAATGGCATATAATTGAAACATCAAAATCCATTGATCTTATCGTGACTCCTGTTTTTTTAAATCAAGTTATGCGATTTAAAGAAAATTACCCATTACTTCAACAAGTCCTTGAAGAATTATTTCCAGGTGCTTGTTTCTGGGAAGGAGTTTGCACCATCTCCGGGAGTATCAATGGCGTTTCTGTAAATGGAAAATCCTATGTCGAACTTACACATTGTTACAATTGTGTTGAAAAATAAAGTGTTCTATAAATTCATTTCAAAAGATTTATATGCATATCATCATCTATAAATCTAGGAGATTTCACAAAATGAAAAAGGGAGTAACATTTGTTATTATAGGGTTATTTCTGGGACTTCTACTCACATCGACTGTTAACGCCTCTGAATTTGGAGATTTATCAAATCCTTTAGTCCAACGATTCTATGCAGGTGACATATTATATGTTGGGGGTAGTGGGCCACAAAATTATAGCACAATCCAAGAAGCTGTGAATAATTCATATGCTGGTGATACTATTTTTGTTTATAGCAGATCCTCACCGTATTATGAAAATGTCATAATAAAAAAGAATAATATCCAACTTATTGGAGAAAATAAGTTCACGACAATAATTGATGGAAATAATATGAGTTATGTCATTGAAATAATAGCCGACTATGCGACTGTAAAAGGATTTACCATTCAACATTCCGGATCTATTGAATATCCAGAGTATGATGCCGGAGTGTATTTAATTTATCCTTCAGATCATAACAATATTACCGATAATATCGTCATCAACAATCTGAATGGGATTTGTCTCCAAGCATCAAAAAATAATACTATTTCAAAAAATATCGTTTCAAATAATGTGAAAGGTCTCCTTATTTTCGCTGATTCTGTCTTTAATATTATTTCCAGAAACAATGTTGAAAATAATGACTATGGTTTTTATTTCGGTTTTACCGTCTATAATACTATCATTGAAAACAACATTGCGAATAGCTCCGAATGCGGTCTATATCTTTATTTCGTACGCTTACAAACCATTCGAAGAAATAATTTCATAAATAACACACGTCATGTTTATTTTATAGAGAGACTTAGACTAGCTTTTGATAGAAATTATTGGATAAGAAATTATTGGGATACTTGGATTGGTTTTGGACCTAAACTTCTGAAAGGACAGATGTTTACTGAGTGGGTTGGTCAAAAATTGGTACCTTGGACAAACTTCGATTGGACGCCAGCATATAAACCATACACCTTTCAAAGATAGAAGAATTTAGTTCTTTATGAGTCTTGTTGTAGATCATTTTTTAGCAAACGATCAGTCTTTTTTTCCCATTCTTGAGCTGAAATTGAATATTTTTTAAGGATTTTATCACCATATCCAAGGGCATGAAAAGAGCAATATGGAATAATTCCTTCAAAGGTTGAACAATGGATAACACAGCGTTTTAAGCGATCGATATCAAGAGTCCACACATCCTGAAAACTCATGAAACCAACAAATATGGTCTTATTACGAAACTCACGAAGTGCGTACTCACTACCGAGAATTGTTGCATCTTTTAATATCTGTTTTGGATTAAAACTCTGTGGCGTTTTTTTAAAATCAACAAATGTGTCGATACATTTCATAAAAGCAGAGGCTATTCGTAATTTCCTTAAAGGACCCTTTTTCTTTGATTGATCTGTGAGAAAACTCATAAACGCTTCTACATCTATAAAACGTGTCAATGGGAGGGGTTTTCCATCTTCTATAAAAATAAATGTTGAACCACCGCAGCTTGGATGAGTTGTTAACTCGGTTTGTGAATCTTGTGTAATGATTTCAACAAATTTTGAAATCGGAAAAATAAAACAATACGGGTAAAAATCATCACGGGAAATCATCCCAGGATATTCTTGTTCAATAAATTGAAGTATCTTTACGTAATCGAGGTGTTGTTTTTCCTGTTCATAGTCGGTTCCTTTAAAAGTTCTATCGCTGGGAAAGAATAGATGAAAATGGACTCCTCTGATACTATCGCTGTTGTCGATTGCAAAACGAACAATCTTCCCAGCCTCCTGAATGTTTTCATCATCAGTAAGAATGGGAGTTAAAACAATATTTAAATTTATTTTTTTACAATTTTCAATGACTTTTTTATGTGACTCTATCAACGGGTTTGTTGTTTTTATTATTCCATTGAAATTCAAATAGATAGTATCAACTTTTTCGTTTTTCAACGATTGACAATAGTCGATACTTTCTGCGAGTTTTAATCCATTCGTATTGATTTGTATTTGGGAAAAACCTGTTTCTTTTGCGATACGAATAATCTCTAATAAATCGTCGCGAAGCGTTGGTTCTCCGCCAGTAATCTGGATTGCTTTTGATCCAAGTGGTTTTTCTGCTCTTGTCTGTTGCATCAAATCTCTGAGTTGATCTAACGAAGGTTCATAGACGTAACCAGTAACGTTCGCATCGAAAAAATTTTGGTTAGATTGTAGATTGTATCTGTTAGTAACCATAAGATTCGTTAACATGGTTTGAGATAGGTGCTCAGGATACAACTCAGAATCATTAAACAAACTCGTTTTGATATAAGAAACCGGTGTTCCTGCTACTCTAAATTTCATCCATTTTTTATACAGATTTACATCGTCTAATAAAATCTCTTTAAAAAGTCCATGTTTATGGCATTCTTTGGTTATCCATATCTTTTCATCATCTTCGATGATGCTAGCATCAATTTTTTTGAGTATTCCTTCGTAAAAACAAGCAGGACAGATGGATTCTGTTTTGTCTAATATCTGCATTTTTAGTCAACCATTAATGGACTTCATGATTTATACGTTTTATTTAAAATCATAAATAATCATTTTAAGAAAAATATATATAAGTCTTATAATAATATGATACTTATTATGGAAAACACTATTTTGGAGTTAAAAAGGAGAAGAGAAATTTTTGAATTTATTTCTCAAAACTCTGGATTGCATCAACGAGATATCTCAAGAAAAATGAAGATTCCTTTTTCCTCGTTAAAATATCATTTGCTTACCCTTGAAAAACATGGGCTTATCATATTAAGAAAAGATGGAAAATATAATCGATATTTTACTACACTTGAAGTCAGCGAGGAAGAAAAGAAAATACTTAATTGTTTTCGAAAAAGAACCACACTTCACATAATCCTTTGGTTTTTCATTGGCGTACAATGTACACAGAAGGATTTAAGTAGATTTCTTGAAAAACATCCTGCAACCATCGGATTTCATTTAAGAAATATGATTCGTGCGGGAATCGTCGAAAATAAACCAATCGACAATGGAATTATCTACAAAGAGCACCCACCTCATATCATTAAGAGAGATCAAGTATCAAGTGAAAAAATATTTGTTTTAAAAGATCCTTGGAGGATTTATGATCTACTTATTAAACATAAGAAGAATCTTAGTGATAAAAAGATGGTTGAATTTCTTATAGAACATGTGGAGTTTTATATAACAGATGGGATCCCGCACCAGGTACAAAATCGGGAAGAAACGATAAATTCAATCGTGAATGCCTATTGTGGGTTTTTCTTTCCGCCTTCGTTTTGTTCATGACACGTATGCTGCGAAGAAAGAATTTTAAAATTAATATATTTGAAGATTCTATTTTCTTTTAATCTGATAGAAGAGAATGGATGATTGCACTATAAATTATATATATTATAAATGATATTAATGTGTTTGTCTGGGAGGTGGTATTGTAGTGAGCACCTTTCCGCTCACTACAATGCCTTATATAAAAACATTAAGAAAGATAATAACCACACATAAGAAATGGTAACTAATTATTAGGGATATTTATTAGACTTCTGGTTGATGCCCTTCTTTTTGATTTCTTAGTATTTCCGCCAAAAATACACAAAATATGCTGTTTTTGGAATTTTGTAGGATTTTATAGGAGGCGGGCTTTATCTTTTCCAGGAGAGTTACTCCTACTGGGGCAAGTAAAAGAATGAACAGAATAGGGGAATATGGATTTGAATCTGGCTTCGAATCGTCTCTCTTCGGGGAATTGAAAGAATTCCAGAATCGGAACAGATTCATCGTCGAAACAGTTCAATTGAGAAAACCTTCTCTGAAAGGTTTGTATGCAGCCAAATACTTATCCATAGTTGAGTCCTCCATCTCTGAAGATTTAATATCCTCTGAAAATTTCAATGAAATGCAGAAACTCGCATCCCGTTTTACAGGCTCAATTACCAGTTTTTTTGGTTTTGAATCTCATCTGAACTCCCCGAAAGCACGAGCTGATTATCTCTTCGCCGTCTCTTCAATGAGTGGTGAACGTGAAGCCCTTGCAAAGCTCATAAGAGAAAAGATGTTACCTACAGAATTCATCTCTAACCTAGAATGGCAGAATACATGTAACTTTGTCCTAGAATGGGCGAATCAAGGTTCCATACTTTACCATAATGTTCTTGGTATGTGGTTTGAATTTGACATGGCGGAGAATTCACCAGAGACGCCAGTCCCATGTATCTTTCTTCACACCATTCCCTTGCGCATAACAAAAGAAGAAGATACAGAAAAAATACGCTGGTTAACCAAAAAAGCATTACCGCTCGTAACCGGCAAGGAAATACCTGAAAAAATCGAACAGAACTTATTCCAGGCGATCCAACAATTACCCAAAAATGCGCTAATCATGGATGCCGGGGTGATGTTATCTCGCCCGACTTCAGGTGTCCGTCTAATTATCGCAAAAATACACCCTGACCAAATCATCCCATATCTTACGAAATTAGGCTGGTCTGAAGAAAGCGAACAATTACCAGTTCTGCTCAAAGAACTTCAGCAAAATGTTACACGTATTGTTCTTCATATCACGATTACCGAAAACGGGATCGATCAAAAAATTGGACTTGAATGTTCCTTTGCATCAGATAGGTATCATCTTGAGACAGGATGGTCATCATTCTTCAATTACCTCGTCAAAAAAGGACTTTGTCTTCCAGAAAAAAAGGATGCATTACTGCAGTTTACTGGAGTAGAACAAGAAGATACAAAGAGGGATTTTAATACAACGATGTATAGACCAACAGTGAAAATTGAAAACGATGATTTTTCCGGTGCCCTTGTCCGCTATATCAGTCATATTAAACTAGTGTACGAACCAAATCATGAACTTTATGCGAAAGCGTATCCTGGTGTTCGGCTCTTTGGATGTCCGAATACTCCACCATATGATAATATTTAATCATAAAAAAGAAAATGAGTCCAGGTGCAAAGCACTGTATTCCTACAACCCCACCTGCGTATGTAGCTGCGAAAAACAGCTTTATACGAAGGGTAATATAAAATTAATGAGGAGAGCTTTAAACTTTGAATAGGTACATCCATTATTCAACCTCATTCGAAAACGCTGGGACAGCGCGAGAAATAGAATTAGAAAAAAAATTGATCACTCCTCAATATCAACTGTATCAAGAAGATCACACAAGGATGCAGAAGCATCTCCCAGTAAAAAGCATTCTTGCCAGTAATTATCTCTGCAAAGCTGAACCGTTCGTCTCGTCACTTATTTCCTCTGAGAAATTTAAAGACATTTTGTCTGTTGCAAAAAATTTTCCAGGGAATCTCACAAGTTTTTTAGGTTTTGAAATCCATTTAGGAGATGCTCGTCAACGTGCGGATTGGGCGTTTGCAGTATCGGGTGCCGGAGACGATCGAATAGTTTTTGAAAATTTATTAAAACAGGGAAATTTTCCTAAGCCATTGATACAACAACCAGAATGGCAGCAGATCGCAGCTTTTTCAGAAGCATGGACAAAGAAAGACTCAATTCTGAAAAAAAAGGTGAAATGTTTCTGGTTGGAATTTGATATGCCCGAAACAAAATCCGATGTGTCAATTCCAAGTGTATTTTTTGGACCTGAAAAGATATCGGAAGATGCACCAAAGGATGCCATGACTCAATATTCATGGCTGGTGAACGACGCGTTACCTCTTCTGAGAGGACAATCGTTATCGAAGCGAGTAAAACGTCAAATTCTGAATTGTATTGAGAAAATACCACAGGGAGCCTCGCTGTTTCAGGTAGGAACGATGCTGTCACGTTCTACAAACGATGTTCGGCTGTATATCAACAAGATTCATCCTCGAAAAATTATCCCTTATTTGAATGCGCTCGGCTGGTCAGATAAGGATGATAATTTTGGAACACTCATCGCAGATGTTCAGAGAGAAGCTGATCGTTTCGTCCTGAGTTTTGATGTGACCAATGATGGGATTGGACCACGTATTGGACTAGAATGTTCATTTGAAGAGAACCTCTACCAGGAGGAGACTCGTTGGGAAGGGTTTTTTGAGTATCTAGTGACGAAAGGAATTTGTTTACCTGAGAAACGTGATGCGTTGCTTCAGTACCCTGGAGTGGAACATCCAGATGATTTTTCGGGTGGTGTTATGAAGCCATTTGTTTCTATCTCCCAGCATCTTGATAATATTTTTTCTGGATCTCCTCTTGTAAGGTATATTAGTCATGTTAAAATCGTCTATCTACCAGGTCGTCCTTTAGAAGCAAAAGCCTATCCTGCGGTCCGTTTGTTTGAACCTTCGTCTACACTTCTGTATGAATAAGAACGGAAGGGAAATTCTTTTTGTTGTGATCTGTGGAAAGGTTAATTGACTGCCATCTCCTTATTGAATAGGAAAAAATGGAGGAATATCCAGACAATGAAATTTGCGACAATAGGGCATCTTCTGAATGAAAAGAATATCGAGCAGTTCCCAGAATCTTGGATTCATGGAAATTTAGTGGTATCTCCAGAGTTAGATGTCTATGGAACCAAGGGATACATCACGGGTTTAACCTTGACTGCACGACAGATGATGGAGCTTCCACGGGAGACAGTTCGAAAATATATTCTTGATGCTGCGTTGTTTCTTCAAAAGGACTATGGTGTCGACATTATTCAACTCGGTGCCCTTACAACATCAGTCACCGATGGAGGGGTATGGGTCGCAAAACAGAAGGGATACAAAGGATATGTCAATCACGGTGATAGTTATACAGCGGCAGTAACCTGCCAAGTGGTGTTAAAGGCATTACATTTCTTTGACCTGGAACCCTCTGATCAAATCATTGCTATTGTCGGGGCATATGGTGTTATCGGCGAGGCGGCATCGAAAATACTTGTCCCACAATTTCAACATGCTATTCTCATCGGACGGAGGAAAGAGAAATTCAAAGACCTTGAGAAAAACATTAACGGCGATTTTGAAACCACGGTTGAACTCAAAACGAAAGAAACAGATGTTATCGTGACAGCAACCAGCCATCCAGATGCATTGTTACAACCAGAGCATCTTGCGAAAGATGCGATTATTGTTGATGTTTCTCAACCACCAAATCTCACCTATGAAGTATGTCAACAACGTCCTGATATTCATCGAATCGATGGAGGATACGTTGATTTTCCGGTTCAAATTGTTATCCCTGGAATGCCACCGGGGAAGAATTTTGCTTGTATCGCTGAAGTCATTATGCAAGCAATGGAAAATGAACGGAAAAATCATGTCGGGTCAATCGATTTACATCATCTACGAACAACAGAACAATGGGCAGAAAAATATGGATTTATTTTGAAAGAATTAACGAATTACGGAAAAAGAGTAAATCGAAACTGAAGGAAATATGGCATGAGAACAAAGAAATCAAAACAAGATGTGAATTCTGATTACGATATCATGATCGTTGGGGGAGGTCCTGCTGGAATATCAACCTGGTTACATTTGTATAAGCATGATCCTTTGTTAGCTTCTAAAGCCGTGTTAATTGAAAAAGAAAAATATCCACGAGATAAATTATGTGGCGGCGCTCTGCATAAGTGGATGACACAACGGATACTGTCTGATTTAGAAATAGAACTAAAGGTTCCTTTTGTTTCGGTTGATAACATTGAAATACGTTTCGAAAAAGATGTTTATAGGCATCAGGAGGAGAATTTCTTTAGAATCGTCCGCCGCATTGAATTTGATCATTTTTTAGCACAAATCGCAAAAGGACGAGGACTGTGTTTGAGAGAAAATGAAGCATGTATCGACATCGAGTACATTGACGATGGAGTAATGGTTAAGACTAATAAAGGCACATATAAAGTGAAAATATTGATAGGGGCAGACGGGGCTCTCAGTATGGTACGAAGAAAAATGAAACCCCCTCTGACTCCCCGATTTGCTGCAACAATTGAAATATTTTCCCCTGCTCATGAAAAATATGACCCTGAGTTCGCTACTCATACCGCGTTGATGGATTTTACCCCGGTCAATAAAGGTTTGCAAGGATATGTTTGGCATTTCCCTTGCCTTCTCGACAATGCACCTTTTATGAATCATGGCATCTGCGATACAAGGATCTATTCTGATGCACCTCGCGGTGATTTGAAAAAGATCTTTTTAAACGAATTACAATTACGTCATAACAATCACACATCAAAATTATGGTCAAGTCATCCTGTTACTTATTTTTTAAATGATGTTCCGCTCTCTCGACCGAATATTCTTTTGGTTGGTGATGCAGCGGGTATTGAACCATTACTTGGAGGCGGTATTCATCTCTCATTAGCGTATGGAGAAGTAGCAACAACAACAATTGTCGATGCTGTCCGCCGTGATGATTTCTCATTCAAAACGTATAATCAAACTTTACAAAATCACTATCTTGGTAGATACATCAAAAAATTTACCAGTGTTGCAAAATATGTGTATGGTGACAAGACGAAAATTCTTGATTCGCTAGCCAGGATTATACAAAATAAATGATTGTACAATAGGATTGGTATTATCAATTGAATTCTTTAGAATAGTGATTGTATTCAGGGGGAGTATTTTCTATATTTTTTCTTTTGTTATATCATGACCAAAAATAGCTGTATTGATTGACATATTTGCATAGGTGATATCTTTCTCTTTAGAATACGTTCCTTCGCCAGCACTATAAAACAGTAAAAATGATTTATCTTTGAAATAATTATGTAGTTCTTCTTGGATAATATTCGTCTTATGACCCAGAGTTTGTAGAATCGTCATACATGCTGAAAACAATCCAAACTCTGGTTGTATTCTATCAAAAAATTGTAAGTTTTCTTTTACTGCATTGATTAAATTCTTTCCGCTGACCGTGAGAATCGATACTTCTCCGTCGTCGATAATACAGGGTACAACTATAGAATCCTTCATAATAACCGGCATAACAATTGGAACTTCTCTTCCATGTCGTTTTAATGATATGGGATAGTATAGAATAGTATGACTCATTGTTTCTTCGGTGAGAAATCCTTCAGGCCAGTGTAGTAATTGTAATAGTTCTGGTACAGCGGGTTTATTGTTAATTTTACATATAGCATGGTTTCCTGCTCCTAGTTTCGTGATAGTAAAATGAAGGTCAGTTGCCTTCATCCCATGCGTTGTGCACACATCAAGATCAAGATCGGTTGCCACCCCGAGATTCACCACGGCATTTGTTAGAATTTTGTCATTAAAAAATTGATAATTTTTCATTCCTTTGTAATCATCCATGGATGTCCCAAGTATCATCTGATAGTCTGGTAATTGTTGAACAGTTTTTTCAAATATTTCATCTTCTCGTCCAAGTCCTTTTTGCACCAGCGCTTGTGAAAGACCTAACGCCTGCAGGGCAAATTTGCTTATAAAACCGGATCGAATATATTTTTTTTGCCCTAGTCCAGGGATGCTTGGCATGACGGGTCCAGAGATAAAATTGAGGAGAAATTTATTTTTGTACGGTGACTCTTTCAACCTGTTTTGAATCATGTCCGCGCATTGTCTTGCAGCTCGATGCGGATTTCTTTTGGTGTTTTTTCCGACTCCGACTGCGATGTCCATGGATGGATTGGAAACAGCTAGAGCACTTGCCCCTCTCGAAAAGCATCCGTAATTATTCATAAAACCGGTGACAGTGCCTCCCACGAGTGGTGTTTCTTTTGGAAGGACATCCCATACACCATCAAGGAACTCTTCAAAACCACCGTATTTTTCATAATGGATTGTAGAGAAAAGAAGGAAAAAATCTGGTGGGCGTGATAAATTTTTTATAGCGGTCTCTGCAACCTCTCTTCCTGCTTCTCGTGCATCCCATTTTCGGGACATTCCTATGGCTGCTTCTGTTTTTGATATCATTTTACTATTTCTCGTCACCTTTTTTACTGTTTATGCGGTAACGTATACCTCATCATCTTTTTTCTGAGAATTTGGTTTTTGTGTCGGGTTGTTCATAATCTTCAGAATTTCCCTGCGCGCGTTCTCTATTTCGACTTCAAGCAACCCTTTATTTGCCAGCGCAGGAACAATCGCTACAAGGGCGTTTTCCGTATCAGGGAATACGTAGAATAACACCTCGTAGTCCTGCAATCGGAACTCCATTTCACTCAGACCAGCACCGGAATACTCACCGATTACCGTAAACACGTCATCCATTGCACGTTTAATGACATCCCAGATCTGGTTTACTTCTGGTTTAAATCCCTCACTTGATGGCATGACGCTAATCATGTTGCGTCGTGCGACGATACAGGCGTAAATATCATCGAGTCGCATTAAATCATCTAGTACGTGCGCTATCGGGTCATCCCTCATCCCAACATCACCACTTCTCCGATATACTTTATACAACAAGTATATAAAAGGATTTCCTGCTTTATGTCTACTCCTGGTTTTCGTGCAAAATGTTTTAAAAGCTCATACGGTTTGGTACAGAAGATGAAAATCGACATCACTAGAAAAAAAATTGAATTCAAAAAAGTACTAAATAAGCTTGATAAGTTTGTTATCGAGTTTACATCACTCCTGAACACACTACAAATAAAATACGTAATTGTCTCTGGATATGTCGCTATACTCTTTGGAAGAAGTAGGACTTCGGAGGATGTCGACATTATCGTAGAAAAAATCGATTCTGAAACATTCACAATGATTTGGAATACCATCTCCGATGGTTTTTATTGCATTAATACCAAAAATATCAAAGAAGCGTATGAAGATTATCTCTGTAGTAGTATCTCTCTGCGTTTTGCAAAGAAAAACACGTTTATACCAAACATCGAGTTTAAATTCCCAAAAACATATCTTGACGACTGGACAATTAAGGAACAAATAAAAGTCATTCTCAATAGTCATTATTTCTATATCTCACCATTAGAACTCCAGATCTCGTTTAAACTTCATCTGGGAAGTGAGAAAGACATCGAGGATGCGAAATATCTCTATAAACTCTTTGAAGAAACCCTTGATATGACACTCCTAAGGGATTTCAACCGAGAACTTAAAACACAAACCCTCTTTCAGAGGTATTTACAATGAGAATACCACGAATCGACCTGAAAGAACTTGAAAAAATGAAGGAAGAAAATTTTAGAGAACGACTCGAATTTATCGATAAATATGTCGAATGGGTGAAGAAGACTTCAAATAAAACCTGGAGTTCTCAGCAGAAGGATCTTATCGATTAACTACTGTCTCTGAACATATCCCTATTATACTTTCTTATAGGCTGCTGCATCCAGTAAGGTGTTGACTTCTGCTTTATCTTTTATTTCTATTTCGACGAGCCAGCCGTCATCATAGGGGCTGCTGTTGATGGTCTCGGGAGAATCATCCAGCTTTGAGTTCACCGCGGTGATCTTTCCGCTGACTGGTGCGTACACCTCAGAAACTGATTTGACTGATTCGACGACGCAGAGTTCTTCTCCTTTCTTGATTTCTTTTCCGACGGTTGGTAACTCGACGAACACGATATCGGTTAGTTCGTGTTGTGCATGGTCGGTGATCCCTATTTTTGCTTTGGTGCCTGCGAGTTTTACCCATTCGTGTGTCTTGGTGTATTTTAAACTATCTCGTACCTCATTTGTCATAGCTATCGAGAAGTGGTATTTCCTGGTTGTTTTAAATCTTTTCTCTATCGATAGCAGAGTGGGAAACAAAGGAAAACGCACTGTTTTTTTTTTTAAAAAAGGATGAAGGAGTATTGAATGAGTTCTTGAATCATGTAGAAGCTTCTGTGCAACAGCAGAAAAACACGAATTTTATATGAAATTTAAAGACAGAAGTAGCATATAGAGCGAAAGTTATATATACCACGGTATACCTAAGTATACCATGAGAATATGAGTGCAACAACCATTAAAATACATAAAGACACGAAAACTCAAATCGATCAATTTCGAGAATACAAAGACGAAAGCTATGATGATGTGATAAAAAAAATAATCTACATCGTAAAAAATCTAAATAAAGAACCAGAATTAAGTAAAGAAACAATTAAAGCCATCGAGCAAGCACGTGAGCGAATCAAGAAAGGAAAATTTGTGAGCCAGGAGGTTGCAAAACAGCGACTGGGGTTCTAAGAGATATATGAAATTATTTTTGATGAAGAATCGATTGAATTTTTGGAAAAAACTGAGAAGAACATAAGAAAAAGAATCTATAATAAGATTATTTCAACGAAAGAAGATCCCTTTCGTTTTTTTTTTGAACGATTAACTGGAAAAAACGAATTTAAACTTCGTATTGGAGACTACAGAGTTGTTGCTGACATCGATGAGACAACACAAAGAATATCTATTCTTGTCATAGGTCATAGAAAAAATATTTACGAAAAATTTTAATTTTTTTTTTTCTGGATGTAGACCGTAAGCCCTTTACTGTTTGAGGGCCCATTCTTTTGGGACAAACGGTGGTTTGATGACCTTCGCCTGAATCGGTTTGTCTCTTACGATGATATCAAGGATGCTGCCGACCTCTCGTTTCTCTGGTGCGACGTATCCCATGGCGATGCCGACATTCAGACAGGGTGATAACGTCCCGCTCGTTACTATCCCCACAGCGGTACCGTCCTTCTGAATTTCGCATTTATGGCGTGGGATGCCTTTCTCGACGCATTCTAGGCAGGTCATCCGCTGGAACGTCCCTTGCTCTTTCTGTTTGAGTAACGCTTCTTTGCCGATGAATTCATGGTCCCAGAAAATCGTCCATCCTAGGGTCGCTTCTAGGGGTGTTCTGCCACCTTCGAATTCGTTGCCCGCCAGCATGAATGCTTTCTCCAGCCGTAATGTATCTCGTGCGCCAAGCCCGATCGGCTGGATCCCAAACTCCTTGCCCGTAGTCATTATCGCATCAAACACAGCTGCTGCTTTGGTTGTTGGGGTGATCTGCAGCTCATAGCCAAGCTCGCCGGTGTACCCGGTATGCGAAAGAATGCATTCGACGCCAGCGACCTTCACATTCTGACAGCCGAAGAACTTCACGGCATCAAGATTCATGTCGGTTAATTTCTGTAATGTGTCCTTTGATTTTGGTCCTTGAATCGCAAGGATCACATAGTCTCGAGAGACATCCTGGGCTTTTGCCTTCAGATGATGTTTTTTTGCCTGGTCCGTAAGCCATTTGGTGACAATCTGATTCATCCCAGCATTCGGGATCATCATGTACTTCTCGCCCAGATGCATGAAAATCGTATCATCGATGATCGTCCCGTTCTCCCGCAAGATTTCAGTGTATTGGCTTTTTCCAGTCTCCACGCGAGACGCATCCTCCACGGTCGTCAGGCTAATCAGTTTTGCAGCATCAGGACCGGTGATCCACACGTTGCTCATATGGGTGACATCGAACAAGCCGACCTTCTTTCGAACAACGAAATGCTCATCACGAATCGAGCTGTATTGAATCGGCATTTCAAAACCAGCAAACTCTGTAAATGTTGCGCCCAGCTTCACTTGAGCCTCATATAAGGGAGATCGTAACACCATATCTTCTTCGCCCGCGCCTGTATCCCACAAACCCTAGTTAATTATTTCGACAAAACTATTTATCGACCAGACATCATAGGGGAAAACCATGCAACCAACAGAGCACCTAGGGATTTACAAAAAAAACGATAGACTCTTCACGGTAAACCCAGAGGGCTGCAGGGGAATCAAGGTCTACAACGAACAACTCTTCGACGAGGATGATAAGGAGTACCGATCCTGGAACCCGTATCGCAGCAAACTTGCAGCTGCACTACTCAAAGGACTCGCCATTGACATATCTCCTGATGCACAAATCCTGTACCTTGGCGCTGCCACGGGTACGACAGTGAGCCATATTTCTGACATCATCACCAAAGGCACTATCTACGCGGTTGAATCCTCACCGGTCGCGATCATCAATCTGCTGAAAGTATCTGAAAAACGATCAAACATCATCCCGATTCTCTCTGATGCGAACCACCCAGAACGGTACCAACATATTGTTCCTGCTGTCGACCTTGTCTATCAGGATATCTCACAGAGGAATCAGGCAGATATCTTCATCCGCAATATACAAGCGTATCTCAAAACGAATGGAACTGGACTTATCATGGTGAAAGCTCGAAGCATCGATGTCGCGCTGAAGCCGAAACAAGCTTATGATCTGGTCTGCAGTTCGTTGCAACAACAGGAATATAGGATTAAAAAAACAGTGGAGCTGACACCCTTTGAAAAGGATCATGCAGCGATTCTGATGACCCAATAAAAATAATTAGATGTTGATGTAGATTTCCTTTAGCATTTTGTTAATACTATAGAATGGTGCGTCAAGTAAAAACGTTTTGAATTGATTGTCTGGAAGGACAGGGGAGTTACAAATCTTCTGTGCCTTATTGACATGCTTTGATATCTCTTCGAGGTACAGTTTTTTTATCTCTGGTGATTTCTTCTCGATTTTTTTTCGTATCGACCGGGGTTTGAAATTGCCATTCTTCGCAGTCCGCTTCTCGAGTCGGGTCAGTAGAGGGATGACGACGCTGTCGATCATCTCGCCCTTCTCAAGATCCACAAGGTCATCGGCGAGCTGATACGCAAACCCGACCTCTCGGCCATATTCTGCAAGGAGGTTTGCTATCTCTTCTGATGCGTTCGCCCAATACGCTGCAGCTTTACATGCTGCTGAGAATAAGGTCGCGGTTTTCAGATCAATAATCTTGCTGTAGACTTGGAAGAATTTAGAGTCTGCGGTGATATTGACATCCTTGAGGTCTTTGCTGTTGAAATTAATCTCGGAAAGCTGGCCGTCAAGGGTTCCACCCCATGCGTCCACGTACAGTTTTGCGATTCGATCCCCGTGAGATAACGCCAGTTTAAATCCTATCACCAGCATCTTATGGCCGATGAGGATTGCGTTATCGACTCCGGTTTTAATGTAAAAGGCTGGTTCTCCTCGTCTGGTTAAATCACCATCGATGATATCATCATGAACTAAGGAGGCTCCATGCGCAAGTTCTATGGCGACTGCTCCTTCTAAAAACTGCTGATAGACTTGTGATGATTCATTTCCTCCTGTACAGACTTTGAAGGACAGGGCACCAAGTAATGGTCGTAACCGTTTCCCCTCTTTGAGGATCGTTAAAATATTCTGATCGGTAATGATCTCCTGTATTTTTTTCTCGATGTCCTCATAGGAGTGTTTGAAAAACACTTCCAGAGCGAGGGATTGGTCCGTCATTGTTTCTACCATTGGGTAAAACTTAACTGATATCAACTCCTATATAATATATTCTTTTATTGGTTTCCTACTAGGATGCACCTACCTTTTTATTAGGGTTTTTGAACGATTTGGCGATAATATAGACCTCAGAACTACTTTTCCGCGAGGCTTCAGGAGAAAATGTTTTGACAACCATGAATTGATGTTTCACCTTTTTGATGAATGCTTTCGTATCTTCTCCTTCGAAGATTTTACAGATAAAATGACCATCTGCTCGTAAGATGTCATTGACGACGTGCAGGGCGCAGTCGCATAACCATGCGCTTCGTGCCTGATCAACAGAATAATTCCCGGAGATGTCGGGGGACATATCTGATAGGACCACATCCGCATTCCTGCCGTTCATCAGATCTTTGATTTGCTCTAGGGTTTCAGTTTTGGTGACGTCCCCTTGGAGAAACAGTATGCCCTCGAATGGTTTGATCGTTGAGAGGTCTACTCCGATGACAACGCCATCTGTTCCTACGAGTTCTTTTGCCACCTGGCTCCATCCTCCAGGGGCTGCTCCAAGATCAACGACGATTCCGTCCTTTGGGATCAGATGAAATCTGTCTTGGATTTGTTGTAATTTGAAGGCGGAGCGTGCGCGGTAACCGACTCGTTTTGCTTCTTTATAAAAATGTTCTTTCTTTTTTTCGGTGTACCAGCGAGTCATAGCTTTTTACAGGATGATGTCGATGTCGAGTCGTTCAGCGAGTTCTTTGTATCGGTTTCTGATTGTTACTTCTGTCACACCTGCGACATCTGCGACTTCTCGCTGTGTTCGTCGTTCACCACATAAGATTGATGAGATGTATATCGATGCGGCGGCAACCCCGGTTGGACCACGACCACTGGTCAGTTCCTTGTCAGCAGCGTCTTTTAAAATCTCAATTGCTTTGGCTTGTACATCACCGCTGAGTTTCAGTTCGCTGCAGAATCGCGAGATGTAATCCTGTGGTGATGTTGGCATGAGTTTTAATCCTAATTCTCTGGCGATGAATCGGTAGGTTCTTCCGATTTCTTTGCGGGAGACTCGGGAGGAGGCTGCGATTTCGTCAAGGGTTCGTGGTACGTTACATTGTCGGCAGGCGGCGTATAACGCTGATGCTGATACTCCTTCGATGCTGCGTCCGCGGATCAGGTTTTTAAGGACTGCTTTTCGATAGACCATCGCGGCTGTTTCTCGGACGGTTCTTGGGAGACCCATGCCGGATGCCATGCGGTCGAGTTCTGATAAGGCGAATGCTAAGTTTCGTTCGGTTGCATCGCTGATTCTGATTCGTCGTTGCCATTTTCGTAATCGATAGAGCTGGGCTCTGTTTCTGGTGGGGATAGATTTTCCGTAGGAGTCTCTATTTTTCCAGCCGATCATGGTGCTAAGTCCTTTATCGTGAATGGTATAGGTCATTGGTGCTCCGACACGTGCTCGTTTTTCTCGTTGATCGCTGTCGAATGCTCTCCATTCTGGTCCATGGTCGATGAAGTCTTGGTCAATAACAAGGCCGCAATCTGCGCAGACGAGTTCTGCGCGTGCGTAATCTTTACTTAAATGGGTACTGTTACATTCAGGGCATTGAATGATTTCTTCAATGCTTTGTCTTTTTTCTTTTTTCTTTTTGGATTGCATTTGTACCATTTACCTGCGCCCCCGTAATTATTTTATACTTTTCGATATGCTTTTAAGCGCAATGATATAACTTATATAGATACTTTTCTATGCCGTATTTTTTGTAAATATCGTAATATTCTCAAGAAAAATAAGATAAGACTCATGAAAACCTCCGGCATAATATTCTTATACGTATCCACGACCGAAATTATTTAAAATTTATCACGATGCACGATGCAGTCTGTTGAGGGGAGTCTACCTGGGTAGTAATTGCTACGGTAAAAAATGAGAACAATGTAATTTTCTCATTTTGAAAAATTACCTCAGTGACTTAAAATACATGGAATGATAGAGTATAACATAAATGTGGGTGAGGTGTTCTACGAAAAACCAAAACCAGTTAGATCCAGAATGGCTGAGAGATTTTGCAAACTTTCTAGATAAAAACGGGAACAAAAAAAAATTACAATCTGTAAAAAAAATATTTGTTGAGACATATTTTGAGAACGTCCGGAATGGTATGTATCCGAGAGAAGCGATGCAGAACGCAAAATCGGTTGCACTGTGTTTCTTGCTTTTACAAAAATGACAGGTGAATATCAACCTTCAGTGAGATGGTTTTGCATTTTATTTAAAAAAACAGGTTATGGATATCCACCGAGCCGCAAACTTGGATCTCCGAAGAGCGCCCAGTTCGTTATGACGAATGCCTCGACTTGGTTGATTTCTTCTTCGTCAAGGAATTTTTGAATTGCGCCACTGTGTGCTTGTCCAAGATGTGTTGAACCGTTTCCTATTTGATAGAAGAAGTTCGTCTCGAGTTCTGCGCTGAGACTGACTGGGTTGCCTTGGTATCCCATTCCAAAGCCGGTGCAACCGGTTGACGCGATGGCGCCCCCTGGGTATTTCACCACTAAGCCCCAACTAAAACAGACAGGGAGCGGAACCCCATAGCTGAAATACTGTGAACCAGTTTTATCATGCATTGTCTTGAGAAGTGAGACGTTGTAAAGACCGTTATGGCATCCTCCGACAACGACGATGGGGAGTTTTTCGCGATTTGATAATTTCAGGAAGTTATAAAGGGTGATACCACCACACCAATCATATGGATAGCTGCCATCAAACCAGATCGTATCCCATGCCAGGGGGCTTCCATGTCCCTGGAAATCGACATATCCTGCTCCTTGCGATATCGCTTTTTGGATGTCTTTTGTTACGGGGACCAGTCCGCTGGTGTTTTTGTTTGTCGTATAGACTGGTATCAGTGTTAGATCAGGTATTGCTTGTTTTGTGTAGTTATACGTAAGGTTGCAGAGGTATTCCCCGTCAGGTTGTCCGTCATAATACCCGAAGGTTTTTCCGCCGATGCCGATAAAGTTCTTGTACCAGGGTTTTTCCTCGGGGCTGGTGCTTTCATAGGTGATGATCTTCTGGACCATGTTGCTTACTTCTCTTTTGTTTGCTACCGGTAATCGCCCGACGTATACCTCAGGGTAGAGATCAAAGGTATCTTTTGCTGCGCCAGGTGCGTTCCAGGCCGCGTACACACCGTCACCGTTTGAGTCCCAGCTGTCAAAACCACCAGTTGAATTATACAGACATCCGTAATAGAGGTCTGATAAGCATCCTTCATCTTCGTCCTGCGGGATATTGACGTATCTGACAGGGATCCACCAGGCTTTCCAGCCTGCGGAAGCTGTATCTTTATCGTTTGCGTAGAGATGGGATTTTAGTCCGCCAACGAGGAGCACATACTGGATGCCCCAGGTGTCGTACGCATCTTTAATGAAATATTTCACCTGCTCNNGGGGCGATGATGACCAGGTCATAGGTTTCATTGGTGTGTGTTGTTGTCAAGGGTTCTTTGTAGGTCAGGTCGATGTCAAATGAGGTTGTGTATTCAATTTGGTTGTTTGCTGGTGAATACCGTACTGGATAGCAGACGATTTTAATAAAAATGATTTCGTCTCCATTCGTATCACATCCTGCGCCGATTGTGTATCGATACCAGCTCTTTGGATAGAACAGGGTACTATTGTAGATGGAATCGTTTTTGGTATTTGTTGTGATGGCACTTATTTTTGAGAGCGGGGCGATGCAGGCTGCCTGGATTTTCTTTGTAAGAACCAGGGTGTTGATATCTTTTGGTGTGCAGGTGACTTTGATGTTCTTTGATCCGTAGGGAACCTGGTATGTTTTTACGATGATCGGGAGCACTGGTTTGTTTGGTTCTATTAATTGTGAGGTCATTTCCTTTATTTTTATGACGACTGATTCTGCTAGTTCAAGGATTACTGGTTGTGAGGAGCACTGGAGTGACAGAGTGGTGTTTTTTAGTATCATTGTGTTTTCCATGGAGTCTTTTGGTTCTGATGTGGCTGCGGCCCATCCGCTCGCAAGGAAAAAGCCTAGGAAGGAAATGGCGATGATTTTCTTCATATATCTCCTCAAGTATTTTTTGCGTGCATCCTTTGTTAATAGTAGGTGTTTGAGACCTACTATTAATATTATATAGTATTTATAAAAGTATATAAATATTCTGTAATTTTTCTTCCTCCTGAACCACTCCAGATACCATCAGAAGTGCACACCCGTTTTTTCTCCGAGACACAGAAACTGTTATCTAGCGGGTAACGACTCCTCCACCACAAAACAACCTGAGGAGCAATGCACAAACTCTGGCAATACCTCTTCGATGAAGACACAGGACGTGGGATTGCACTCACTACACTCTTCTACAATTCAACCTATAAAAAAACCTACGAGTTCTCAAAACAGGCAGAATGGTGGTCTCCTGAACAAATACAAACGTACCAATGGGAACAGCTCACTACACTCCTCCATCATGCATACGACCATGTCCCGTACTACAAAAAACTCTTCAAAACACAGGGAATGACACCAAACGATATCACCTCGTTTCAGGATTTCCAACGCCTCCCGTTTCTAGCCAAGGAAACAATCCAAGAACATGCAAACGAATTCAAGGCAACCAATTACCCGAACTCAGCTTTTGAGGAAACCAACACCGGTGGATCGACTGGTTTTTCACTCAGATTCTCTATTGAAAAAGGAGTATGGTTCGCAAAACACCTCGCGTACCTCAAAATACTGCTTAACCGCGGTGGCTGCGACGTCATGGATAATTCAGTTCAGCTCATCGGCAGGGAAAAACCCTGGGAGTACCGCCCACTATCTCGGACTCTTGTCCTTTCCTCGTATCAGATGACAGAGCAGAACCTCCCACGATACATAACAAAAATCATACAACTCCATCCAGCGTATTTCATCGGATATCCCTCCGCGATGACGATGCTTGCGACGTATATGAAACAAAACTCAATGGAACTGAAAGGGTTGAAAGCAATCTTTTCTTTCGGGGAAACCATCTATGATTGGCAACGAGAATTCCTCGAATCATTTTTCCACTGCAGGGTTCATAGCCAATACGGACACCGGGAACAATGCGTCCTGGCAGGCACCTGCGAGAAAGTCAACACCTATCACATCTTCCCAGACTACGGATATGTTGAGCTCATCGACAGAAACGGACAGCCAGTGACAAAAGAAGGTGACATAGGAGAGATTGTCGCCACGGGGTTCCACACCGGGATTTTCCCGTTCATACGATACAAGACAGGGGATATCGCTGTCTATACGACACATCAATGCGAGTGCGGACGGCAGGTTCCCCTCCTCAAGTCAGTCGAGGGGAGAATCCAGGATTTCATGATCTCAAAAACTAATCGACTCGTGCCGCTGATGGGGGTACTACAACTCATTTCACGATCATCTCCACATATGAAAGAATATCAACTCTACCAAGACCGCGAAGGAGAACTGATCCTCCATATTGTAAAAAAGCAAGGGTTCTCTGATGATGACGTTCGTCACATCAAGGAAAATATTCACACACGACTCGGGGATGAATTTTCATTATCCATCGAATATCTGGATTCTATTCCTCGTACCATCCGTGGGAAATATCAATTTTTTGTTCAGAAATTACCAGTGAAATATATCCTGTAAAGAAAAAAAAGAAAAGAGAGATGCTCCTTTTTAGTTCTTTTAATGGTTTTCCTGACGATATCGTTTACCAATGAGTCCTTGGGTTGAAATTGGTCAGATCAATGGTTGCCCAATCATTCCAATCGTTTTTCCCACGAGAACCATCAGAATAATCGACAAGATCGCTGTACACGTATCGATAATTCATCACGCTTCTGTACGGTCCATATCGCCAGTAATTCACCTGCCAGGGCCACATGCCATCATGGCAATCAGACCCTGGGCAGTCGACCCCAAGGGAATGACCTGTCTCATGCATGATCACACCAGCATAAATCAACTCTCGTTGTTTCTCACTGTTGAATGTTTTTCTGACCAGACTTGAAATGAGAGGAATAATCTTTACCTGTGACTCCAAGAACAACGCTGGGAGATAGAAACAATCGATGGCAGACAACTGACCGACTCGTGAGCCAAACGTAAAACCAGTAATCTGGGTGACATTATATCCGACGAATCCCCAGTGAAAGACGCCTCTCCGCCAGTTATTTGCATCCTTATGCATGAAGTAGGTCCAGTAATATTGATCAAGGTCATTTTCTTGAAGATCTGCTTTATAGGGGATAAGTTCACCCCCGCCAAGGCGACCATCATCGATATGCCAGACGATATTGTGTTTCGCATGTGAATCTCGTATGAGATTGTACGATTCAACGGGGATAGTAAACTCTTGGTTACCTGGTTCTTTTTCCATCTGATCGATTTCAATGAAGATATCTTGTCTAAACGGATCAGAACCCCATTGCCATGTCTTGTATTCCTCGATGTTGTTCAACCCATCGTTATCGTCATCAATACCGGTATGGTTCTCCCAGACGAACGGATCATAGATCATGTAATAGCCAGCGTCATGACCCCATTCAGAATAGGTTAATCCATATGTATACTCCCATTCGATGGGGATCCCATCTTGATCTGCATCTTCACCGCGGTTATCAATCAGAGGACTGGTGTTGTACATATTTGTTTCAAGCCAGTAGGGGAAACCGTCTCCATCGTAATCATTCTGTGAAATATCAAACCATAGTTCACAGTCTCGATCCTGTTGATAAATGCTGTTATCATCACACCCGTTTAACCGCCCTAATCCACTGGGGTCTCCAAGGTAATCATCACCCCACCAGACACCGGTAGCGATACTATACGTCAATTCTGCGGTGCGCGCCTGTGTTAAATTCCCATCATCCGGACTGATATCGCAGAGCAGGTCAAATTTATTGTTTTTGTCCCAGAGTTCAATAGTGATGTTGACGAATTCCTTATCTTTTGGGACCTCGGCTGAAACAGTCCAGTTTGGTTGTTCAACGTATTTCATATTTTCCCAAACGTCACTGATAAATTCTTTATCATTTATCCTTACTTTTACGTAAAAATCAGGATTTGATAATAAATCAATTATTTTCAAGGCGCGGATTTCCTTTATGGCCACGGTGACCGTAATATTGTCGACTAACGGGTCAAAGTCTTCCATAAATAACGGCATCTGTGGCGTCATATGTTTTTTCGGTTGATTCATCGCAGATGTTGGTACGATGAACAGGGCAAGAATAACAAGCGTACATATTACTTTTATAGAATTGTTTTTCATAGTTGTATCCCCCTAAGGATAGTTTCTTTCTTGTTCAGCTATATAGAAGCTGCTTATATATAAATATTTGTTATAAGGGAGGAAAAAAGTGGTTCATTTTTTTTCTAAACTTATAAAAACTAATGGACATTACCATAGGCCATCTACCATGTATATGGGGGATCATCGATGAAGTTACTCATACCACCGGAACCGCTCTTATTAAAGAAACAATCAGAAGAGCAAAAAGGGAGAGCATGGGATATCGATTCCCTGACCCTATGGTTCGGCAACCAACTTCCAACCTATCTGTGGAACGATGCCGGATGGTCCACACCCTTAAAGGCGGAGGGGTACAACTGGCAAAGTTTCCTCAAAATACTCTCCCTTCATAAAAAAGAGATGATCTGTTGGTCCCGCAACGCACTCTCCTGGAAAGAATTCCTCCTCAAACTGCAAGACACCCTGAAGAACCCGGTGTTCAAAACAATCCTCCTGAGACGTGACAAACAGGAGGCACTCATCGATGGATAACCATCAGAACGGCTACCCGATTGTCCTTACTGCATCGCGCGCAGAGGCAAACGAGTACGACGATAATCCTTTCGCAGCGTTCATTTGTACGTTTCCGAAGAAAATGTCTGGGTTACTCTTACGAGATCACTTAGAGAATATCCCCAGTAACAACGATGGAACCGCGCAACGAACCATCTATGGTCTTCGAAAAGTTGAATCATTGCTAACAAGGGAATTTGGTGAAGAAAACGTCGTTGTCGCACATTACGACCAGTTACACAGATTCATCGGCAAGGACACAAAGATTGTCGGCATTTCCTCCATGGACCCGATGGGTCTTGCGTATGTCTCGACCACCTACAATTCGCTGATCGGGTTTGGCGGGGAAGCGTTGAACGCAGCTGAATTCGAAAAACTCATCACGCACCCCTCGATCCAACAGTACAAACCAAAAATTATTGTTGGCGGCGCAGGCTCCTGGCAAATCAACGAAGCAGGAACGCAAAAAAAATGGGGTATCGACGTCCTGTTCCAAGGAGAAGGAGAGGAAGATCTCATCAGTGTGTTTAAAAAAATCCTCAACAATGAGGCAGTAGAACCATATTTTGTTGCAAACAAACCAGACAGAAAAAAAATCCCGCCTATCACACACGCAGCGTGTTACGGCATGGTAGAAATCACCCGCGGGTGTGGACGAGGATGTCAATTCTGCAGCCCAACAAATCGTACAAAATACTCGTTTCCCCTTGACTATATCATGAAAGAAGTAAAAACCAACGTTGAGGGAGGATCATCTACTATTTTTACGGTCACTGAGGATATTTTCTTGTATAAATCAAAACCACGTTTTATCCCAAATAGGGAAGAAATCGTAAAATTGTACAAGACGATCGCCTCCTACCCTGGCGTGGAGTACATCCTGCTTTCCCATGCGTCCCTTGCACCGGTGATCTATGATCAAAAACTTTTGGAGGAGTTATCACCGATTCTGTTGGAAAAGACACGATGGACACCGGAGTTGCATAAATCCTATTCAAAGCGTTTTGTTTCTGTTGAAGTCGGTATTGAAACCGGTAGTGTGCGACTCATGAAGAAATACATGAAAGGAAAAGCACTCCCCTATAGTGTCGACAACTGGCCAGAGCTTGTCGTACAGGGCGTTGGTATCATGAACGATTACGACTGGTGGCCCTTATGTACGATTATGACCGGACAACCTGATGAGACTGAGGATGATGTCCGTGCGACACTCGATCTTATCGATGATCTGAGGAACCATCATGCGAAGATGTTCTACACACCCGTTTTGTTCATTCCGTTAAAAGAAGCAATACTGGGTAACCGTCGTCGGACCAATCTGAAAAACCTCTCAGAGCTGCAATGGGAGGTCATCGCCCGATGCTGGAAGTACAACATCGACTTCTGGAGGCCTGATATGAAATGGATGCTGAACCCGATATTTTTCTTCTCCCATTGGTTTTACGCTCGATGGAAACATGGGAAAAAAGCAACTGTACCGATGATGCATCTCGCTGGGTTTCCTATCGCCCAAAAAACAAATAAACTCTGTGCACCAGAATATTGCCAGGAAGATGCTTCAATGATGAATGGGCGACAGCGATCGTTCTAACTAAGGAATACTGTTAGCTTTTAAAGAAGGCAAGGTACGCGAGATACGATGCATAAAGATCGGCCTTGCTGGCGACCTCGTAGGGTGAATGCATAGAAAGTACAGGGGCACCGAGATCAACAACTTCCATTCCCAATCGTGAGAAATATTTAGCAACCGTCCCCCCGCCACCCTTATCGACCTTTCCAAGCTCCCCCGTCTGCCATGGGACCTTTGCCTTGTCAAGCAATGCCCTGATCTCAGCGATATATTCTGCTGAGGCATCGTTTGCTGAGTATTTTCCTCCATGGCCGGTATATTTGGACATCACTACGCCACTGCCCAACGATGATGCGTTTTTCAGCTCAAAGACATCCGTGTAATTCGGGGTGACTGCTGAGGAGACATCCGCAGAGATCACCTTTGATTTGACCAGGACACTATCGATATCAACATTGGCATCCTGTTCCCTGATCAGAAATCGGAGAAATGAAGTAGCCTGTGCAGACGCGTTTCCTTCGCTGCCTATTTCCTCTTTATCAACGAAGAGGGACAGGACCGTATGCTCCGGGTTTTTGACATCCAAGATCGCCTGTAACGCTGCATAGGCACAGATACGATCATCCTGTCCATACGCGCCAACCAAGGACCGGTCAAATCCCATATCACGTGCCTTGAAGGCAGGGACTGCCTCAAGCTCCGCGGAGATAAAATCCTCTTCCGTGATATCATACTCAGCATGGAGTTTCTCTAGAATAGCTGCTTTGATTTTTTCTTTAAAATCACCTCTCGCAGGCAGACTTCCGATCACGATGTCTAAGCTTTCTGCTTTGATTGCCTCGTCGATTTTTTTATTATCCTGGACGTCATGGGACAGATGCGGTAGTAAATCTGGTACTGAAAAAACCGGGTCTAAGTCATCCTCGCCTAAGGTGAACGTGATTTTTTTGCCGTCTTTTTTCACAATCACTCCATGTAATGCAAGGGGGATGACGACCCATTGGAATTTCTTGATTCCGCCATAGTAATGTGTTTCGAACAGGGCAAGATGACTCTCCGAGTCCTGAAAGAGCGGTACTTGTTTTAAATCAAGTCGGGGGGAATCGATATGGGAGATGACGATGCGCAGTCCGTCACGAACAGGTTTTTTTCCTTTGATGACGATCGCTGCTGATTTTTCTTGGTTGACGACGATTTTTTTCTTTTCCTTTTTTGCTACTTCAGCAATCACATGGATTGCTTCTCGTTCTGTTTTTGCCTCATTAAGGAATGTCTTATACCCTTCTGCAAACGTAAAGGCAGTGGTGATTTGTGGTTTAGAAAACAGTTCCCAGGCAGTTTTTTTCTTATACGCGTATTTGCTTTCGCCATCCTTCATGGACTAAACTCCTTGGTATAAAAGTCATCTTCTCAGACCATAAAAAGATAACTCAAGAAAAAAAGAAAAAAAAGGATGTGAGATGGGATTTATCGTCGGATAATCCAGATGATGATGACGACACCGACCACGATAACGATCGCTAATATTGCCAGGAACATGATCATCTGGCTGGAAAGACCCGAACCGTTTGAGCCTCCCTCTGATGAGATCGTGATGGTACCTGTCTGACTTGCGGTATCATCTGCTTGGTCGGTCACGGTGAAAGTATAGGTGAATTCACCTGCTTTTGTATAGGCATGGGTGGGATTCAATAGTGTTGATGGGGTTCCTTGGTCTCCGAAATCCCAATGATATTGATAGGGTGGTTGTCCGGTGAGAGGTATGATGCTTCCATTAAATTGAATGTTATCTCCAATAGCGGCAACGGTAACTTCTGCGTACGCTTCCATTATCTCCAGTGCAGGATTCGGGGCGATATCTGAGAGATAGACGAATCCGGTGAGGTCCATGTCGCCCTCAGATAAATTCATTTTCACGAACATGGATGTGACGCTGAGATTCTCATATACCTCCGTTGCGCTTGCCAACGTGAAGACAATGGTAAGGGTATCGCCAACTACGGTAAAATCAGATGAGCTGAGGTTAGTTGTTTCTACGCCACCGACTTGACCGGTTTGGTTGGCGTAACTAATTGTATAGTCTTGCTCTGAAGTGGTTACTTGAAAATCATATTCCACAAAATTAAGGGCTTGAAAAGGATTTTCAGCGTCATTGTAAAGATCGATGATTTTTCCTCTATCTTCGATAGAGCCTCTCACCTGTAGGGTGACCGTGGCCTGTGTTCCTTGCTGGGTATACGTTGCTTTGACAATATCAATATTTTGAACATCGATATCTGGGTGAGAAGTAACTACGGTGGTTTCTTGTGTGGTATAATCAACGGAGCTTACATCGTCTATGATATCTGTGATGGTTACATCTGCAGCCTGGGCTGAAAACGTAGCGATGAGAAGAAGGCTGCTTATCATCATCGTTATGAGCATTAGATTGCTGTGTTTCATTTTTATGCACCTCGTTTTGGTGAGAAAGACTATTTACTTATCCTATTTAAAAATTTTGGAACAAT
>JAFNFT010000032.1 GCA_017885605.1 Methanobacteriota archaeon | reverse complement strand
CTGTGAAGGCTTTCATGGGTTCTCCCCGTTTAATCATTTTCAGTAGGTCGCCAAAGACAATGTATCTGACTAATGGTTTTTGGAAATCCTGTCCGCCTCCAACGACAAGACCAAAGTTGTCTTTCCATGTGTTCAACGTGCTCGTCAGCTCATTATAGAATACGCTTCTGAGGATCAATGCATCTGCATCCTGAGCATCCCAACCGGTGATACGACCCACGATGTTTTCTATGTAGGGGTATTTCTCCTCGCTGTCGCTGTAAACATCATTGGCCATATTGGACCAGTCATACCGTATCGGGTCGATGTTCCCATAGAGCACATCACTAGGGGTTCCTCCACCAGCATAGTACGGGGTGTCATCGACGCCATCTCCATCAAGGTCTCCGACAGGCTCCACATGATTTTGATAAATGTAATTCGGAAGAACGGTCCCATCACCAACTAACGCAATGTACATCGCAGAATTATTTTTGACATAATAGTCTCGTAATGTTTTGATATCTCGATCATCATTGAGGGTGATCCCTGCCAGGTACGCAAGGAGGCTATTCAACGGATCATGGATCTCATCGAAAAAATGTTTATTAGAGATCGGTACGAGTTTTGGGTTCTTTCCACCCGTATAGACACCAGGGCAGGTTTTCCCATCATCGGTAATCTTATCATCATCAGCGGTAAACGCAAACTCAGGTTTCCCAAAAAGAATCCCCTTATGGTACGCAGTCAAATACGGTGCGACCGATGAAAGACCTTTCATCATTGGATAGACCGGGTCTTCGAGTTTTTCGACGACAACTCGAGCAGATACTGAACCTTCTTTTTTTAATAACCAGGCCCCGGTGACAACAATTTTATACTCAACTCCCCCTCGTCCATACAGAACTGTTTCAGAATAAATGACATCTTTGACGATGTTGCCACTTGCGTCTCTTTCAGCGATACCTCCTCCAGCGGTATTCCCTGGATAGACCTCAAATTTTTGGAGACTGGCAGGTTCATCCGGTAAATTCGGACCCATCACAAATGTGACCTTATCTCCCAGTTCCTCACAATTTTCAGCATCATGGTTCACACCCTCGAATTTTATCAAGGCATACTTATAATCCTCAGGGATAGTGAAACTCCAAGTGACGGAGCCTTTCCCACTCACCAGACCACGAGCTGTTGTTACCAGCTGGCTCATGGATCCTGTTTTTATTGTTGTAGGTCCAAAGGTGAACTCTTTACTGTCTAAGACCTTCGGTGGCCACGCATCCACTGGATTTGTAAGAGTGATATAGTTGATATCCTGCTTGAGTTTTTTTTCAACGACTACAATCGATGCATTGACAATCTCTTCGACTGAGTTGAATTTTAAAACAGAACCGTATCCCTTGAGATTTTTCCCGCAGACAATGGTTTTTTCCACGCCAAGGTCTTTAAGAACTCTGGTCACATCGGCATCTATCTCTTCGGTGATGATCACAGGTATCCTCAGATAGGAAGCGATCGGTGTCGCTATGACACCCAAATCATATCCTTGTTCATCATATTCGATAATTAAAGCAGCTTCACTACTATCCCAGTAGTTTGCCGCAATCCGTAACGAGGCGTTTTTCGCGGATTCATCATCTTTAATCGTTTCACCGTTTTTACTGCGAGCTAGTTGGTCTTGCAGTCGTGTCACTGCCGTTGATGGATTGTTAAAATTCATGACGTAGAGAGGGATGATCATCTGCGCTCCGGTTTCATCATAATTCACTGACAATGGCGTTGCGATAAGTGGATAAAAGGGATCGCTAGAAGAAACAGTGATAGAATCAGGCATGTCTTTTAAATCACCAGTAATGTCAATAAAATCGTTTGAATTCACCGACTGTGCTTCTACTTTTTGTGGAACCCAATAATAAACACCAATTGCAGCGAGAATAAGTATAGCAACCCCTGCAGCTACAATTAATTTATCATTTTTCATCATTTTTTAATCCCCCGGTAAGGATAATAATACGTATCTTTGTATATTTACAACATTCTATATAATAGTTTCTATTATTTATGGGAGAGGGTTTTTGCATAAAAAACTTGTTGTGAATGAATACGTTTAAGAAGGAGACGATTATTACCACCCACAAAAGGAGAAAAGACAGCATGCCCGGTGAAGAATTATCTCCTCAACTGCAGGATCAAATTAACAGATTACAGCAAGCACGAGCGCAACTTCAGATGATTGCACAACAACGACAACAGGTGGAGATCCAACTGAAAGAGACCGAAGAGGCATTAAAGGAAATCGAAGCGGCGACTGAGAAAACACCGATTTACAAAAGTATCGGTGCCTTACTGATTAAAACCAAGGGAAAAAGTGACATAAAAAAAGAATTATCATCGACCAAAGAATCCCTAGAGTTGCGAAAAACCACCCTGGAAAAACAAGAGGGGCGAAGCAGGGAAAGACTCACCGAGTTACAAAGTAAAGTGGAAAGTTCCCTAAAATTAGCGGGTGGAACAGGTCCTCTCAATGGTTAAAAAACATTTTTTTTCAGCACATAATGATCTGAAGACAGGATTCTTCTGTAAATTTTTTCTTATCCTCGGATGTATTCTTCTCATCCTGTACGTTGTTGAAATAATGGTTCATCCTTTAAACCTGAGTAACGATGTGACCGGCAGTATTCTCGCATTTGTTATTCTTTTTATAGGTCTTGGATTAATCTCCTATTTTTTTGCGTGTCAATTCGCAAAACTTTCAAAAATTGCAGAAGAAGTTGAAAATGACGAATCGCTCATGGACACAGAAGAAACAGGGGCGAAACCATAAAACTCCTTCATTTCCCGAACCGTCGTTTCCTCTGTTGATACGTCCGAATCGCCAGTAAGAAATCCCTTTTTTGAAGCGCAGGCCAATACACATCGCAGAAGTAAAGCTCTGAGTACGCAAGCTGCCATAATAAAAAGTTTGAGATGCGCTCCTCTCCTGAGGTTCGAAGGATGAGATCCGGGTCAGGTAACCCACTGGTATACAGATAGGAAGAGACGGTTTTTTCAGAGATATCCTTGATTTTGAGTTTCCCTTTTCTAATATCGCCACCCATACGCTGGATGGCTTGAATGATTTCCTCTCGACCCCCGTACGCCAGCGCGATATTCAAATGATAGGTTTTATAGGATTGAGTCAACTCCATGATAGACTGGGCTGACTGCTGAATGTCCTTTGGTAAGGAGTCAAGCCGACCAAGAATCCGTATACGTACTTTATTTTTATGAATACGTGAGTCTTCCTTCGCTAAATCCAACTCTTCCTTTAACAATGACATTAATGTCTTGACTTCTTTTTCACTTCGTTTAAAATTCTCCGTAGAAAATGCATACACCGTCAGAACACGAATCCCAAGGTCAAAACACCAATCTAACACCTCTTCGATTTTTTCTTTCCCAAAAATATGTCCCGCTTCCCAGGATAACCCAAGTTCTTTGGCAAATCGACGGTTTCCATCCATGATGATAGCAATATGTCTTGGAAGTGGATAGTGCGAAACTTCCTCAAGGAGCTTGACATCAAGAAATTCGTTGACCTTTACGGATAAGAAATGATACACCGAGGATCGATAGAACGCTGCGAGTACTCTTTTTCCAGTGGAGCTTCGAATGATGTACTTCTCCCAGTCATCAATCTTTTTGCCAGCAATGGCCCTCAGCGTTGGTTTTTGAGAACTGATAGTGTTCCCTCCAGATAAATCAATACCATTCCCATTATATAGAGTTACTGATAATATTCTTCTCAATATAAAAACATAATAGATACGTATGGAAAGATTAAGCTTCTATAATTTCTGTATTACCTGCTCTTACACATCAGCGTTTTGGGTGGCATTAGAAAGCTCTTTTTCGGTTTCTTCCATATCTTTTTCATACCCATCCGGGTCCTCAAGAGCTCTGATGGTATCTTCAAGCTCATGTTTTTCGCTCCCGGTAATGCTCTTCATATCCAGAACCTGCCGAAGGAAAGAAATCGCATCGGTTCGTCCTTGTTTCACAAAATTATAGGTGAAATCCTCAACGCGAAACCATCCTTTGTACCGCCAGGGTTTCCCAATATAATCCTTGGTGATTTTCACCATGAAATCATAGGAGTCTGGTCCGATAATCCCAGTTAACGCATCAACTAAATAAGAGTTATATTTTTTATTATCAAACGCCTCCTCAATATCCTCGATAAGGGGGTTAATAGATGGGTCTCCGATATCCTGCAGCGCAAACATCGCTTCTTCATTTGCCATTGAATCATCAGATTCTCGTTTTAAAAATGTGATAAGAGCGGGAACCGCCTGTGGATCTTTGGTTTCTCGAAAAATCGTTAAGGCAAAAAAACAACTCCAAGTAAATTCGGTCTGAAGCAGTTCAATGAGTTCTTGTGTCGCCTGATTCCCTAATTGAACGAGTTCTTGGACAGTACTCTGAGCGTATCTGCGGACTTCATCTTCGTTTTTATTGTAAAACTCCTCAGTGTCAAGTGATTTTAAAAAATCGATTTGATGACGAGACATCTCAACCTGTTTCTGCACGGTACCCCTCAAGGAGGTAAACTGATTCACGTTACTTAAAGATTTGTTCCTTAGGGAAAAACACATTTTACGAGTTTTATGAAGACGTATTGGTTTGTTTTGTATTTTTCACAAAAACAAACAGGACGAGAGAACAGAGGCTTAGTCCTAATGCAAAGAGAAAGGTTGCTTCTGGAGAGATCGTATCCCAAAGCGTCCCAGCGATAACCCCTGCTGGTAACGCGATCAACCCGGTCGCGGTATGGAACGTTCCCAGAGCAGTCCCTTTCAGATCGGAAGGCGCGAGATCAACAACAAAAGCGCGTTGAACGCCATCGATGAGCCCAAAGAAAATCCCATATACGATGAAAACAAAAATCAGCATCGAAAGTTGTGACGTAAAAAGCAGACAGACCGCGGTTGCCGCAAAGAGTACATAGCCTAGCACAAGGACTGGCTTTCTCCCTATTTTATCTGAGAGCATTCCCGCAGGGATGGTACATATGGTATACACCACGTAAAATAAGACATACAGTAGGAGTACGACATTGTCAGAGAAACCAATATTCTTTGCTTTGAGGATGAGAAACGCGTACCCGAAGTTCGCTAACGCAAACAACGCCGAAACAAGAATGAATATCTGAAGATTCCGAGGCAGTCGTCTTATACTAACACGAAATGGTGTCGCTGAACGTTTCTGAGGAATCTGTTGTTTTCGCTTCTCTTTAATAAACAAAATGAACAAGACCCCAATGAGACCAGGAAAGAATGCGATGAGGAAGAGATCCCGATACCCAAATAACGGTAGGAGAATTACCGCGATAATCGCACCAGAAAACGAGCCGACACCATCCATCGCCCGTTGAAACCCGTACGCCTTTCCTCTGATCGAGGCATCCACGGATTCAGCGATGATCGCATCTCGTGGGGCGTCTCTGACTCCTTTTCCTATGCGTTCGATCACTCGGAAAAAGAGAACGAACGGCCAGGTCTGTGCGAATGCGAAGAGTGGTTTTGTCAGAGATGATAGCCCGTACCCAGCAAAGACAAACGGTTTTCGTCGTTTTATTTTATCTGACCAATACCCGGAGAAGACCTTCAGTAAAGACGCAGTGGTCTCCGCGGCTCCTTCGACAAGACCTACGACCCAGGCGCTTGCACCAAGCGACAGTAAGAATAAGGGAACAACAGGGAATACCATCTGGCTGGACAAATCAGTAAAAAGGCTGACGAAACCGACAATAACAATATTTCGAGCGAACCCTTGGAAAAAGGTTTGTTTGTTCATCGGATACCTCATGTGAGAAATGAAGTTGATGTTAGTGTCCGAATGCGGTTTCCTCGTTTCAGGGTTTCGGTAGAACGAAGAGAATACCTTAAAAGGAAAAAAGAATTACGAGG
>JAFNFT010000031.1 GCA_017885605.1 Methanobacteriota archaeon | reverse complement strand
GCATAATAGTATTTATAGTTATGCAAAAAGGCATATAAATTATATGCATATTACTTAACTTTACATAATATTCATTTGTATGAGAACCTAATAATATCCCGGGGGAGAAACCCATGATAAAAAGAACAACAATAAGTCTTCATGTAGAAGATATCGGACAACTGAAAAAATTATCGAAAAAGGAACACAGACCCATCAGTAGTCAGATTATCCATATGATGGAATTTTATAAGAAAAACCATGGAGAAATATAAAAAAGGGTTCGGACTTTACTTCGACTGATCCCAATTATAATGACATTCTAAAATGTGTATATATCTAGTAAGTTTTCTTCAAAATTTCTGTTATAGTACATAGAAAATGACAAAATTCCCAAAATAACGTATAATACACCGATCCAGACGTTCACGATGCTGTAGTAGGATCAGATTTTTTATCAGAATTATGTACAAACTACTAAGCTGTATCTGGAGGGGAGGCCTGGCTAAGGGTACCATTATGCTTTTCAGGGGTAATTCTCCTTATAACAACCATTTCATAAAACTTAAGGTTTTATTTTACCAATATTTCCTTTTTTTCAGCAAACTACTAAAAGATGAAAATATTCTGCATTTGTCATTCTTTGATCTCTTGAGGTTTTTCATGACCATTGAGTGTTTGAAATGTAAGAAACCAGCGATCACCTTCATCCGGTATAGCGGTGCTCATCTTTGTCGTAACCATTTCATTGAATATGTTGAACGGCGGGTGAAAAAAGATATCAAAAAACAGGGGAGGACGAATGATGAGACGACCTTTGGTATCGCTTTATCTGGTGGGAAGGACAGTACGGTGACATTGTATCTCATGCATCAGATTTTCTCCCATCATCCTCATGTCACGTTGCATGCGATTACGGTCGATGAAGGAATCAGGGGGTATCGTGATACCAGTCTGCCGATAGCGCAGAAAAATTGTAAAAAATTAGGGATTGAACATCATGTCATTTCTTTTCAGCAGGCCATTGGGGTGACGATGGATGCGGTCGCTCTGCATCATGATGAACTTGGGGAATGTAGTTACTGTGGGGTGTTCCGGAGATTTTGTCTGAACAAAAAAGCAAAGGAGCTTGGTGTCGATAAATTGGTGATGGGCCATAATCTTGATGATATGGCACAATCGATCCTGATGAATTTTACGAATGGTGATATGCAGAAGCTTGCTCGTCTTGGTCCTCATTCGAAGATTCAGCCTGGTCTTGTGCCCAGGGTACTTCCCTTGCGTATGATCCCCGAGAAAGAAGTCATGTTGTATGCGTTGGTAAAAGACATTGAGTTTCATAACGCTGAATGTCCGTATTCAACGCGTGCGTTACGTGGGGTTTTTCGTCAGATCATTGATGGTCTTGAGGAGAACACGCCAGGCACACGGCATAGTATTATGAATAGTTATGAAAGTATCAAAGATCTCTTACTCAAACAATATCCTCCAGTACAACTTAATACGTGTCCGATCTGTGGTGAACCAACGTCACAGAAGCTCTGTAAAACCTGTCTTTTGAAAAAGAGAATCATGTAAGATCATTGTTCATGTTTTACATCAACGGTTAATGAGCAGACGGAGTCTAATTGTGCTTCGAGAACGTCGCCTTCTTTTATTTCTCCGACCCCTTCAGGTGTCCCTGTGAGGATTAGGTCTCCACGTTCCAGGGTCATGATCTCTGAAATAAATGAGATAATCCGCTCGACTGAATACATCATCTGGTCTGTGTTTCCGCACTGTTTGACAACCCCATTGATTCTCAGCATCAAATTGAGATTCTGCGGGTGTGGGACTTTTTCTTTTGTCACGGCGTCACTGATGGGTGCAAAGGTATCAAATCCTTTGGCAATCGCCCAAGGCCACCCGTTCTTTTTTGCAACAGCTTGGATATCACGAGCGGTGATGTCAAGAGCAACAAGGTATCCTAGGATGTATTGTCGTGCGTTTTCTTCGCTGATGTGTTTTCCTTTTTTTCCAAGGATGATTCCGAGCTCAACTTCATGGTGCAAACACTGCGATCGTTTTGGGATGATGATTGTTTCATGATCGAAAATAACCGAACTGGTTGGTTTGAGAAAAAGCAAAGGATCCTCAGTGACGACGGTGTTCATTTCTCGTGCGTGTTCTTTGTAGGTCCTGGCAAGGCAGATGATTTTTCCGATGCGTACACGACTTGATGAGTCCTGAAACGTATAGTACGTCATAGGAGGACAACATGGAATCAGGTGTTAATAGGTTTTGTGAAGTTTTCTAGATAGCTGATCAAACGAAACAGGACAAGTATTATAACAGCATTTCATAATATCTCCCTTGAAGGTTCTGAGTATAAGGGAGCGAAACAGATGAATAAAACCTTGATAGTATTAGGTGCTGGAATCTGGGGTGTTCTTATCCTTTTACGATTCGTCCTTTCCAGCGTTGATTCAAATACGTTTCAGCTTTTAAACATCCTTGAAATCGTCGCATTCGTCATCACCATTGTTGGTATTGTCAAGCGAGACTAACAAGGCATTATCCTATCCCTTTCCGAAATGAAAGTACTTCTTTTTTTTATTAGATTAAGAATGCTTTTTCTTTGTTTTTTCTTCATTGTCGGCGGAAAAAAATGGTTTTCGGTACCGTTCGTACAGAACCTTGGTAAGAGGTGTACAACAACTCGTTAATAATGAAAGCAACAGAATGGTATTCGGTGAGAAAAGATGAATACCCTATTTGTGAAGGCGTTGAAAAACGGGTTTGATATGAGCCGAGAAGATGCAGTCGCTCTTGCTCAAACGGTCCAAAAAGTGTTTAGGGGAGTCAAAGAAGTCGAGGATATGTCGCTTCATAAAGATATCCGTTCGATCTTCTACGAGTTACATCAGAAAAACCTTCTCTGCCTGAGACGTGAAGAAGTCAAAGAAAAAGGAAAATCCATCCGGAAGTATTATTGGTCATTTAACATCGATGGGATCCGCACTGAAGCAGTTCGGAGACCTATAGAGGAACCTCAGTACGAAATCTATAAGAAGATCCCTGAGGACGCCTGGCTGTTGCATTCGTGCAACACTTAGAAGTGTCCCTCGTTTTCCTTTTTTTAATTTTTTTTTTATTATTGGTACCCACCAATTTTCAGACTTGGATCCCCTAATAATATATGTGTCTCGAGGACTTTTGCATCATATCGGGAAGTGTCTACTGGGAAGTTTTGGGTATAACCGGTGAGTACTTGGTCGTAGGTCTGGCCGAGAATCGTGATGTTCTCTTGGTTGTAGAGGCGGAAGAACTCTAGCTCGAACCATCCGTCAAGTCCTTGCGTGCAGTCAGGGATGCCATCATGGTTGTAATCACCGATATTCACTGCCCCGTATCCGGCGCTGCCGGTGGATGCGATCGCGCCTCCTTTGACCTTTACAAAGACCCAGCTCCAACATTCGAGGGCATAGTTATATTTGAAGTAGGATCCAAGCCAGGTTTCGTTCACCCTGAAGTAGTTGAATTTTTCTTTGAGAAATCCAAGGAGAAGGTTTTTTGGTGCAGTGTCAAGTTCGCTGTTATGGCAGCCGCCGACGATCAATATCGGGGGCATGTTCTTGTTGGTGAGATCTGACATGTCCGTGTTCTTGTACTTTCCCGTCCAGTTCTTATAATCCCCGTTGTTGTGGGTCGCCCAGGATTTCGGACTTCCATGGCCGCAGAAATAGAGAAATCCACATCCGTTGCTGATTTCATCCTGGATCGTTTCCAGGGATAAATTCCCTAGGGATGCCCAGAGTTTAATCGGAATGAACTGTGGCATGTATTCTAAGGCTTTGGCTGTTGCTTCCTCTCCTTCGTTGTAATCGGTTCCTCCCTCTATGCTTTTGTCAAAGGTGTCACCGCCGATGACCACCATCCGGTTGAACCAGTCTGTTCCCGCTGCGGTGTTCTCATAGGTGATTATCTTGTCTACCATGGTTTTTACCTCTGATTTGAACATGCAGGCTAATCTGGCGACATGGACGTCTGGGACTAGGTCGACGAAATCCTCCTGGGGATGGCTCTCTGGATAGGGCCATTCTGCGTAGAGTCCATCGTTATCCGTATCCCAGCTGCAGAAGCTTCCATTTGCGGTGTAGAGGTCCGCGTAGTATAGGTCAGAGACGAATCTCAGCTCTTCGTACAATCCGCCTGTGTCGGTCTCAAGGCTAGCATACCTTGTTGGTACTTGTGCGTAGTTGCCGACCAGCATCACATAGGTGATGTTCCAGGTTTCTTTTGCATTTTTTATGAAATATTTTATTTGTTCTGGTTTGTCTCTACCTTGGGCGGGGAAATAGGTTTCTGAGTAGATGTCGGAAATAGGAATGAGTTTTGTTTGGATCCCATGCGTGTTTTTATGAGTCACCAATGGCTCAAGTAATCGCGCATAGGAATCTTTACAGATGATGATCATATCATACGTATCGGTGTATGAAGAAAACGTCTGAGATGGTGGTTCGTAGGTGATATCAATGGTGATGGAGTTCAGGGATTGTATCGTGTATTGGGCTGGGTTGTATCGCACTGGGTTGATTTGGATGGTGAGAAACGTTGTCAGGATGTTCTGTTTGTTGAGTCCCCCGGTGAGTCGATATGAGTACCATGTAGCGGGGAATACCTGATTTTTTGTGTAGATCTCTGGATTTTCTGAGGGTTGTCTGATTAGATCCTCGATGATGAACGGTTCTGGTTGTACCGCGGGTGTGATCTTCTGGGTGAGCTGGATGTGTGGTTGGCTGGTGACACTGCAGTGCATGTTTTTTATTGTTGTGCCAAATGGTAATTCAATAGTTCTCATAATGATAGGCAGGATTGGTTCGCCAGCGATGTTTCGATATCCGGTTGCTTCCGCGAGGTGGATGGTTGCATACGGGTCGTTTCCTTGTATTGAAGGTTGGGAAAATTGATAGGTGATGGTGTTGATTTGCAGATTTGATGCTGGTGAGATGTTTCTTTGTATGGTTCCTGCTTGGATACTCCCCACAACCATGATGAGTGTGGTGAGTATGCTCATGATAACAATGAAATCTCTTTTCTTCATTGGTTTAGCCCCCTTACTTTATACTGTATTTAACGGTGTAATGTTATAAATAGCTTTTGTCCCTTGTCTGACCTCTTGTTATCAATAATGTTAAATACCTCTTCTATATATGCCAGTCCAGCGGTTCGAAGGAAACAAAGAACCGAATATAAAAAGGAAGTATATAATAATGGAAAAAAGAGAAAGATCCGATCGTGGTGGTCGGGATTATGGCGCACCTCGTGAAATGCACGATGTTACTTGTGCAGATTGCGGTAAGGAAACCCAAGTTCCGTTCGCACCAGATGGTAACAGGCCAGTCTACTGTAGAGACTGTTATCAGAAGCATCGGCCAAAGAGATTCTAAGTAGATATATATCTATAATCGTTCGAACGTGGTTTTTTCTTTTTCTCTTCTGAAGAAGGAAAAACTACTTTTATTCTTTCTAAACAATAAGTATTTTTTTTATCATCAACAGGAGAAACCATTATTTTTTATGACTAAAATGGGGTTCAAATCCTTTCCCCTGCATAGAGGCCCTTTTATCTCCCCTTAGCCGGTTAATCAAGGAGACCTGGAAAATAAACGCTTTTAGTCCTGTTGGGAGCCGTAAAAAAAATGAACAGACAGAATTTTTCTCGGAGAGGAATGTGGAATTCTGTATTATATAACACCTCAGCCTTAGAAGTGTACACTCTGCTCGAAAAGATCCATTTAACAAAACTTTTTGAACCAGACCCCCTATATATCATCCATAAGGTACACACTGTACATTCAAACTATCCTACATAAAAAAAATAATTAACCTCAGTCTAACAATGGTGGAGAAGATTATGCACATTTTACTTATCGAGCCCCATGAAGGAGCAAAACAAACGTTTCATTATCGATTCAGCCTTTTTCGCTCCCTCAGCTTAGAACAAATAGCAGCCCTCACCCCACCTGAACATGACGTCACCATCCTTAACGAAAAAATCCAGACTATCGACTACACACGCCCCTACGACCTCGTCGGTCTTAGCCTTATGACCTGCACAGCAAACCGGGGATACACCATCGCAGACACCTTCCGTGTAAGAGGAGTACCTGTCGTCCTGGGTGGGTGGCACCCCTCCGCTCTGCCTGAAGAGGCAAAAACCCATGCAGATGCCGTGGTCATTGGTGAAGCAGAACTAGTCTGGGGATTACTACTCAAGGACCTCCAGCAAGGTACCCTGAAACCCTACTATCAAGCAGATCGCCTGCCCACTGGTGATGAGATACCAGCACCACGACGTATCGGCCTGCGAGCTTATGGGCCCGCCTCCATTCAAGCGACCCGCGGATGCCCAACCCACTGCTGGTTCTGTTGCCAACACGTCGTCGAAGGTGTCCATTTCCGTCCCAGAAGGATTAATGCAGTCATCGACGAGATAACAACCCTCCCCAACAAGATGCTCCATTTTATCGACTCCTCCCTTACAATTAATCCGACCTACTCAAAGGACCTTTTCAGAGCAATGAAACCACTCGGGAAACAGTTCGAATGTTACGGGAACATTAATCGGCTTGCCAAAGACGACGACCTCCTTCGAATCGCGGCCGATGCAGGATGCGTCCGTTGGTTCGTCGGCATCGAATCCCTCTCACAAGAAACAATAGACAGTATGAAAAAAGGAACAAACAAAGTCAAGGAATATCCAACTGCCATTAAAAAAGTCAAGGAGCACGGGATGATGGTCACTGGCTTATTCATGTTTGGCTTTGACACTGACACGCTTGATGTCTTCGACAAAACCTACCAGACAGTATGCCAATGGGACCTTGATTGCGCACAATTCAACATCCTAACGCCGTACCCTGGAACGAATGTCTATGAGGAATTCGAACGCCAGGGACGTATCCTCACCAAAGACTGGTCTAAATACGACGTAGGACACGTCGTCTTCCAACCGAAGCTGATGTCTCAAGCGGGCATCTTACAAGGTATCACACGAACAGCGAGTCGATATCTTTCGATTCCAAACGCAATGCGTCGGTGCATCAACACTCACCAGTTGCCTGCCGATATCTGGTGGAACAAAGTGACGCGCAACTTCTCCGCCCGGGATAACGTCAAGATTTTCAAGGAGTAAAAAAGTAATAGATAAAGGGTGCTAACCACGGGAAATACAAATGGGAGAGCGTGAAACAGTACACGTCCATTTGGTCTCTGGCTATTTGTCCTGATTCGGTGATCACATAGACCATGATCGTATGACGTCCAATCAGAGGCGTATCGTAGCCTTGAATCTTCCATTCGGTGTCTTGCGTATCGTTAAAACGCATGATGAACAGATCATCGATCCCATACGCTACTTGCTTGATAGGTTCTGTTGAGGTAATATTGACTCGTGCCATGGTGCGGCCAATGAGATACGTTGCCCCTTCACTAAGGAAAGATCTCGACAGACTAGGCGCTTTCACTTTTCCCCCAAATCCATACACATATCCTCTTAGTGGATCTGTGAAGCGCACTTGGAGTGCAATCGGCGTCTGGGCAAGTAATCCAGTGACGGCAATCATGAGTCGACAGACTTTCATGATATAACTCAGATTAAGATGTCCATACACATCGTCATTATTGATATCGAGTATCTCATCTGCTTGACAAATGAGGACGGCATCGTATCCCCAGGAGGTGAAGGCTTGCTGATCGGCAGGATGATTCGACATCTGTTCGATTGTCATATTCAGGATTGGATAGTGATCGCAGACCTGTTGCATTATCAGAGGAATCCACGTCGCTCGTATCGGCGTATAGACTCGGACTGCTTGTGAACCAAAGTCAGTTTCACAGTAACCAATAACATCTAAGTCGAAGCATGCAACGATGTTATCTCCACGGTCATAAGCTTTTCTAGCATAGTCCCGGCTGCCTGGCATGTCTGTGCACAATCCACATTCTTCTCCAGATAACGCAAGGAAGCGAATGGTATAGTTGAAGTGATACTGGCTGCAGATCTGAGCGATAGCAAGGATCGTGGCGATGCCGGAAGCATCATCATTGGCACCCACGGAAGTCCTTCGCGTGTCGTAGTGCGCCGAAAGTAGAAATTTCGCGTCCGATGACGTATCAGAACCATGCAAAGTCGCCACAACATTCTGTGAACGGATCGGGAAGAATGTCCAGTTGTCAACAGATACGTCAAGCCCAAAGCTGGTGAACTTACTGGCAATATATGCCCCTGCTTGTTGACAGGCTTTTGAACCTGCTGGTCGAGGCCCAAAGCTGATAAGTTCTTTTATATAAGTATCAAGAATGGTTTTGTTGACCTCATTGATCAAATCAAGGATGTCAGTATCCATTTTTGTTGGTTTGGACCCAACAAGAAATCGCTCTGCAGCGGTTACGCTGGATGACTTCATAGTACTTAAGGGGATTCCATTGAGTAATAAAAGTAAGATTACATAAAAAACGAGACTTTTCTGTGGCAAAGAATCCATAGTGTTCCTCTCCAATATAATAATGTATCTTTTTGTAAATATAAAAACATTGGGATTTCATTTGAAAATTTAAAAGTCCAACAGGGTTCTCGTTTTGTTTTCCAGCTTCAAGACACCTTTATTTACATCGAGCGGTTGAGCATTAAGATGATTTTAATATCGTCATATTACCATAAATATGGAAATAATCTATATTTTGTCGTTTTTGCATATTCTTCATACCCCTTCAATTCTATTTTTAATGTCTTGTCTTCATAATAAATTCGTATAAAAATAAATGAGATATAGATTAAAGCTGGAATGAAGCTAAACCATGAACTAAGTATAAGGGGATAACAAAACCATTGAAAAATCATACATAAATAACCAGGATGCCTTATGTATTTATACGGACCATTTGCGCATACTCGCTGATTACGTAAGGTGTCATTTCTAGTAGTGAGAATAAAATGAGAATTACTAATTTGAGCCCATAATGCTATAAAAGAGGTAAGAACAATAATTACGATACTTGGGTATACTGCTATGAATGGAATGCTTGACCATTGAAAACGAACATCAAGTCCAGCAAGAATTAACATAGCAGGTCCGAGTATAAAATAGGAGAGTACGAAATATTTGTCATAATGCTTGGTTTCCCTCAAATTAAATTTTCCTCGTTCATTCAATAATTGCGGATTAAGAATCATCAATATTGAAAAGTAAAAAATCTGATATGAAAACCGGTAACAAATAAAGATCCATCCTCTCACCCAATAAAGAGTTCCTGCAGAACCAAATAAAAGCAAAAATTCGACGATGACATTAGTAAAATTTTTTACTATTCCTCGTTTTCCAATGATATTTAGTTTTTTCGTATCATTGCTCATAAAATCCTTCGAATTCCAGACAAGGCGGAAATCTGCCCTTATGTTTTTGTTTTACCCTTTTGACCATATTAAGAACCTTAGATACTTCCTTTTCTGTTGTATCGTTTATTTTACATTCTTGCGTATTAATTCCTATTTTTTCTAACTCTATTAATATCTTATCAACTTTTTGGTACGTCAATCCTTTTTCATCTGTGTGTCGGTACCAGAAGTCGGCAGATGGAACTCTGTTGATAATTCCATCTGGAATGCCAAGATGTTTTGCTACCTCGACAATTTCAGTTTTATACAAATGGAGGATTGGTTGGAGGTCGCATTCACATTCATCGAATTTTGTGAAATAACCAATGAGCCGTTCAGAACGGTTTGTTGTCCCCATTAATAGACAATTGTGCTCATGTGCCTTCTTGCAGAGATACCCTGCTCTCATTGTTGCATCAATGTTTCCAAAAATCAGGAGTAAATATTTGTTATTCACAATGAATGTATTAACAGTATTAGCCGTATGTCGTATCAATCGATAGAAGAACGATGGCTTTGATGATTGTGATGCAAATGATGCTTTCGTTGATTTTGATACAAAGCGGTTTTCTTCATAAGTCAGTCCGAATTTTTTACACAGTGCATCTGTGTGTCGTTTGTCGATCTCCAATGAAGCATATTTATATCGAAGAAAATAACAGTGAACATGTTTTGTTCCTATTGCTTTTGTTGATAAGGCTGCAACGAATGCTGAATCCAGACCACCTGAAAGAGCGATGATGACGCCATTTGATTTTGTTTTTGATACGTTTTCTTTTATGAATTTACAGATCCTGTTGATTTCATGATCTAAGTTTTTCATTTATGAACAAGAAAAAATCTGGTAAGATTACTTAAATATTGGCCTCAACAGAGGACTGCACGTTTTATATTCAGAAAAGAAAAAAGTCATATCAGTAAAATGTTCCCGGTTTCTGGTTTAATATTCCAAGGAATCAGAACAAGGTTTGAGGGCATTTAACACTAGCTCAGTATGTCCTCCTAAGGGGCATGAGAAGGAAGTCTGGGCTGAAGGTGAAGTAGGGAAGGGTGCCATGCGATTGAGGTGAGATTTAAACTTGAGGTTGAAATCTCTTCCCCTGCACATTTTTTAAATTAATTTCATTTCAACATTACTATAATCCTTAGATTACTTCTTTAAAACATATTATTACTTTTTATTCTTTTTTAGAACTAAATCCATTTTAACGCTATTAGGAGAGAACTAAAAAGGAATTTGGGGAAAAATATCCCTTCTCCTTATATACCTATATTTTCGATTTTATTAACTGCAGCTGAGAATACTGCGTGGTCTGGAGCATCGGCGTAAGACCCGCAGATGGAAAGCTGCAGTTAATAAATAAAAAAAGAGGGATTTTTAGTAACCCATGAAATGTCGTAGGATCGGGAATGCATTCGGGAATCGCTCAAACAACCTCTCCCAGAACCATTGCATTTGTAGGTTGTACGAGCATGGCATGGTCACCGATAATTGTCCCCAATCACTTTCAAAATGACGGTAATCGCTTTACGATTGTTTTTTTTCAATACATTATCTGAAACAGTCTCCCCACTACGTATTAACCAAACATACTCGGGAACACTTTCTTTGATATACTCCTCTTTTTTTAATTTTTTATCTGGTGATAAGGTATTATTTATAAAATTTTCATCCTTCTCGAAGTATTTTAGTAATCTGAAGACATATAAATGGGAAAAGCTCAAAAAGAGTCAGACTTTAACACATCTCTATGAAGAAGATTGCTGCGTACGCGAAACTCCTTCGGCTCCCTGGTATCGGTGCACTTGGAACCACTACATTAATTGGTGCATTATCTGTCGGTGTATACGATTTATTTGATCTATGTATTGTTTTTTTAATTGGCTCTTTTTCAGCTGTTTTTGGTTTTTTACTAAATGACTATGCCGATGTTGAACTTGATAATCTTGTTGATGATTTGAAAAAAAAGCCACTTGTCAGCGGAGATGTTTCAAAAAGATCAGCATTAATGATAGCAATTCTTCTCATTTTATTGACATTCTTTCTTATTTCAATACTGTATTTTGAAAAACCAATCGATACTTACAAGTTAATTGCAATTATTTGCATTATCCTTGCAGGAATTCTTGGTAGTGTTTATGATTTATATGGTAAAAAAATCGTCGGCTCTGATTTTCTTGTTTCAATATCAATGTCTTTAGTTTTCTTATTTGGAGCTCTTTCATTTGGTCAACCAACAATAATAACATGGATAATATTTATTCTAACATTTAATCAAGCAATACATATGAATGCTGTTGAGGGTGGAATAAAAGATGCTGACCATGATTATAAAATGGGTGTTACAAATATAGCGCTTTCTTCAGGAGTAAAAGTTGAAGGAAATAATCTTTTTATTCCAAATAATTTTAAGGCATTTGGATTTGGTATAAGGCTGTTTTCAGCTGTTTTATTATTCACACCCTTTGTGTTTTTTGGATATAACTACTTCCCCTGGCAAATTATTTTATTAGCAGTTCTCACTTTTATTTTATTAGCCTTAAGTGTTAAATTTTTAACTATAAAAATTTTTGATAGAAGTAAAATAAGAAAAATAATTGGCATTCAATCATTTTTACGATATTCTCTAGTGCCGATAATGTTAATTCCAATAATTGGTACTCTTACCTCAGTGATATTAATTATTTTTCCAATAGTCTGGTATATAATATTTACACCACTTCTTGGAGAAGAATTGTTTAAACCTAGGATGTAAACAAATTTAAAAAAGATAGATGAAAATAGATTACGATGTAACAATTGTTGGGGAGGAGCCTGCAGGTTCAACAACAGCAAAATATCTTACTGAAAAAGGTTTTAATGACCCCTGGAGAAAAGATATTGACACGGTTTTTACTCTATATTTCTCTTATCTTGATTTGGTACGGTGGATTAAATCCCTCTTCTACACTTTTTTATTATCGAAACACAAATACCTCTTTCAATGTCATGGAAAATATTATTATAAGACATGCATTATCATGTCATAAGCAGGAATAAAGTATGAATAATAAATTCTTTGGGGTTATTATGAAGTAATTCCTCATGGTGGATATGATGGATAGAACGTTGAAAAACATGGAGTTATTATCTAGCAGCAAGAGCTCTTTAGCAAAATTTCTAAGGATTCAGAGGAGTATCTCAACCCTCCCTGCACTTGTTGTTTATTCTGTCGTCGGATTATATTTTACGGGGTTAAATTTCTTCCACTTGAATTACCTCCTTGGCGCTCTTGCTCTCTATCTGCTTGGAGTAGCCGTCAACGGTTACAATAATCTCTTTGACATTGAAGAGGATAAACTAGCTACATCCAGTGGAATCGTAAAGGCGAACTATTTACTGAAAGAGTTTACTTGGAGTCAATTGAAATGGAATTTTGTGCTAACAAGCATCACCCTTGCCTGCGTATTGTTTCTCATTGGAAACCTAGAATTTGCTGTCTTATGCGCTTTTTCATATGCTCTTGGAATTGTGTACACCAGGCCAATTAGACTTAAAAACAGACCACTCATCGGCACTTTATCCAACACCTATGGGTTCTCAATTTTGCCTGTACTGAGCTGCTTCTTTTTGCTCAATGGTGAGCTGACAGCTACGATTGCATTTATCCTAGCTACATTTCTTCCAACATTCGCATGTTGTCTTATAGCTGAAATTGCTGATCAGGAGATTGACAGGAAAATTGGAACAAGAACCACCGCCTGTTGGCTTGGTACACGCGTCAAGACAGTTATCAAGGCTGTTTTGATCTTGTCAGTTGCTCTTTATTTTGTCGCTATTTACGTCCACTGGGCTGTGATTCTTGTTACCCCATTTATAGCGGTAATTCTTTATGAAATCTATAAGCTTTACATGGACTTTACAGATAAAAAGGCTGATTATATACTTTTAAAAATAGGCGCGAATATCTCTAAAGTCCTTGTAATCTATGTAATAGTCGCGATAATCCTACACGAGACAGCAGCTACTCTACTTACAAATATTTTTAATGCCTGAAAAGGGATTCTATGCTTCAAATATTATGTCCCTCTATTAAAAATTGCTAAAAAATAAGTCAAAAATCCCAAAACAGAAATTTTTTATTTAAAGTTAGCGGACAAGCATTAACACGGTTTTCTATCTATTTTTTCTTCTTTTTTTTCTTTGCGCTTATTTTCTTTTTTTGTTTTTCCGTTACAATTTTATAGGCTATTAGTTCATTATAACCCATTATTTTTTCTCCCTCAAACGACAATTTTAAACAATTATTTCTTTAAAAGTGTATCCTATGAGACTCATGTTTTGTGCTGATGGCTAAACAACCTTGTTGATTTGGTCCAGGGAGTTCAAATCCCTTCCCCTGCACTTTTTTTAAATTAATTTCATTTCAACATTACTATAATTCTTAGATTACTTCTTTAAAAACACATCACTACTTTTTTTTTTTTTTTTTTATTAATTTTTTGTAAAACAGGTACAGTTCTTGATCTGGTGCGTCCCAGTTCATGGGTTGACGTGCCTGCAGGTCACCGTTTGCGGGGATCGTCCCTTGTGATATTGTCTGTGTCATCCCGGTTTCTGTCCCATAGTAGATGATGGTAGGCTGCGGTAATGAGAATTGGACAGATACCGCGGTTTTGAGTTTTTCCTTGTCGTTTCCACATTGAAAGAGGAAACGGTCCATGTCATGGTTGTCCAGGAATGTCGGGAGTAAAAATTTTTCTGGGAATTGTGCGTAATGCTTGTTCAGTTGTTTTCTAAGGGTGTTTTCTGATATGTTCTTGTTCACGACAAAGCGTTTTATCAGCTCTTGGACTTTGAAATCCAGGATGCCATTAAGTGTTCCTATGTATTCTTTGAAGAGGTTCTCTGATGATTCCCCGGAGAGCCATTTGAGGAATTTGTGTTGTACTTGCAGGGTGCGCAGCTCATGTCTTTTTATGCCCATCATCCAGGCCTCGCCGATGAGCACTGTGTTTGGATAGTGGTTTTTGATTTCTCTGGTGAAGTGTTCCCAGAATTTATGAGACGGACCGATGACATGGTCGAGGCGGAAGCCGTCAAATCCAAGGCTCAACCAGTATTTTGCGGCATTGACGATATGGTCTCGTGTCGGTGGGTTGTTGAGGTTCATTTTTGGGATGTCTCTTACACTAAGGAAACAGAGGTATTGATCTGGCCAGTGTGTGAAGTAGAACCAGTCTTTGTAGATGCTGTTTGTGTCGTGTTGTGCTTCTTTGAAGAACGGGTGTTCTTTTGAGCAGTGGTTCGGGACGAAATCCGTGATGATGTGAAGATTGTATTTGTGGGATTCTTGGATGAGTTCCTTGATGTCTTCCAGCGTACCAAAATGAGGGTCAACCTGGTAAAAATCCGTGATGTGGTACCCGTGGTATGCTGAGGTTTTATAAAAGGGGGAGATCCAGAGCGTGGTGACCCCCAGGTCAAGGAAATAGGGGAGTTTTTCGATGATTCCTTTGATGGTTCCGCCTAGAAAAATTGGTTGGTCCCAGTTTTTTGTGCTGTGAAATCCGGCGAACCGATCGATGAAGATATGATAGATGACACCCTGTGTCAACCAGTCATCCTGACTCATGAGCATTGAATTGGGTTCTTCCCTTTATACTATTGTGATAGATGAGATCTTTTTTTAGGAGCAGCTTGTTTTAAATTCTCTGAACTCATTAGATTTTTTGATTGATATCTATGGATAAAGAGACTTTCATCCAACATGTGGCAGTGGAATGCTCAAATGAGCAGTTAGCAGATACATTTTTCATCAAGGTCCTTGGGATTCCGAAAGTGAAAAGTACGATGCTTCCTAAGGAGTTATGCACATCGATTTTTCAGATTGACCGGTCTGTGCAAATGGAGACCTATGACAATGGGAAGGCACGGTTCGAGGTTTTTCTCACGAATAAACCGGGGCTGTCCTCCTTTGTTCATATCGGCCTTGAGGTGGACAATAAAACTGATTTTCTTGCCCGGTGTCAGGCACAGGGGCTTCAGCCGTTTTTTATACAAAAAGATGGAAAACAATTGTTGTTCGTACGGGATTTCTCTGATAACCTTTATGAAATAAAATAAAAAACTCTTTTTTTTTTTATTGTTTCTTTTGGGTGAGGATTTCTCGTATGGGGATATATGTGAGGAGCACTGCGATGAAACCGAAGATGAGTAGTCCTGGCCACCAGGGTGCGGTCTGGAAGAGTGCGAGTTGAATCCCGAGCACGATGAGGATTGCGACGACGACACCCATGAGTGCTTCTCCTGCGACAAGCCCTGCGGTGAAGAGCAGTCCGGTTCGTATCGCTTTTTCCTTTGGTGTGATTCCGGTTTGTTTGATGGCTAGCTCCCAGTCGCTGTATTCTTCCTCTTCTGCGCTGCCGTATCTTTTCTTGAGGAAAACATCGGTGATATGGCGGATGCCACCTCCGAGGAAGATCGGGATGGAAAGCGTGAAGGGAAGATAGATTCCGATGGCGACAGGCAGGACCGGGAGGTCGATGAGGATGAGGATAAGTGCAAGGACCGCACCAGCGACCACATACGGCCAGAGCATGTTCCCACCAAGGATCCCTTGGACGATTCCTTTCATGAGGAACGCCTGTGGTGCAGGCAGTTTCGTGCTTCCTATGGTGAACGCCTGGTGGAGTACTCCGATGACGATTCCGACGGTGGCTGAGATGGCGACGACTCCGAAGATCATCGCGATTTGGAGTTTCTTTGGTGTCGCTCCGATCATTTGCCCGGATGCCATGGTTTGGAGAAGGTCTCCGGAGATTGATCCGCCGATGCAGACGACCGCAGAGATGAAAATCACGATCGCCATTCCTTGTGTCCCTGTTACTCCGAGTCCGAGCATGAGAAGACTGACGATGAGCAGGATCGTGACGGTCACCCCTGAGATCGGGCAGTTGGAGGATCCGACCAGACCGGTGAGGTAGCCGGCAAGTGCGCTTGCGATGAATGCAAGGAAAATCGTAAGAACCGCCATGATCAGTGAAATCTCTATGAGTCCTGAGAGGAGCTGGTAGAGCACAAAAATCGGGATGATCATTGCTCCGATGGCGATGAAGACGAGTTTGTAGTTGAGATCTTGGTCGGTTCGTTTTTGTGTTTTGGTCCCTTGGTTTCGGAATCCCATGACCGCTTCTTTGACGCTGTCAACCAGGTTTGTTCGTATGGAGTATACTGCCCAGAGTCCGCCGATGAGCATTGCTCCGACTCCGATATAGCGGACTTGTTCACCCCAGACCTTATAAAAACCCCCGACAAGATCTCCTAATCCTGCGTATTCTGCTGAGGGTGCTGGGAGTCCCGTGGCAAGAATGAGAAGGGGGGCGATGATCACCCATCCGATGAGTCCTCCGACAAAGACGTAGGAGGAGATCCGTGGTCCGATGATCCATCCGACTGCAAGAAGCGCAGGTGACGTGGTGGTTCCTGCATAGAAATATGCTTCGTTTTCCTTTCCGAATATCGCGTATTTTCCGATGCTGATGACCCCGTCGATGGTGTCGCGGAAGAGGTTGAGTGAGAGTTGTCCGAATTTGAAGAGTGCTGCGGTGAGCGCACCGATGACCAGCCAGATGCCGCTCACACGGTCTTTTTCGTTGGTTTGTTCACCACCGACCGTGGTGGTCAGAACTGCTGCGACCGCGATTCCTTCGGGGAACGGGAGGTCTGTTTTGACGACGAGTGCTCGTCTGAGGGGGACCATCCAGAAAACACCGAGCATTCCTCCGATGAGTGAGATGAAGGTTGTCTCAAGATAGTGTATCTCGGTCCATGCTCCGACTAAAATAAGGGCTGGGATGGTAAAGATGACTCCTGCTGCGATGCATTCCCCTGCGGATGCTCCCATGGTCGCGATGTTGACTTCGAGGATTGTTGGTTTGAATGGTTTCATGAATGCCAGTGCCATGACCGCGCCTGGGATGATGGCAGAGACAGTCATTCCAGCGTACAAGCCAAGGTATGCGTTTGCTGCTCCAAGAACGATTGCGAGAAATATCCCGACAAGGATTGCTTTGACTGTTAATTCTGGAACGATTTTTTCTGCCGGGATAAATGAAGGGAAATTTTCTCGTGTCATTATATTCAAGCTAATCTATAAATATGACTTTGTTGGTATTAAAAGGTAATTGATTCAGTCTTGCTTGGTTTTTATATGCTGAAATGGAATGTTGGGTCGCCGATGATGATGGTGTCGCCGATGGTAGAATCGCCGATCATCGCCTCTGCAAGGGTCTTTCCTGCCAGAAGTTCGGGCATGGCGTTCTGGATAAAACTCACTGGTGTGGAAAATCCGTTTTGGGAGAGAAGGCCAAGAGCCATGACCTGGATGGAGGTACTGGTGAAGATTTTTGCTCCGTACCAGGTGGCATCGATGCTTCCGTCGAGTTTGTTGTTGTCTTTTTGGGTGGACCACCAGCCGGCAGCGTAGCATCCGTCTGCCCCAAAGAGTGGTGTTTGGATGGTGTTGAGGTTTTCTGCGGGGAACCATCCGGTGTTTTTTTGTGCGTTCACGTCTGTTCCTGAGGGGTTGGAATGGCCATGGACGAAGAACGCAGTGTATGGTGTTGTAAGGGAGCTTGTTATCTCTTGTGTTGTCGCGTCTTCTGTGTATTGAAGGATTGAACAGTCACTGAGTTTTTGATAGATTGTTTTTGAGTAGGTGTTCAGGTCAGAGCTTTCGAAGATTCGGATGGTGTTTTGACTGGTTGGGTGTCGTTGGGTGGTGAATTTGTGAAAGGCAAAGAGGAGTGATGCTTTTTTTTGTTCGTAGGGGAGTTGTTGGGGTGGGTAGAGCAGGGAGATGCATATCTGAATCATGGTGGGTTTGGAGATGATTCCCTGGTCTGTGTATTCGTAGGCGGTGGTTCCTCCGAGGGTCGCCCAGGGAAGTGTACTGGGTTGTTCGAGGTAGTCGGTGTCTCCACCTAGAGGGGTGCTGAGGTCTTCTCCGACCATGATGCAGGCTTTTACGGTGTGGTTCTGGTTGCTGGTTTCTATGAGGGTGTCAATCTGTTGGTAGTCGTTTTCTTTTTCTTGTATGGCGATGATAGTCGATTTCCAGCCGAGGTCGTTTTTGACTGCGGTGATGTACGCTTGGATCGCGGTGTGGATTTCGGTATCGTTTTTGTATTGTGGTGAAAGAATGATGAGGAGTTCTGGGTTGTTCTCAGGGGTGAAATTCTCGGTGGTCATTGCCTGTTGGGCCTGAGTGGAGAAGAAGGGGAGTTGGCTGATGAAGAGAAGGGCAAAGACGCAAAGAATGATCCTGCTGGGTTTGTGTGTCATGGTTCCTTCCACCATCATTAAAACGTTATACTCTTCTATTTTAGTTATTTAAACTTATTATGTTATACTTTGGCAATAATAATATATAAATATATCGTGCAATTATATCTTATAGAAAAACTTACAAAAAGGAAGAATCACTCGTCATCTCACAGACAGTTAAAAAAGAAAGAAAAAAATTCCAATACCGAAAATACATTCCTGTTATTTGAGAAGTTTTTTCACGGTTTTTATGATATGCGGAGTACTCAACCCATACTTATCAAACAGTTCTTCAGGCTCCCCTGACTCACAGAACATATCCTGAACACCAATCCGTTTAAAATGGACTGACGAACCATTCTCTGCAAGCACCTCACTGACTGCACCACCCAACCCACCTATGATGGAATGTTCTTCGACCGTCACGATCGCATTGGTGTCACGCAAACATCTCAAAACCAGTTTCTCATCAAGAGGCTTGATCGTATGCATATCAATAACCCGAGCAGACACACCCTCTTTCGCCAGTTGCTCCTGAGCATCGACTGCCTGGTTGACCATCGTGCCACAAGCGATAATGCTGGCATCAGAACCCTCTTTCGTGATCAGGCCTTTCCCGATTTCGATATCCTTCAGATCCTCTTTCGTATAGAGAATTGGCGCGTTCGCTCGTCCGATTCGTGCGTACATCGGGCCTTTCGTTGTCGCCATCAGCTCCACCAGTCGTCGTGTCTGTGTCGCATCACTTGGTGCCAGCACGGTCATGTTCGGCAGCACCCGCATCAAGGTAAGATCCTCGATCATCTGATGGCTCGCGCCATCCTTCCCAACGCTGATTCCCCCATGCGTCGCAAAAATTTTCACGTTCGCCTCAGAATACGCGACATCAATACGGATCTGATCATAGACCCTGCCGGTCGCAAACACCGCAAAGGTGCTGGCAAACGGGATTTTTCCACACGATGCAAGTCCCGCGGCAGCGGAGATCATGTTCGCCTCAGCAATCCCCATTTCAAAAAACCGGTCCGGGTATTTTTTCGCAAACAAAATAGTCTTGGTTGATTTTGAAAGATCAGCATCCAGCACCACGATATTGGGATGTTTTCCCCCAAGCTCCACAAGGGTCTCTCCGTAGGCATCGCGAGGGTTGGCCATCTCTTTCTTCTTCATAAGGTCGCCTCCAACGCCTTTTGCGCCGTATCCAGCTCTTTCATCGCAAGCTTATATTCTATTTCGTTAGGAGGCACACCATGGAAATCGATGTTATTTTCCATAAATGAGACGCCTTTTCCTTTCACGGTGTTCAGGATGATCATGGTCGGCTGGTTCTTCTGTTCACTCGCGGAGAGAAGCGCATCAATGATCTCTTCGATATCATGTCCATCGACCTCAATAACATGCCACCCAAAGGAGCTCCAGCGATCCCGGACCGATTCAAGACGCAGGACGTCCTCCGTGTTCCCATCGATCTGTAAGAAATTCCTATCGATGAGCGCCGTGAGGTTGTCAAGTTTATAATGCGTAGCAGAGGTCGCAGCCTCCCAGATTTGTCCCTCGTTCGTCTCCCCGTCACCCACCATGACGTAGACCCGGTAGTTTCTTTTATCAAGCTTCCCCGCCAGTGCGATGCCGATGGCAAATGACAGCCCATGACCAAGAGACCCCGTTGATGCTTCGACACCGGGGATGTGCGTGCAGACGGGATGCCCCTGTAACATGCAATTGATCTGCCGAAGGTGCTTGAGTTCTTCGACGTCAAAATACCCGCATTCCGCCAGTGCCGCATACAGTGCTGGGGCTGCATGGCCTTTGCTGAGGACAAAACGGTCTCGATTCGGATCGTGTGGGTTTTTCGGGTCATGGTGCATGTGGTGAAAGTAGAGGGCGACGATGGCTTCAACCGCAGAAAGAGACCCACCGGGATGGCCTGATTTAGCTAGGTATAACATCTCAATGATATGCTTTCGTAATGTCACTGCTTTAAGGTCTAATCTTCTTATAAATTCCTCATCATGATGCTTCAAAGGTTCGCCCCGCCCAGTTAGCCCAAATGAAATTAGAATCCCTGAATGATTTTTCCATGTAAATACTTTTTGTAAAAAAAAATATCGGTGGTCTTTCTCAGTTATTACGTGGATTTAAATTTCTTCTCTTCTGCGACCTTCTGCTTCGTATGGTACCGTGAAAGGACGTAGAGGTCTTGGTAGATCTCCGGTCGTATATCTCGCAACACGGGTCGACGTGCTCGTGCGGGTTCCAAAAGTTTGAGGTTCACATCGCAGGTGATGATGCTTTCTTTTAGATAAGGAGCTTTTTCGAGAAGGTTTCCTAAGGGGTCATAGACCTGGGAGCCTCCCCAATACACAAGATCCTCCTGGTTTCCTGCAAGGTTCACATAGGCGATGAACACCGTGTTTTCCAAGGCACGCGCGGGGAGCAATGTTTCGAAATATTTTTGTGTGGTCGTGGGTGATGCAGAGATACAGATGAGCAGGTCCGCTCCTTGTAAGGTGAGTGCTTTTGCAATTTCAGGGAAATTAAGGTCATAGCAGATGAGCAAGCCGATTTTTCCTAAGGCGGTGGTGAACACGGGGAGTTCTTCGCCTTCGTCAAAGAAGATTTTCTCCTCGAATGGTCCTGAGGTAGGCAGGAACCATTTCTTGTAGGCATCGACGGTGCCGTTTGGATGGATCAAGACCGCGGCGTTATAGAGGAGGCCGTCGATGGTGCTATCTTTGCAGGGCATGCCAAAGACGATGTAACACTGTTTTGTTTTCGCGATTTTTTTCAGGTGTTGGATGGAGGGTCCGTCGAGTGGTTCAGCAAGGTCCCGGAATTCGTCTTTGCAGCGGTCCCCTGAGAGAAAATACTCACCGAACACATAGATGTCCGCTTTTGTTTTTTTTATGTAGTTCTCCATGGTTTGTATGTTTTTTGTTTTATCTGCAATCGTGGGTCGTGCGGAGATCAAGGCAAGTTTCATACCAGCAACTCCGGGGAGGGTATGGACCATGATATTATAAGAGTTGTTGATTGAAATAAGTGATTTTTTTTTAGTTGGTTCGCAAAAAAGGGCAAAAAAAAGAGAAAATTATATATACTTACTAATATAAAATTGATACTATCAGATAATCACGGAGACGAAGAATGCCACTCATCACATTACATATACTCGCAAAAACCATCCAACGAAAATTAAACATCAGCGAAAAAGAAGCACGCGGGTACGCTGAAATCGTCATGGATATGTTCGGATACGATGACTGCATCATCGATAACAGCCTCGATCACGCGGATCGACGCTTATTTTACCGTCTCGAAGAAGAAGGGATCCTTTACACCCGACGAGACGAAGCAATCCTCAGCGACGGAACGAACTGGCGAATCCGATACTGGGTGTTTCAAAAAAACGTTATTTTCCCGACTGAAACGAAGAAGAAGGTAAAGATAGGCCGACCGAAGAATAAATCCATCAAAACTATCCCCCCTTATAACCCCAACGCTTTCTATTCTTCGCTGCCTGAGACTGTATGGACCACCCGAAAAACACACTTCATATAATTATCCCCGGACGGTGGTCCACCTCCCTCTTCGTATCCTCCCCTAAACGTACATCTTTTTAACAGAAACATGATATGGACCATGTCATGCTATGAAAACCGACATCGATATTGCGCGGTCTGTTCCGCTCCGACCCATCGAAGACATCGCGGCAGCAGCAGGCATCCATGAGGATGAATACTACTGCTGGGGCCGTTCGAAAGCAAAAGTCTCCTTGAACATAGTACAGCGGATCAAACAACAAAAACAAGGCAAGCTCATTCTGGTGACGACCATTAATCCGACTCCGAGTGGTGAAGGAAAAACAACGATCACCATCGGACTCGCACAAGCCCTTGCGCAGCTAGGCAAAAAAACCATGCTCGCCATCCGGGAGCCCTCCATGGGTCCCATCATGGGCAAAAAAGGGGGCGCCACAGGTGGAGGGTACTCACAGGTTCTCCCCATGGAAGACATCAACCTTCATTTCACTGGGGATATGCATGCGATAACCAGCGCCCATAACCTTCTCGCTAGTCTCCTGGACAATCATATTCATCATGGGGATCTGTTCCACATCGACCCGCGGTACATCGTCTGGCCACGGGTGCTGGACATCAGCGATCGGGCATTACGAAAGGTCGTCGTAGGACTCGGTGGGCCATCAGATGGTGTCCCTCATGAGATAGAGTTTTCGATCACCCCCGCCTCTGAGATCATGGCGATCCTCTGTCTCTCCAAGGATCTCCAAGACCTGAAACAACGGCTCAGCCGTATCATTGTCGCCTACACCTATGATAATAAACCAGTGACCGCAGCGGACCTCAAAGCAGTAGGAGCCATGACCGTTGTCTTAAAAGACGCGATCATGCCAAATCTCGTGCAAACCGTCGAGGGGGTCCCCGCGTTCGTCCATGGCGGACCCTTCGCAAATATCGCCCATGGGACCAACAGCCTGATTGCAGATATGATCGGGTTACGACTCGCTGATTATTTCGTGACAGAGGCAGGCTTTGGCTCTGAGCTGGGTGCCGAGAAATTCTTTGACATCGTCTGTCGCACCGGCAAGCTTACCCCTGATGCGGTTGTCCTGGTCGTCAGCGTCAGAGCTTTGAAACGACATGGGGAAGGCACCGACAAAAAAGCCCTCCAAAAAGGACTCGCGAATCTTGAAAAACACCTGGAAAACATCTCCTGGTTCCAAGTCCCGGTCATCGTCGCCATCAATCAATTCACCAACGACACCGATGAAGAATTAGATTTCATCGAACAGTTTTGCTCCAAAAAACAGGTCCCCTGCGCGGTCGTCGACGTATGGGCAAAAGGTGGCGAAGGCGGCATCGAGCTAGCAGGAAAACTCGTCAGCCTGATCCATAACACACCCTCCCGTTTCACCTACTTATACGACCTTGATCTCCCTGTCAAAACAAAGATAGAGATCATCGCAAAAAAGATGTACGGCGCCGATAGAGTCAGCTACTCTGTCAATGCAGAAAGCGACCTTAAACTAGCCAAGGAGCTTGGGCTTGACACCCTGCCGATCTGTATCGCAAAAACACCGTACTCCTTGTCTGATGATCCCTTGTTACTGGGCAGACCAACTGGTTTTAAAATCACGGTCCGGGACATCAAGTTCTCCGCTGGGGCCGGGTTTCTCGTCCCCATGACCGGGAAAATCACCACCATGCCTGGTCTTCCCCCCCACCCTCAATCCGAGCACATGGATATCGACAAGAACGGCAACATCATCGGGTTATCCTAACATTTTTTTAGTTTTCTATGAGTACTACAGTACTCTTTATATATAGAAAAATTGTTATCATCGTTGGGCGAGGAATCCTGTATGGATGAAGATACTCTTATACAACAGATAGATGAGATTCTCGAGGCATTACGGGAAACATCAGGCAAAGACATCAGTCGAGACACACTGGAAAAAGAACTCAGAAAATTCTTAGAATATGGAGTGCCTTTTGAGCATGCGAAACAGACGCTGGTGAAGAAGTTCGGCGGTGCAGTAAAACTTGCGGCACCCTCAGAACGGATGCTTATTGTTGATCTGAAACCAAGTCAACAAAGTGTCCATGTGCTCAGCCGTATCATCTCCGTCAACCCCCGAGACATACAAGTGAAGGGGGAGACACGTAAGATCTACTATGGGATCCTCGGTGATGAGAGTGGGACGATTCAGTTCACCGCCTGGAAGGATTTTGAGCTTGAAAAAGGCACTGTGGTCGACATCACCAACGCCTACACAAAAGAATGGCAAGGTAGCCTCAAAGTGAATTTCGGTGACCGAACCAGGATCACCAAGGTCGATGCCGCTGAACTTCCCGAGATGAACCTCGAGCCACGAGGATACAAAGTCAATGAGTTACGCGGTGGGCTTAGCTCTGTTGAAGTCACCGCACGGATCATTGAGATACAGGACCGCGAGGTGGACATCTCCGGTCAGAAAAAAAAAGTCTTCTCAGGAGTGCTTGGTGATGAGACTGGCAAAGCGCAGTTCACTGCATGGCATGATTTTAAACTGAAGGAAGGAGCTGTGGTGAAGATCACCGGTGGGTACGTGAAAGCCTGGAAAGGCATTCCCCAGTTCACCTTCGATGAAAAGGCAACGATGGAGAAACTTGATGCAAACACGATAGCAAAAAAAGACGTGAAAACACAGAAAATACCGCTCTCCGAGCTGGTGGAGCGCAACGGTGCTTTGGATGTGGAGGTCGAAGGAACCGTCATTGAGATACAGAGAGGCTCAGGCCATGTGCAGCGCTGCCCGGAGTGCAACCGGGTGCTTCAGCAGGGTTCCTGTGCGGTCCATGGAGCCGTGGAAGGAAAAACAGATCTGCGCATGAAACTGGTCATTGATGACGGAGTTGGTTCCGTCAATGCGATCCTCGGGAAGGAGCTTACCGAAAAACTCCTAGGAAAAACCATGCCTGAGACTTCCGACGAAGACGGACTGGTCGAGGAGATGAACAACCTGTTGTTTGGTCATAGGGTTAGCTTACAAGGGAATGCGCTTGGGGATCAGTTCGGGGTCACATTGATCGCCCGGGATGCGAAACGAGCGGATTTCAATGTCGCCGCAGAAGCAGAACGCTTATCCCAGGAGCTGGAGGAGTTCCAATGAGACGAGAGCCAGCCTGGCGGATTTTTGCTGCAGAGTACAATGATACCGCTTTGGAGATCAAAGGCAGCAGCGGAGAAAAGGTCCCCTCGTATGTGATCACCCCGCTGGGCAGCAAGATCAACCGCGTCTTCATCACCGGGGTGTTAACCGATGTCGAAAGTGTGATGGAGGGCGGGGAGTACCTGCGAGCCCATGTGTCTGACCCGACCGGGGTGTTTACGATCTATTCAGGGCAGTATCAGCCGGAGGCGACCGCGAAGCTGCAGAGCATCGAGGCTCCAGCGTTTGTCGGGGTCGTCGGAAAGGTACGGACGTATGTTCCTGAGGAAGGGACCTTGTATGTCTCGTTGCGCCCTGAGTTGATCCGTGAGGTCAGCGCGGAAGCCCGGGATCGATGGATCATCGAGACCTGCCTGCAGACCAAGCATCGGATGGGTGCGATAGTCGAGGCGATGAAGATGTCCCAACCAAATGTATACGATTTGAAAAAACTCGGGTACAGCCGTGAGCTATCAGAAGGGATCGTCGCTGCTTTGAAAAAATACGGCTCTGTTGATGTGAACAAATATGCAACCCTCATCCGGGAGTCCTTGCAGTTCATTGTCCCCGGGGCAGCAGAGAAATTCGAGGAAGTCCGATTAGAGGAATCCTTAGAACAAAAAGAACAGAAAAAAGAATCAAAGAAAGAGGCGAAGAAACCAAAGAAACAAAAAAAGGAAGAGGCAAGCCCGGTTGAAGCGACACAGGATCCTGAGACGGTCGTGCTAGGCACCATCAAAGAGCTCGAAGGCGATGATGGCGCCCTGTGGGATAGCATCGTTGAAGCCTGCAAGAGCAAGGGACTTGATGAGAACGCGATCGAGGAAGCATTGAACTCGCTGATGGACAAAGGCTTTATTTTTGAGCCGATGCTTGGGACCCTTAAGACAACCTGATCAGTCTTTTAAAAGGTCTTCTCCGCCCTCAAATTGTTGTTGAATGACGGTGTAGATGTCCTCAATGCCGAAGAAATTTCGCTTTGAGGTCGGGATGAGCCTAGTATATCCACCGATGTCTTTGATAAGACGGAGGATCAGCTCGCTCATCTCCCGGTGCATGGATGGCTCCTCGTTACACAACGCCTCAATGATCTCGTCAGCGTTGTCTGACCATCGTTGGATGAGCTGGAGTTCTTTCTTCGACAGGAGGTCTGCTTTGGTGAGAATGTTTATCTGTGGTTGGTTCATCCGCAGGTTCGTGGTAATCGCTAGGAGTAACTGGGAGACAAACCCGGATGCTGTTTTTGCAAGTATGGGATCTAAAAGATAGCAGATGATTGATTTTTCTGGGCTGAGGAACTTGACGGTGTATTTCCCTGATTCTCGGAACACAAATAGTTCCAGTTGCCCTGGGGTGTCCAGAAGGATGTAGTCTGCTTTGAATGAGTTGATGCTTGTTTTGACATCCTCGGTGTTGAGTGCGATCATGTCTGCACAGGCGATTTGTGCCCCGTTCGGTCCGAGTCTGTTTGTGTCCATGACCTCCCGAAGGCTGATCCAGTCCCTGATGTCGACATCAGGCTCGTAGGGGAGGTTTTCCGCGCCAGGATCGAGGTTGACGATGATGGCATCGAGCCCACGGTCTTTGCACCATTCTTGCATGGATGCGGTCAATGTTGATTTCCCTGAGCCTGCGGTCCCAATAAAATAAATAAAAATTTCTTGTTTCATTTTTTTCCTCGTATCTCTTTCATATGCCGTATGCGTTTCTCAAGCAGTTGTTTTGTTCCGATATCATGGCGGATGAAGAGATGATCCCCTTTGATACAGGTAAGAGCCTGTTCGCTGATTCTTTCTGCTTTCGCAAGAGTATCATGAATTCCGACTACCGCAAGGGATCGTGATGATCCTGTGAGAATATGATCATCTTTTTTGTTCACGGATGCATAGAAGAGCATCGCACCGGTTTTCCGTAGTGCTTCTTCGTTGACATAGATTGGTTCGCCTGCCATGCTTTTGACGCCGTATCCCTCTGGGACGACATATTTGCAGACTGTTGATTTTTTCTCAATCTGTATGTCTTTGGTTGAGAGCGTCGTATTCAGCATAGCGGTGCAGATATCAAGGAAATCGGTTTGCAGCAATGGCAGCACGTTCATGGCTTCTGGGTCGCCGAACCGTGCGTTCACCTCAATGATTTTCACACCCTGTGAGGTGAGGATGAATTGTCCGTAGATAGGGCCGATGTAGGTGTTTTGTTCTTGTGCAAGAGCCTGGATGATGTGTTGTAAGATAGTAACACCTTGATGATATTCTTGTTTGGTGAGGAACGGTAACAGTCCGTTGGCGCAGGAGTATGAGCCCATGCCACCGGTGTTCGGACCTTTATCATCAGGAAGGAGTCGTTTGTGGTCTTGTACCGCTGGTAAGGGGGCGACATGGTGTCCGTCGGTGAATGCCTGCAGGGTGAATTCTTCGCCGATCGCTTTTTCTTCGATGAGGACTTTTGCTGCTCCACCGATTTTGTTCTGTATGACTTCTGTGACATAGGCCATGGCTTCGGTGGTGCCGTTGAAATGGTCGCCTGCGACGTGTACGCCTTTGCCTCCGGTCAACCCAATTGGTTTGATTGCGACTTCTGCATCAAGGTCATCAATGAATCGTTGTGCTTCCGCGGGGTCCGTGAAGGTTTGATGCTGGAGTTGCCCTGGGATCTTATATGTTGTAAGAAGATTGCGCATCCATTCTTTATCAGTCTCAATGCGTGCTGCGTTTTTTCTGGGGGCACAGGTTTGTATATCGTTTTTTATCAGCTCATCAGCAAGCCCTGCTTCGAGGGGGGCTTCTGGTCCGATGAGTGCGATATCAATATTTTTTTTCTTTGCGTAGGAGACAATCTCGGGTATTTCTGTTTCTTTTTTTAGGAGGTATTCTATCGCAAGTTTTTCAATACCTGGATTGAGGTTGTTCATCACGGAAAACAGGGTTGCTTGCTCTGACCGAGCGACCGCATCACAGATGGCATGTTCTCGTGCGCCACCACCAACGACTAACACGTTCATAAAATTCCCCTCATTTTTTTTCTTGTGTTTTATTTTATTTTTCTTTTTCCTTTTTTTTCAGGATCTCGCTGACGGAAACGAGTGGGATGAATTCGACTTCGAGTTTCTTGAGTTGTTCTTTAGCACCACTCTCCCGGTCGACGACTGCAAGGACTTTTTCGACTTCCGCTTGGTTCTCGCGGAGGATCTGGATGGTTTTTACTACGGAGCCGCCGCTGGTGGTGACATCTTCGACGATGAGGACGTTTTTGCCTTTGACGTCGCCTCCTTCGATTTGTTTTCCGGTGCCGTGTTCTCGTTTTTCTTTGCGTATGATGACATAGGGGATCCCTGTCTCCAGTGCGAGGGCGACAACGAGTGGTACTGCTCCGAGTTCCATGCCTGCGAGCAGGTCGTATCCTTTGGTATAGCCGCTCATTTCTTGTGCGATGAGTCTGAGGGTTTTTGGTTCTGTGCTTGCTTTTTTNNGCGCCGCAGTCCTTGAGCTGTTGGATGAGTTTTTCTCTCGTCATGTAAGCGGGGGGTAGTGGTTCTGGTGATTTATAATTTTACTTTTGTACTAAAAGCTTCCTGAGTAGGTGGTAGGGGTATCATTTGGAAAAAACCGAACGTAAACACACAGTATTTAAAGGATGTAGGAGATAATTGGTTATAGGCAGTATGACCAAGATAACCTTAGATCGAGAAACATTCAAAGCACTTGCGTCTGATACGCGGCTTGATATTCTGAAGACCCTGGATGGGAAGAACATGGGTCTGAATGAGATTGCGAAGGTGACGAATCTTAACAAGGCGACGTTGCATGAGCATCTGGCGAAGCTGTATGAGGCCGGGTTGATCAAGAGAAATGAACGTGATGGTCATAAATGGGTGTATTATAAGTTGACGTGGAAGGGTGAAAGCCTCCTGCATCCGGAGAACACCAAGATCGTTGTGTTATTTACAACGACGATTGTCGCGTTGTGGGTCGGTCTCCTTCAGATGATTTGGTACATTAAAGGAACGGTGACGGATGTCATTCTGACTCCGAAAGGTTTGGTTGAGTCTGGGAATTTTCCTCTCTTGGGGGATGGTTGGACTCAGAGTGCTTCGTTGCAGCCAGGTCTGCCTGATTTTTTACTACGAGCAAAACTCGGGTATTCTCAATGGATCCCGCTTGGAAAAGATATCACGGTGATAAAAGATAGTTCTGATCCAAGTTCTTTGACCGCTGGTCAGGGTGGTCGGTTCGTGATCGATCAATCACAAGAGGTGATCCAGGCGGTGTATCAGAATCCAATATATTTGTATGTCGCGATCGGCTGTTTTATTGTTTTTTCCGTCTTTTTGGTTGTCGGACTCTGGCGATTTTGGGAGAACCGAATCCCTAAGATTTAGAAACGAAAAATTATTTTTTTTATTTTGCTACGATTGTCTTTCGTTTGTTTTTTTCTCCATCAATGTCGAAGAAATCGAGTAATGTTTTTTGCATCCACATTCACCCCGAAATGATGGAATGCAGTGGTGTATTATATTCTTTGCGATGAGGCTAGGTGGTTTTTTGATATTTTGTCAGCGAAGGTATAAATACATCAATTGACACAAATTATCATGATATAATATGTCATTATAGGTTTTAAGAGGTGAACCACGACCATGACGATCGAATCCCACTCACACAAACAAACTTTTTCTTCACAGGAAAACAGGCGGTACCCATGACTGTCCTCACCTACGCGCTCCTCGGGTTCGTAGCAGGATTATTCACCATGACCATCATCAGCCTGTACCGATATGTCATCAAAAAAGCAAGCAAATAAAAAAAAAAATATAAATTTTTTAGGAAAAAGACTTATTCGTACGGTGCTGCTTCTTTGAGAAGATCGACCTGGGAGATGATCATCCGTCGGCAACAGTACCGCTCGACATCAAGACTGTCCAGGATCTCCTTTGGAGTCTCTTTTGGTTTTTCACCAGCAGCAACTGCTTTCTGATAGACCTCACAGCGTTTTTTGTATTCCTCGTACAGCGAGGATACCACTTTGCCGCAGGTAAAACATCGGATTGGGATAATCACCCTTCATCACCTGTATGATTTCTGCCTCTTCTTTCGAGCACCACGCCCGAGAGGCTTTTTACTTTCCTTTATCCGTGAGTCACTCACGAGTAAATCTCGGTCATAACCAAGGAATGTGAGACGTAACGCAGGATCCGCGGTGTACTCCACCAGACCTTTTGCGATCGCTGTTCTCACTGCGTTCGCCTGGCTCATGAATCCACCACCCTGCACATTGATATCGATATCCACCGTGCTGACATGATGCTCCGCAAGCTTCAAAGGCTCCATGATCTTCCAGCGGGCGATCGCAGGCTCATAAAACTCGACAGGTGTGTTATTGATCCGGACGCGACCAGCACCTTTCATCACCGTTGCTTTCGCAACCGAGGTTTTCCGTTTCCCGGTTGTGTTCACGACTTTTTTACTCATGGTACACTTTCGCTCCTAAGAATTGTGCTACTTCGTCTAACGTCATAAAATTAGCAGGATGCTTTTCAGCAGTGCTGATCTTCTCAAAGGTCTTTCCTTGGAATTCCTTTGGTACCCCGATATAGCATTTCAGTCTTTTAAACGCTGTCCTNNTCAGGCATCCGAGGGTAGAACGGACCTTTCCGATAGGTTCCGACCTCTCGTTCATGTTTATAATGCGCCTTGATCATGGCTTTCTTCCCTGTCACAATCACTTTTTCGCTATTCACCATAACGATCTCTTCGCCGTTTAACAAACGTTTTGCAACAATAGTACAGAGTCGTCCGAGGACTGCGCCTTCTGAGTCAATGATTGCGACCATAGTTATCCCACGATCCTGATATCTTTTCCTTTCGGATTGTTTTTCATAAGCTCTTCAATAGTAAGAGTTTTCCCGCCTGCTTTTTTGATCTTCTCATGAGCTTTCTCTGAGAAGGACCAGGCTGCGATAGAAACCTTTTTCGTTAATTTCCCTGGCGAGAGTACCTTGCCTGGGATTAACGCGGTTTCTTTCTCATGAACGTACAGGTCAATACGATGTAGATTCACCACAGGCCAATTCCGTAATGGTTTTTCTAATCGCTGCGCGATATCTTTCCAGATTGGCGCCTTGTTCTCATACGATGACTTTTTCAAGTCCTCGATTAGCGAGATAAGCGCCGGGTTTGTCTTTTCGATGTGTCGTGCCATAAGCTGGTTCCCCAGTGTTGATGGATGGTAGGAAAACAAAGTGGTATTTATAAGATTTATGGGTAGGTTAGATGTCTTTTCGTTGGAACCTCCAAACCGCGAGGACGAAAAAGACAATGATCCAGACAAAGAGGACACCAATGAGAAGGCCGCTGGAGTACCAGGAGGGTGCTGGAATCTGTGAGGATGCGTTCATCGAGGAAACCGGGCCAATTGCAGTCGTGAGGAGGGATGAGTATACCGATATTGGATTAAACAAATTAACGGCATTGTACCAGTCTGGTACATTAATTGTATTCCCTTGCACAAACTGCGTTATATCGATAGTGGTCATTAATAATCCAACAAAAACAATAGGAAGAATAATGTTGAAGAGGAACCACAGGAAGATTGCGCCACCCATCGCGGTTGATCGTTTGTTAAAGATTGTAGAGAAGAATAACGCCACACTTAAAAAGACCAATCCAAGGAGCATTGTTGCACCCATAAAGATGCCGTAATCAGCATAGTTGACATTGGCGACATTAGCCGCTATCATTAGACCTGCTGCTCCGAATCCTATAAAAATCGTAAAGCACATTACACCTGCCAGGCCCAGGAATTTTCCGATGATGATTTCAAATCTCGTTGCGGAAAGTGAGAGGAGTGAGTTCATAGACCCTCGTTCGATTTCTCCGATGATTGCTGCATATGCGAGCATGAGTGCGATGATGGGTACTAAAAAGGTCACAAGACTTGCCATACCTGAAATGGTGAAGCCAAGGTCTTGCCATCCACGACTTGCAAGTGAGCCAAAATAGGAAACGACCAAGGTGAGAAGTGCGAACATCACGGAAACCAGAATGATCCATTTGTTCCGGATATTATCCATGATTTCTTTTTTTGCTATGCTGAGAATAACGTTTGTTTGCATACCTACACCTCCGTGTACCGCATGAAAACTTC
>JAFNFT010000030.1 GCA_017885605.1 Methanobacteriota archaeon | reverse complement strand
TTCTCCATCGACCATCTCGTTCGCTCTCATGGTCGAAAATAGGCACAGTACAAGGTTCGCATCCTAAGGACCGGATTCTTCGGCCGTCGCCAAACTTCTTTTTATACCAGGGATGTGCAGGTATTTTATTGTTTTTTATATATTTCCATATCTCCTCTTCAGTCCAAGCGAGAAGTGGATTGATTTTTGTCTCATGGTCACTTATTTTTTCAATTTCAGCGAGATACTTTCTTGTGAATCCCTCTGTGCTGCGTAATCCACTGAACCATGCCTGCAGTCCAAGTGTTGTATACGCGTAACGAACCGGGACGACTTTTAATAATTTACAGCACAGATCAGGGTCTGCATAATAGATTTCATGACCTGTTTCTTTTTTTATTTTTTCTTCTTGTATACGATACTGCTCCACGGGTAATAAGGTGACATCAATGTTGTTCTCCTGCAACACCTTTGGTATTGTGTCGCCTACCATGAAAATCTTTGGTTTGAGGTGGTATTGTTGTACGACCTTTACGATGAAATCAAAGGTCTCCTTTGGTTTATGGATCGTTAACACGGAAAAAATAGGGACATCCGGGTTGATGGATCGTGCAAGATGGAGAAGAACCATACTGTCTTTTCCCCAGCTGCAGGCAACAGCGACCTTGTTGCTATATGTTTGAATAGCCTCTTGGATGAGGTCCTTGGAATGTTGAATTTTTTCCTCAAGTGTTTTTTGGCTGATTTGAAGTTTTTTTGTGAGAAACCGATACGGTTCTATGTGCATCCGTTCCTTTTTAATCTCTTTCCGACCACCACCGGTGATGTTCACAAGGATGGAGTCCTGCGGTGAGATTGTTTCTTTTTGTAGTGCCTGTTGTAAGGATGCAATCGTTACCCCTGCCTCAGGGACAATGCTTATGCCTTCGAGTTTCTCGAATAATTGTTGAGCTTTTTCAATTTCTTCGTTGGTGACACTGTACATCTCTCCCTTGGTTTCCGTCAACACATCGTAGATTCCGCCGATCAAGGAATACGCGGGGAAACGGTTTGTCAGCACATGAGCGATGGTCTGGTCGATCATTTGCTTTGCTGATTCTTTTTGGAACCGTTCATCAATCGTTCGAGAGTGATTTTCCCATGCTTCGTACATCGGAGCATAGGGGTAGTTTTGAGCCCCGTGGATTTTTGGCAGAGTCTTCCCAAATCGTCCATCAAGGATGAGTCGTTCTGCTGCTTCGTATGCAGCAATAGCACCAGGGCCTGAGCCAAGTGCCTGGAAATAATGATCAGGGATTCGGCCTAGGAATCGCGTCACATCCAGCATCATGGTACCTACACTGTCGCGACGACCCACGTTTCGATAACCGCCCTCGGAAAGATACCCTTCGACCCGCGAGAATTGGTTGGCTAGGTTAATCGCATCATAATAGTCACCGTAGATGGGAAAGAGACGTGTGTACGGATTGGATTTGGAAAAAGACCAAATGCGTCTGACCCGTGCATCCTCTGTGGCAAATAAGAAAATTGGGTAATGAATCACATTGGAATAGTGGACAAAGGAGATGGCGTTGTTCCCATCGGAGGACATCACCAGGGGTTTTCCTGCGTCAAACGTACTCATGACCCGTTGAAAGGTGACCTCTGCTTCAAGGTCTTTAAAGGATCCCGTATGGCAGTATGGGTATGCATTGAGACAGATGATGAGGTTCTGCAATCCGAGATGCGCTGCGAGTTTTGTGCTCCTATAGGTACGGAAACAACTCCCATGGTCAATCAATCGTTGGTCTATTTTTTGTATCGGAAGCCATTGATGATACTGCCAGATCCCAGGGTAGGTTTCATCGATCGTAAAACTTTTTTGTTCATAGACCGTTTTTAAAAGTGCGTCACATTTATTTTCGCAAGAACAGATATAATGATCTGCCGAGTAGGTTTTACCGCATTTCAAACATTTCAGTGTGTATTTCACGCTTCACGCCGTTTCAGGCAATAATAAAATATATTAATTAATATTTGTATGCCCGCGATAAGAACATGAACCCATTTCTCAACCCTGTTTCCGGTATCCCTCTGTTAAAAAATTATCTCTTTGATACAAGGAGATTAAACACCAATTCCCCGGAAAAAATCAGAAAATCTCGGAACAAGGCGCTTCTTAGAACACTACGGTATGCCGATACCGTTCCCCTCTATCATAAAAAATACGCTGCAGCCGAACTTTGCCTCCAAGATATTCATGGGATAGAAGACATAACAAAGATCCCTTTAGTCTCAAAACAAGACCTTGTCGATCATTTCCCAAACGATATCCTTCCTCCGAATTACAAGAGACAGAACGCCCATCTCGTGTCAACATCAGGTTCCACAGGAAAACAGGTCTCCATTTACACCGATCTTTCCATTTTCATTGGTGGGATCGGTGCGCTCTTACGAACCTATGATCAACTTCATCTCAACTGGCGGACCTCCAGGATAGCGAATATCGGTAATTTCAATCCGAATATGGCTGATTCGACTGCTGAAAACCTTTTTTATTCCAAGGCTTCCTTTGTGTACGGAAAAAACACACGGTTCAGTATCAATGCGTTTCTTCCAATGAAAGAGATTATCGCCCAGTTAGATCGATTCAAACCAGATGTCATCTATTCCTATCCCGCCACATTTTTTCAAATAGCATATTATAAACGAAAAGGACTGGGGGAACACATTAATCCAAAAGCCTTTCTTACGGGTGGCTCGGTCCTTGAGCCGTACACGAGGGCATATGTCGAGGAAACCTTCGGATGTAAAATGCACAATGTGTACGAATCCGTAGAATCCCTTGGTGCCCCGATGGCGTTTGAATGCGATGAGGGGACGTGGCATATCAACTATGATTTTTTCCATATGGAAGCAATCAATGAAGAGATGAAACCTGTGGAAAAGGGAAAACGAGGCCATATCGTGGTCACACGACTGTATGGCAAGGCTACACCTATTGTGCGTTACACTGGGATGGATGATTGGGTTGCTATATCTGAAGACGACGAATGTGCCTGTGGATTGCATACACCGGTGTTGAAAGGTGGGGTAGAAGGGAGAAAAAGCGATAGCGTGGTATTACCGGATGGACGGGTGTTTCCAGCAGCATCCTTCGCCAGTCTCTACAGTATTCTTAATGAATTAAAAACGAGGAAAGTGAAACAATTTCAGATTGTTCAGAAAAAACTCGATGAAATCGACATCCTTGTTATTATCGATGAGGATTTGCGAAATGTTGGTCCCTCCCTTGATGTGATTTTTGAAAAAATTAAAGAGATTCATCAGAAAAAAGCAGGTCCTGGTGTTCAGATAACCGTAAAAGAGGTACAAGACATTCCGTCTCAAAAGGGAAAACCCGCGCCCCTTGTCATTTCCTATATACGACCTGAGAAGGGATACAAGGTGATAGACGAGTAATGGTCTTATTCGCCATGGAAAGATATTTTTTTAGAAAATATTTCATTATTGAAAAATGATCGTTGTTTCATCGTTAAGCCTAAATAATAGCGAATGTTACTCCATATACTTTCTTTCATGAGGGCTTGTAGCTCAGCTAGGCTAGAGCAATCGGCTCTTAACCGATTGGCCGAGGGTTCGAATCCCTCCAAGCCCGCTGATTCCTTTTCATGATCATATCATGTTTCTAAAATTATAATGTGCATATTGGTCTTTTTGTAAGAATCTATAAACCCACCCGTGATGTAGGTATAAAAAAAATAAATGAAAAATGAATGATGGTGTCACCTATAAAGAAGAAATGTCCTCAATGTAATGGTAAAGCGGTGCGGTTGTATCAAAACAAAACCATAGAGGGAAAACGGAAATGGGTAGCTACCGCTTGGTGTTGTACTGAGTGTGACTTTCTTTACACAGTAGCTTCAGATACCCTCATGTATCCCATTGGTGGGAAGGATTACAACGAATCGTACAATGGAAAATGCCCAAATTGTGACCTGAAACTTGTCCGGTTGTTCCGTCATAAAAACCCGGTGAAGGGAAAACAAGAATGGATCTCATCTGCATGGTATTGTAACCGCTGTAAATATGTCTGGCTTGACAAAGAAGAGAAATCAATAGCGGTTCGTTCCTAAACAGTTAAATATAGCTATCTATTTTAGGGGCAAGGTAGACAAACCAGAGGAAAATCTAATGAAACGCAGTTCACGAGTGTGGAAAAAGCGAAGGAAGATGCGCTGGAAATGGCGCAAGAAACGGATGCGACGAGAAAAACGGATGCGGAGACAAAAACAGTAAATCATATCATCATGGGAGCATGGTGTAACCCGGCATCATTACGGGCTCCAGTTAGGTATGATTACAAGAGGGTCATCTGACGTATGATGAGTAACTGGAGCGATGACCTAAGAAGAGACCCGTCGATCTGGGTTCAAATCCCAGTGCTCCCATCCAAGTTAAAGTGATAAATAAAAGAGGTAGGAAAAAATGAAACCAAGCCTAAAAAACATCAATGCATATACCATAGCTACACTTATTGTTTTAATCGCAGGACTTCTCTTCTATATCTCCTGGGGTCTTCGTTACAATGTCTGGGCAGACATCGGTATCTACTCAATAACTATCGTACTGGTCCTCGGTGGTCTGCTTGGGGCGATTCTGTCCCTTACATTTGAAAAGACTGAAGGGGAGCAAGAATAGATTTTTTTCTTTGATAATTGCGAAGATTTATATAGAGCATCACGGTAGGTAAAAGGGAATGGAACAAGAAGAGATGCTGAGAAAATATTCTGGTGAATGGATCTTATTGTTCAATGACGAAATCGTCGACCATAGCTTGAACCTTGAAGACGTACTACGAGCTGCTGATGAGAAGTTTCCCGCGGAGAAATTCCCTGAAGACAGTATCAAGATATCAAAAGTATTATCTGGCAGTATTCATTTACATTAGGAATACTCATGTCAGAAACACCCTTCGTCTTTGAATACAAAAATTATCCCTTAATTCCTATCAAGTTTCGTTCTAAGAACCAAGAAACACCAATGATTGATGCACTGCTCGATTCCGGTGGAGATTTTATCGTTATACCCTATGCGATAGCGAAATATTTACGACTGAAATTAGAAAAAGCAGGTTTTGTCGATACTGCAGCTGGGGAAACGACTCTCTATAAAACGATATTGACCATGATTATTTTTGACGAGGATCGGAAGTATATCTACGAAAACCTTGAGGTGCATGTCTCCGATCGGAACGATCTGCCTGTTCTTCTTGGGAGAAAACCGATTTTTGAGGATCACGAAATCCTCTTCCAGAAACATCAAAACAAGCTGATTTTACAGCCGATTCAACATCAGTAAAATCGATGCCTCTTTCTTTTAGGAGCGGTTAGGAGAAACTTTAAATGAGTCTTATTTGATTCTGATTCAGAGGAACGAATTATGCCATACATGTACGAAGGATGGACGTTATATAAGAGGGATGTCACCCTCAAAGGCGGAAGAAAACAAACGATTTATTTCTTTAGTAAAAGATCACCAAAAAGTGGGACTACCTGTGAGTTACCACCAGGATATAGTGTTGGTGTCAACAAACGCACTGGCCTTCCCTATCTGAAAAAGAAGTAATATTTCTTCTTTTTTTTCTTTATTCATTGACAATCAATATTTTTTAGTAATGCATTCTTGTCGTAATTTTTTTTAGAAAACACTTACCTTGAAAAGTGGTCATTGAAAACCGTAGTGTAGGTGTGTTATGGATGCGATTCTACGTTCCAATTATTAATGGACAGAAAATAGTATGAATCGAAGATAAAGTAAAACAAGGAGGGTCTGCATATTCTGTTGCAAGAACTGCAGAATACATCTTTGCTATAGGTATGTAATTTGCATCTTTCCTTAATCATCTTCATAATATCGTATTTTTATTAAATTACATACACAGCAGTTTCTATGCATCGGATTAGGAATTGGGCATTTTACACAGATTTCATTCATGAAATACTATAGTGTAAAAACCAATTAATATAATCTTTGTCGAAAAATTCATTCAATTGACCGCTATTTCATGAAAAAAATATACATTGTTCAATAATTTACAAGAAAAGAGTGCAAAAACATTTAAATTGACAACGCATTTAGATAGGTATGGACGAATTAGATGATAAAATCTTAGAAAAATTAAACGAAAATGCTCGGAAAAGCTACCGGGAAATTGCAAGGGAACTTAATGTATCCTTAACGACGGTATCCAACAGAATAAAAAGAATGGAAGACGAAAAAGTAATTGAAAGGTATATTCCGTTAATAAACCAAGAAAAATTAGGATACGATTTAACAGCGGTAATAAATGTGAAGATATCCCATGGAAAACTCATCGAAGTGCAAGAAAAAATATCAAAGGATAAACATGTGAGTGGCGTGTATGACATCACCGGAGAATGGGATTCCTTAATCATCGCACATTTTAAAGACAGAAGAGATTTAAACGGATTTATCAAAGGTGTTCTTTCTCTAGATAATGTTGAAAAAACAAATACCCAGATTGTTCTGAATATTGTAAAAAATGAAAAAAGGGTAATGATGTAATATATGTACACCGAGATACTGATGATTCAGTGGGCCCGTTGAGATTTGAACTCAAGTCACTAGCACCCCAAGCTAGAAGGATACCAAGCTACCCCACGGGCCCAAGGTAAAAAGCCGGTATTCTTTCTTTGAAAATCTTATGCGTGCATACTAGAAAGCCTTAATATACTTTATTAGATGAAGACCCCGTATGAATTTTGATCTTTTTACCGTGCTTGGATTCGCCGCTGGGACAGTCACATCCATTGGTTTAATCCCTCAGCTGATCCGTGGATATCGAACCAAAAAACTTCATGATGTTTCCTATTGGATGCCATTGGTTCTTGCCAGTGGAATGCTCCTCTGGCTTCTCTATGGGTTTTTCCGTAATGATATCACGATTATTGTAGCAAATTCCTTCGGTGTCTCCTGTAATGTCCTGTTAATAACAATGAAAAAATGGTATTCCACACGAGGTGGTAATTAATTTTACACAATATCTTAAATACTATAATAATACATACATCCTGGAAATCAGGAACCCACTGGCTCCATTCCTCAAGTGAATAGTTATGGAACAACATGCAAAACCTAATACCATTCTTGATACTATTGCAATATTCTTCATAAAAAAAACGGCAAATTGTTTCTGGGAAATTGCAGATACTTGGTCCTATAAAAACGATGCCATCACCAGGATTTATAATAAAACAATCGGCAAGGAATACCAAAAAGAATATGAAGACTGTGGTATCTCATCTCATTCGAACATCTTGCATATCGGATGTGGCTCCTATCCGTTGACCGAAATTGTTCTTGCGAATTGCACCAAGGGACAGATTGTTGGTATCGATAAAAATAATAAAGCTGTGCAGCGAGGGCAACAAGTGATTAAAAAAAATAACCTAGACAAACGGATTATCCTGAAGCACGGTGATGGCCTTGACTTTCCTGTGGAAGAATTCGACATGGTTATTGTATCGAGTTGCTCGCAACCGAAAGAAAAAATCCTGCAACATCTCTTTCAAAAAGTAAGACCCCAGGGTACCATCATTGTGAGGGAAGTTGATATCGCAACCAAAGACATCTTGAATTATATCGCTGCGCACCCTGATATTGAATTGAAACAACAAATCCGTCATAATCCTTTCCCGTTTTTTGAGCCGATTGGATGGACAACCTTCTGTTTGACTAAAAAATAAAGAGCCCTCTTTTTGTCCTCTTTCGTTCATTCCTCAGTATGGGATTGAATAAAAAGTATTTCTCGATGATTGTCCGCATCAGAGGCTTCTGAAGAAGTGAAAAGCCCGATTTTTGCTAGGAATTACGTCGTTAGAACAAACGTAATTAACGCAGGTTCAGCATCTTAAATCGTATTTTGTCTCGGGGGCATCTGATTTTTTTGTTTTTGCTGTTTCGTCTTTTGAACAATAGGGGTCTTCTGATACGATTGCATCAAATGGTTTTTTTCCGGCTCGTAATGCATACGTAAATGAGATTCCTCGACAGCCAACACAATAGGTTGTTCGGTATTCGCACTTTCCGCATTTGCCCTCAAGTTGTTTCCATGCGTTTCTTGCTTTTTGGATAAAGGGATCCTTCATTACCTCTGATAAAGTCATTCCGTTACTGCTGCTTGGTCGGACATTCAGATTGGTTGTCAGGACTGCTGCGCATGGTCTTGCGTATCCCTCAACGGTGACACACATACTATATTCGAGTTGTCTGCAACCAGCGCCAGTGAGCGGCATGTAAGGCACCCAGGTGTACCCATATTCCTTTTGATCTATCTCAAGGAGTCTGTACCGGAGGTCCATGATCTCTTTCCTGTTTGGTATCCAGTCGAGATGGTTTCTTGCTCGGCCATTCGGCGTCATTATCTCCATATTTGGGAACATGTGTCTATCTCGGCAAAATCTCCAAAGGATTTCCACTTCATCGATATTTAACTTATTGGTTACAAAGGATCCTGAGAGTTTTACTTTTTTTGTGTTTTTATACCCAGCGTTAAGAAGGTTTTCGAGTCCTTCCCTTGTTTTCTTACCTGAGCCTTTGACACCGGTGAGTTTATCCATCACCTCGTCTCTGAGAGAATCTAATTTTATCATCACCGATGCGTTGTTTTTAAATAAGAATTTTGCGAGTTCCTTTGTCATTTTTTGGTTGTTTGTAATGACGACAGGCACCATTTTCAATGAATAGATGTGTTCGACAAGCTCTTTGAAATGAGGATAGACCGTGGGTTCTCCTCCCCCTATGATGACGACGGATTTAGCTCCTAACTTCTTGGCTTGGGTGACAATTTCCTTTAAATCTTCATAGGGCATCTCATTTTTTGCTTTTTTGCCGCTATCTCTGAAACAGTATTCACATCTCACGTTGCAAGCTAAACTTGTCTCGAGTCTCAGGCAGAGTAGCTTATTGCTGTCTCTTGCTTTTATTGCATCTTTATAATCATATAGATATCCTTCCAATAGTGGTGGGTTTTTCAGCTTGGTGTTTTTCTTCATAGGATCATCTGCTACAATACACAAATATTAATTACTGTTAATTATTTTTAAATTAATAGTGTTATTCTATAAATACTTTTTTGGTTTATATTATTTTAGGATTTTATATAATTCATTAAAAGAAATAATAATTTAAATCAATGCGCTATGTACCCAGGCTGTGTAGCATGAATAAAATTATCTATTTTTTATTCAAATGGCGGCCTTTCAGATGGCGTACAATCATGATGTACGAACTCCTCTCGTTAGTCCTCATGTACACAGCGGTCCCCATGCTTGCGTATGGCGTAAAAAGCTATGATTGGGACATTTTACGCGTCATTCTCTTATCGATTCTCACGCTCTTCTCAGGGTATTTTGCGACACTCATATGGAATGACATCAGTGACATGGAGATTGACAAGATAGCTCATCCTGACCGTACGATACCCTCAGGGAGGATCACCCCAAAACAATTCTTCATCGTCGCTTTAATATTTTCAGCGATGGTGTTTACCTGTGCAATCCTCATCAGTGTCTGGTGCCTCTTTATTGTTGGCATGGCAGCATTATTCGTCGCCTTCCATAATAAATTTCTTAAAAAAATCGTGAAAATACCTGCCTATTCAGAAATCTTCACTCCTATTCAATGGGTCACGGTAGCTGTCTTTGGTTATGTCGCGATATGGACCGCGTTGCCTCAAAGCCATGCCATGAGTTACAACCTACCGGTCTTAGGGGCGATTGCGTTTGATGCAGATTCTTTTATTAACATGATTCTTCTTGTTTTATTCACCTATTTTGCGGATGATGCCCATGATCTACCCGAGGGGATCCATGATATCGATGGAGATAGAAAAATTGGGGTGAGAACCTATGCATCATCGTTTAGGATCAAGACGTCTGCGAAAGTCTCTTTTGCCATGTATTTCATCTCAGGGATTCTTGGGATCATCCTATTTTTCAGGACCATCTTATCACCGATTTTCCTAATTCCTTTCCTCATCATTTGGCTCTATACCCTGAATTGGTCGTATCGCTACCTAAAGAAAGATGAGCAGGAAATGAAGGACACTGGGTTAATCATTGGTCAAAAAGGGTTTAACTATTTTCTCACGGCGTTTGATTTGATGTTTCTGGACATCCTGCTGCAGTTGTTGTATACCTCATTTTGGGCGGCGTAAGAGATTGACCATCAGTGCCATCTCAGCCCACATACGGTTTTCTGCTTCGTCGATGATGACCGATTGCGGGCCATGAGCAACTTCTTTTGTGACTTCTTCCCCGTAGAAGATGGGCATACAATGGATGAAGATCGCATCAGGTTTAGCTTTTTTCATTAGCTCATTGGTGACGGTGTACCCTTTGAGGTCCTTTAGGATCTGTTCTCGTTGGTCTTTATACCATATCGAGATCCATGTGTCTGTGGCAACGACATCAGCGTTTTTTATTTCGATGGCCAATGATTCTTTTTGGTGATGACCGTGACATCCATTCCGACCTGTGTGCATCCTAGCATGTAGGAATGGGTGAGGTTATCGTTCCCATCGCCGATGAAGACAAATTTTAATCCTTTTAAGGTGTGTTTTTTTTCTTTTATCGTGGTTAAATCAGCGAGTATTTGGGTCGGGTGTTCATCGATGTCTAAGCCGTTTATTACTGGTATGGTCGCATGTTTTGCAAACTCATGGAGGTCTTTTTTGTCCAGCGCTCGGTACATGATGATATCTGCGTACCGCGACATGGCCAGTGCGATATCTTCGACGGATTCTCGCGTGCCAATGCCGATGTCTTCTTTTGTGAGGGAGATGGCGATGCCGCCGAGCATTTGTATGCCGAATTCAAAGCTGACCCGGGTTCTCACCGAGGTTCTTTCAAAGATCATGGCGAGTCGTTTTCCTTTGAGATATCTGATGTCTTTTCCTTTTTTCCAATCATTTTTTATTTGTATGGCAAGCTCGAGTAATTCTTCAATCTCATCTTTGACATCAAGGATTGATAAAATATTTTTATTCATAGGTTCTCCCGAAGAAATCTAGATTATAAAAGCTTTTACGTTATGATTGAATAGGATTGGTTAAGTATTAAATAGAGTTTAAATGATGTTGACGTTATTCATCAGCGGCGAATGATGTTTAAGAAATTCCTTGACCAACTCTATAATATATATGAAATCATATTTACAAATATATCTTTTTTTTCGTTTTTGTACATGAAATTCCATGAACCCTCAGTAAAAAAAGAAATCAACATGGCGGAAATCTCACCCTCCGATAAAATTCTACATATCGGCTGCGGTGCAATCCCCTACTCATTGATAATTTTTTCAAAAGAAAAACACACACAAATAACTGGAATAGACAACCAAACACGAAGCATTAACCATGCAAAAAAGTTCATAGCCGATTATAAGAACATCCGTGTCGAAAAAGCATCAGGCGAAACATACGATGTGTCACCCTTTGATGTCATATTGATTTCCTATGGCGTCGGCGATATCGAAGCAGTGTTAAAAAACACCCTTCAAAATCTAAAAAATAATGGAAAGATACTCCTCCGAAAACCAATCACCGAGACAACTGAGTACATCGATTCAGTACTAAAAAACTATTCAATAAAAAAACTCAAATTATTGTTAACACAAGAATCATATATTATCATGAAAAAGTGACAAGCCTCCTCACCATTTATGACCGAAAGCATGTCACAAGTATAACGTCTTATAGTTCTCTCCGCACCTCTGATTCCTGTGGTATCTGTGACAAATCAATGCGTTTTAAACGACAAGACACCTTCGGCCGCGGAGCAAGCTGCACCTTTGTGAAGAGTTGTTTACGAAGAGCATGGAAATCAAGCTCAACAGACAGACCAACACCCTTCGGCGGTGTGAGAAACTCAAAAGAGACCGCATTATGCCCAAGCAATGGCGCTTGACGTAACGGTACGATTTTACACTCGCCCTGCAGAGGGATCGTTCCATCTTTATCAGTGAACATGCCTTCCATACGACCCGGTAGCTCACTTAAAATAAAAGCCTTATAGAACCTGCCTTTCTTATACGGGTCGATATACTCATACGTATCAGTTGTTGACCAAAACCGAAGACGTATCGTTTTATCCTCTAACCGTCCGGTCACCTCCAAATCAGAGGGATAGTACAGATCATACTCCTTTACGTACAGCACTTTGTTGTATTTGAACCAGACGTCGCAGAACTCCCAATATCGTTTCCCGTCAGGCGTTAAGTACAACGCTCCAATTGAGGGACCTTCAGAGACCCAGAACAATGAATTACCAAAAAACAAACTCCATGTATTGTCACAGACACCCCAGACCCAGTCATATCCAAAAGGATTGTTCTCTGAAGAAAAACTGATTCTTTTGGGGATCTTGAATCGATGATGAGACAGCCACCATCTTGTGAGGTGAGCATACGTCGCAAACGTTCGATGTGCCCTTGAGAGTGTCTGCAGCGGTTTCTGATACGACCAGTCCCCATACGCATGCTCCAGATACCCTTTTCCTTCAATAGAATAGGATTCTTTCCCCAGTTTCATGGTCCCAGTGATATCACAATGGGGGAGGAACCCATACCGATAGAAATTCAGACCGATCGGCAGATTCCCTTGCGTCGTCTCTTGAGCGATCCAATGGGGCAACGAACGAGCCGTGTAGTCAGCATCTAAGGTAAGCCTTTGGTTTGGATCCTCCACATGAAGATGGTATTTTGGGTATAACCCCTGAAGACGTGAGGTCTCATAGCGAAGGTCAAGTCTGTTTTTCACATGAGATAATTTCGTAATCTCATCATTGAGGTCTTTATGTGCCACCCACTTTTTTGAGGTGATGTCAAAAAGCACGTACTGGAAAAAACAGGAGGGCGTCTCTTGTTCATATGCAAACGAGGTCATGAGATTCCATCGTCGATGATCCTCCCGTGACTGAAAGAGGAGTTCGCAGGTCCACCATTCCCTCATCACGGGGTCGTGGTCTCCTTCTTCTTGTGGAGTCCAGGGGTTCTTCGGATCTTCTGCTGTCATATCTCAAACCTATCTTTATTTTTACTGTGAATGTGCCTCTAAGAAATCCATCAGGGAATTATAACCTTTTTTAAAGACCGGGGTCTTAAAAGGTTTAAATGCGGTAGTTCAATTCCTAGAAAGAACGGTTGGGCGAGAGTGAGTACCACCATCTCAGCCGCTTTGACTATGCTACAGAAATTGTTTGCGCATCTAGAAACCATGCGACCGTACACGCTTCTCTGGTGTGGCCTGGTCAGTCTCGCTGGCGCTTCTCTTCGGTATGGTGACATCCCGCCGATAAGGATAGCCCTTCTTGTTTTTTTCATTCCGATCTTGGGTTGGATCGCTGGTCTTTACCTTGCAGATTACTTCGACAAAACATTAGATGCAATCCAGAAACCCCATCGGCCAATCCCCTCAGGGAGGATTTCCTCTCGTGAGGCATTGATTGTTGGTGCTGCTTATGCCATCATAGGATTGGGGCTCACCTTTCTACTTCCCCTTATCAATATCGTGTTGGTCTTCATCGCCGGTACCCTGGTTTTATGTTACGCGAAATATACAAAAGCAAAAGGACTCCTTGGGAATTTCAACCGAGGCGCGATGACGGTAATGACCTATCTGTTTGGGGTCTTTTCCATTGATACAACCTCCGCAATTCCAGTATCACTCTTGATGCTTTCATTGGTGTTTTTCTTCCATGACACCAACAGCAACATCATCGGAGCTATCAGAGACGTCCACGGGGATAAGGCCGGTGGGTACGCAACCACCCCAGTGAAATACGGGATTAGACTCACCCTCATCATCTCGGTAACACTCACCATCATGTACCTCCTGCTCACCGCAGGGATCATATCCTTCTTCCCACTTGTTTTGTATCCAACCTATTTTCTCTTGTTATTTTCGATAGGGATCCTCATTCTCTGTGTAATGTATCTGATTTTGTTCACGTCGATCAACACCCTAACGAGAAAACAATCCCTGTATGCCCATGAGTTATTTGTCGCGGAACGAATCCTCTTCTCCTCAGCATTTATCGTCGGAATAGCCTCATATTATATGCTTTCATTTTCCTTATGTATCGTCTCTCTGGTCATCACACTGCTTTCCCAGCACCTCCTCAGGGAACGATACGAGTTAACGTAGAGACCATGAACTGCTTAGTCACCGGAGCCTCTGGCTTCATAGGATCTGCACTGATCAAACGACTTGTCCAGAACGGTCATCGTGTACGAGCGGTTCTTCATGCGACCGCTCCTCTGCGTCGCGAAAGAGAGGTCGAATACGTTGTGGCTGATCTCACCGATCCAGCTTCATTAACCCGCTTAGTCCATGATATTGACACCGTCTTCCATTGTGCCGCGCTTGTAAAGGATTTCGGCTCGAAAAAAGAAATCATGAACGTAAATCTAAAGGGAACGCAGCATCTGGTAGACGCATGTGGGAACAACATTCACCGGTTCATTTTTTTAAGTCATCTTCACAGCACATCACCAAAAAAAATTGGAGTTTACAGCTCCTCAAAGGCACTCGCGGAACACTACCTTCTGCAACAATGTCAGAACAACCAATTCCCCGTGGTTATCATTAGACCCGGCAGTGTCTTTGGACCTGGTGCGACAACATGGTGCCTTCGCCCACTCCAGGCGATTCAACAGGGTCGCATCACGCTGATCGATCATGGTACCGGTCTCTTCCTTCATACCTACATTGAAAACCTTCTCGATGGTCTCCTGTCTATTCTCACAGCGTCACAAATCGAGGGGGAAATCATTGAAATCACAGATGGGGATAACACCACAACCTGGAAAACCTACCTCAACGACCTTGCCGCTCTCGCTGGAAAACCACCAATCACACGAAATATCACAAAAACCACTGCCTCCGTGATCAGTCATGGTATGATACTNNTCTATTGAAAAAGCACACCAACTTCTTGGGTACTCTCCAGCGGTTCACTACGCTGAAGGTATGAAACGCACAGCACAGTGGTTAAAAAAAGAACAGTACATATGAGAGAAACCCTCTACTTTTGAAACCCATCAGAAGTTAAAATCTTTTTTATAATATCGTCGGAACGTATAATTCGTTCCCGCTGGCAACACTGCCGGAAGATTCCGAACGATCGCAAATGTTCGTAGGGCACGCTTTAGGACATTAGGCATGCTATAATATTGTTTTGCCACCTTGCGGGTTCCTTCAAAGAGTTCTTTTTCTGTCATATTTTTTGGTTTGAACACCACATCGACTTGGTTGTATCGCGTCCAATCTCTACTGGTGATTCTTCCTTCACGCTCCAGTCGATCATACAACGGCGTCCCAGGAAACGGTGTCAGAATATTGATTTCGACAGCATCCAACTCCCATTCGTACATCTTCTCCAAGGTCAAATCAAAGATGTCAGATGTATCCTGGTCGAAACCAAAGATGATGCCACCTTGGACAGCCATCCCATGTTTATGTAATCGTTTAATGGTTTTCTTGAAGTCTTCAACCTTATTGACTGTTTTTTTAATCCCGTTTAACGATTCCTGGCTGACGGATTCAAATCCAATAAACCATTCGACACACCCAGATTTTTTTGCAAGATCCAGGAATTCATCATCGATTTTCCCAAGCACGTTCGAGTTCCCGTTTGATACCCATCCTTTGTGAACTTTTTGTCTGATAAGTTCCTTGAAAAGCTCCCGTGAATACGGTGGGTTGACCGTCAGACTCGGGTCATGGATGACAAAGATTCGATTTGGCATCTGCATGATTTCCTCAACAACGTTTTTCACCGGGCGATGTTTCACCTCATGGTTACAGAAACTTGCGATAGCGCAAAACTCACATTGATTGGGGCATCCTCTCGTCGACTGCACCGCGCCGATCATCGGGTTCTGACGGATAAGATCACGTCTGATGGGGGGGATTGCAGCCATATCAAAATCAGGGTTTGGTCCATAAAATTGTTTCAACACCCCTTTCTCTACATCATGAATCAGCTCAGGCCAGGTGAGTTCTGCTTCCCCGAGAACGACGCTATCAGCATGTTGTATGGCTTCTTGTGGCATCGCAGTCGGATGATACCCACCCAGCACCACTTTTTTTCCTCGTCTGCGAAACTCGTCAGCAATCTCATAGACTCGCGGTGCGGTCATCGTGTAACTAGTTATTCCGACGAGATCTGCTGGTTCATCAAAATTAATATCCTCGTAGTTCTCATTGACAATATTCACGGTATGCTGCCGTGGTGTGATACCCGCAAGATGCGGTAAGGTGATAATAGGGTACCCAAACAGAATTGAGCTCCACGATCCTTTATCGGTATAGGTGGTTGCTCCGTGTTCTATCCGGGGAAAAACAAGTAAAATCTTCATAGGTCACCTTGGTATGATCTATCTTTGTATTTAACACTTTGGAACCATTGAGGGCTCATAGGAAACCATCCGCACTGACAAACAATCATTGAATACTTCTTGGTCCTTTGCCTTTATACACTGCTTCACTAAAGTTTATCTGACGCATGCGAGGTTGTGATGCGATTTCTTCGAAATAATGAGCAGAAAGACCCGCTATTCTTCCGTAAATGAAGAAGGCTTTTGCCATTGCAGGGTTTAGGCCCATATCTGCGACGATTGCCCCGATGACACCATCGACATTAATAGGAAGACTCATCCCTCGTACCTGTTCAAATATCGTACTGACTTTCTTGGATAGCTGCACGTGCTGGCCAGCGATACCTGTTTGAGACGAAAAATTCCAAAGAACATCACGTCGTGGATCCTTCGTATGAAGTCGATGTCCTAGGCCTTCGATGCGTTTTCCCTCTTCGATGTATTTTCTCATTATCTCTCTGGTCGCTTGGGCGACATCGATGTTTTCCTTTTTTGATGTCTGAATACAATCAGTGAAGAACTGTGCAGCCTTCGCACCTGCTCCACCGTGTACATCAGTAATCGCACCAACACCTTGAGCAACCGCTACCTCATAGGGTGCTCTTGTGGATGCCGCGATAAGAGTCGCCTGGGCAGACGGTGGAGTAACCCCATGATCGACACAAGCTACTATCATCGCCTCGATCATACGAGAATACTGTTCGTTCACAGTCGTATTACCTGTCACCGCACGATAGATCACATGGGAGAATGGTTCATTTCCAGAAAGTTTTTCCAAAGCCTTTTCCGTGCCTAAGATCCCACTCAGGTATCGAGCGGTCCTGCCAATAGCGAAGACGGTTTTTTTCACTGCCCCATTCGTTCCTTCCTCAGGATACTGTGCGAGTTCCTCGTCAAGAACGAAATACTTGACCAATGTTTTTGAGATATCTTCTTTTTTCGATCGGCTCACCTTCGGAACAGATTTTTTTGCTCCTTCCAAAGCTATCTTCCGCATCTCCTCTGCTGTTTTTTTATCAGGAAACTCTCCTTTTACAAGGAGATATACCGTCTCAAGGAACCCTTTCTGTTCGACGAGGTCTTGTAACGGATAGCCGGAGATCAACAGATTGTTCGGCATCACTTTCGTAATGAGTGTTCCCCAACCAGGTTTTTTGGAAGGGGCATCCCAGATTGTCTTCATTTTCCTGTAGTAATTCTCAACATCAAAGTAGATTTTTTTCTGCAGTCTTTTTTGGACTTCGATGATAAGATCGTACTGGCTGTTCACCACGGGTACACCTACGTTTTCCAGTGCTTGTTTTTTTGATTGGAATGTTCCATAGACTTGCCCTGGGGAAACGATTGCTCCTGCATGGCCCATGGTTTTTCCTTCAGGCGCATGTGCCCCTGAGATCAAAGCAACAAGGGGTTTTGGGTATTTCTTTGGGTTTTTCTTAATGTCGTCAGCGAGGAGTTCTTCTTGGCATCCACCGATTTCACCGGCCATAACGACCAGGTCAGTGTTTTTGTATGCCATCGCAAGAGGAACGAGGTCGCGGAATGTAGAGCCTATTGCGCCGTCTCCACCAACGCCAAGAACCGCGTTTTGTGCGATACCGACACTTGCTAAGGCATCAGAGAGATGATAGAGGATGGCGCCGCTGCGAGAAATGATGGTGACACCTTTCGGACCAAATTCTTCTGGAGAAACCTCCTCCGGGTAGAACACATCAGGGAGCATCCCTGCTTTGATACCTTCGGGAGGGAAAATAACACCCGGGGTGTTCCCGCCAATGAGCACTGTTTTGTGTTTACGTGCGGCGACAAGGATATCACGGACATCTTTCAAGGGGATTCCTTCACTGATGAGAATAACCATTGGGATGTCTGCTTCGATTGCTTCTATCGTCGCATCCTTGGCCGTCGAATAATGTCGCCAGACGCTTGCGACCGCAATATTCGGATGTTCTTTAAGGCATTCGGAAATAGTATCATAGACCGGTATCGTTTCCAGTAGTCGTGTTCCTCCTCGTCCTGGTGCGATACCAGCGGTGATGGTGGTCCCATACTGCTGCATGAGCTCCGCATGTCGTGTCCCTTGTCCTCCAAGGCCGACCACGACAGTCTCGATTACCCCAGATTGTTTGATTTTTTTTGCAAGATCCGGTCGTTTATTTTCGATGATATAGTACAGCATCCCTTGATCTGGAGGGACCAGCTTCATATCTTCCACCCCTTGGTTTCAAATGCTTTTTGAATCCCCTCTCGGATCACATCAGCCATGATCCGCTGGTTTCCTACATAGATGGTGACGTTTTGTAACGCCTCAGGGTTCTCTGCTTTTGCTTTTTCTAGGAACGTCCGTGCGCTGGGAAGATCGGTTCCGACCATCCTCCCAAAGACCGGTACCATCCGTTTCCTCGTTTCGTAGCGTTCTTTCACTGCTTGTACCATACCTCGTATGAAAATATCACAGCTTGAGATACCACCGAACCGTGAGGTGACAATAAGATCCACCACGGGATAATCCATGAGCAGATGGAACATCTCAGCAACCCGGTTTTGTGGAGGACCACCACCACTATCCATGAAGTTCACCGGGATTACTCGATCATGGAAATAGCGATTCCCGATCGTTGACACCTCATCGATGGAAAAAATCCCATACCCCGCGCCGCCAGGGATAAGGCCGACATATAATTTTTTTTGGTCTTTCGTAACGGGTTGAGATAAAAGATCGATGTATGGAAACCCCGCAGATTGAGCCCGGAGTTCGTTCTTCGTCCGTTCCGCCACATCATGTCGTTTTTCTGTGATGCCAAGTAGATCGAGTAGCTCGACTTGTCTGAAGAGCGCGTTGTCATCAAGCACAAGCTTTGCATCCGCTGCAACAGCGCCCTTAGAGGTCATTATCAAGGGGTTGATTTCACAGAGTCGTGCATCAAATCGCTGATAGGTCGCATAGACTTTCGCGATGATTTCCGCAAGTGTTTTCGTAGTCTCATTTTTCCCTTTCAAAGACTGATTTAGGGACAATGCAAGATCGTGTGCTACTGTTTTTGAGAGTTCTTTGCTATTGTCAGGGATCTCTTTTCTCATGATAGCCTCTGGGTTGTTTTGTGCAACCTGTTCGATGTCAACCCCGCCAGAAGCACTGACTATGACGACATTGTTAAATGTCGCAGGATCCATGGTGATGCCAACGTAACATGCTCCGATTTCTTCCACAGCCTCCTCGAGAAGAATGCAATCCACGGGAAATCCTTTTATTTTGAGTTTAAACAAAACAGCAGCAATTTTTCGTGTTTCTTCTACATTGTTTGCTTTTTTGATACCACCTGCTTTTCCTCTCCCACCAACGAGCACCATGGATTTCAACATGAGGGGGAATCCCAGTTTTAGCGTATCGAGTTCTTTTAAAGAGCGAATAACGCCATATTGTTTAGGGATAGGAATTCCCATCTTCTCGAACACTTTCTTTGCTTCGTATTCGTATAACTTCATTTGACCGGTGCTCCTTTCTTCTGAATCGTCTTCTTTATCTCAAAATCAATGAAATCGCAATGATGAACAATGATTGCCTCTGGTGAACGGTTCATGGTGTCTCCCTCATGGCTGTGCGCTGCGATGATATGTACGACTTCTTTGGGAAGGCCGGCTTCTTCCGCAAGTTGCGCACCAGCTGCAGGATGGCGTATTTTCTCTCCAAATGTACTCTTAAGGATTTTTCCGTCCTTTAATTCGTATTCAAGGAGTTTCCCCACATCATGAAGGAGGGCTCCTGCGACGAGATAGTCTTTATTGAGAGTCTCCTGTCGTGTATTGCTGACATTTTGAACCAGGGCTGTTATCCGTTTGGTATGGTCCACAAGCAACCCGGAGTTCTCGAAGAGAAGAGTGAACGGGATCTCCTGGAGTTTGTGCCATTTCCCCCGGTCAGCAGCGGTTTTCCATACCTTTACGACCTTGTCTCTGAGGCCTTTATCCTGTATCCAAGTAAGTTCTGTAAAACAAGCTTCTATATCGCGTTTTTCTATCATACAATGCCTCCGAGGATAGTTGGGTGGTAATTGTACTGTATTATAATAATTTGCGCGTGGAAGAAATGGGTAATGATTGTAAAGATAACTATTAATATTCTCCCGTCAGAACTAGAGTATAACGATATCGTTTGGTGGAGAATGAAATTCAAAAAGATTGATACGATCATCATCGTCGTACTCGTCGTCGCTACGACACTTTTTTTGGTTAAGGCAGACTATATCAGCACGATTCTCCCCAATGTTCATACTTCTTCCCCTGGGAAGAATAACACCACGGTCACTCCTCTGCCAATAGAACAGGTTCCAGCTCCACCAACCTCTCTTGTTCCCGCGTATCGTCGTGATGTCTCCGCAGAAGACGAAGGAGTGCATTTCAACGAGCTACGCATCTCTCGGGAATGGTGGTATTTCAATGCAGTGTTTACTGATGGGTCTAGCCAGTTAAAAGATTGGGCTATCGCGGTGAGCTTCAACCATATGGCACGAGGCGATCTGCTTGGGACCAATAAACCTGATCTCCTGGTCGTCAGCATCCTTGGGAACAACAGTGAAACCTATGGAGGGATGGTCAACAAAGAGCATCATCTCGGAATCCTGAGGGAGGGAACCTTGATTGCTGGTACTCCTGGGGTGAAGGTCGAATTTGAGGACTGCTGGGCTGAAGGATCATATCCACGATGGCATGTTCATGTCCAGAACGCTGATGTCGGCGAAACACATGACATCGAGATCGACTTGGATTACACCGCAAGGTCGCTTCCTGTCTGGGCTCTTGGATCACACGTGATTGAGAAATCAGATAGCGAAATCGCAAACTATGTGGTGCTCGGTTGTGATGTGTCTGGGACGGTCACTATCGATGGGAAGACCTACACCGTAAAAGGGACTGGTTCCCATGAGCACTCCTGGACTCCGAACGCGATTCGAAAACTGTTCATTGGTGGCTGGGATTGGTTCACACTAACATTGGATAACGGGTGGAGCATTTACGCGGCAAACTATCTCCCAAGTCCTCAAGCGATCTCCGGAGCATTGTCGTCTCTCGATCCGTTTGGTACGCTGTTAATTACCACCGATGGCGGAGATACTATTACCGAACTAAAGGATGTGAACCTGAAAATCACGCAGAAGGATGAAAAGGTGTTCCCCTTGGTAAGACTCCCGTCAGAGTTCAGCATCAAGGCTGATCCAAGTATCAATCCGTTGTATCTGATCAGTCAATCCCTCTTGTATGGGACGAAAACTTCGTTGAGTGGAGATATTTCCATTACCCATGCGACGAACCATATTTGGAAGTTCCCTACTTATGTGGGGATGAAAATCGGGTATTGTATCATTGATGGGACGGTCTCCTGGACTGATGATGACGGAGATCATCAAGTGCCGATCCATGGTATTGGTGTATCGTGGAATATGCGTGCACTGCTATAGATTTTTATAAATAATCATAGAATTGTATTCTTTTTTGATTTAAAAAATATTAATATAGACAAAGATTCTGTGGGTACCGGTATATGAAAATTGATTGGAAAACACTCTGCCTTGCAATGATCACTTCAATCATCATCACAACACTTATTGGTTTATTGTTATCAACAGTGATATTTCCTCATAGTCCATGGGATACGATATCTCCATCCTCACGTACACCAGTAACCTTTGCTGAAGCTTGCAACCCAACATTTAACATTCATTATATTCCACTCAGTCAGATTATCATGGGAGCATTCCTAATCGGTACAGCTCTTACACTCATATTCTATTTTGTGATAAGTCTTTATAATAAAAGAAAGGGAAAGAACACATAAGTTCTCTCGTAGAAAGGAAAAAATTGATTTTATTTTGCTACTTCGACAGTCGCATTATCCGCGTTTAAGACAACCGTATCTCCGTCTTTGATCTGGTCAATATCGATCTTATCCACACACGGGATTCCTGCGAGGATGACACCGGTTGCGACAATAGTCTCTGTCTCTTTGTTGATGATCCCTTTTGGGGCGACACCGTTTTTTTGTAACCCGTAGATGACATAGGAACCGACGGTGGAGCCTTTCCCGCAGGGGAAGACCAGGATCTTGTCTTTGACGTTCTTTCCCTCTAGTGGATGGTCTTTTTCGATGACGATGCCGGTTTTAATGTTGATGCCACCGTAGAATCCGATTGGTTCTTTGGAGACCAACGCGATGCCTTTCACTTTTCCTGGTGAGATGGTCCGTCCTTTCATCATAGTACAGCCTCCAGGAGTTTATTGAGGTTAGCAAAATACACGTTTTGTTTGCAGAAACCAGGCAGATAATTTCCTGCTTTGCCAGAATTGACTCCGGTGGTCTTATACCCCATATCTTCGATGGGTGAGACGACCATGCAGGTATCAGCGACGATATGTCCTCCTGCTTTTTCGATGATGTCGGAGTATCCCATGCGTTCTGCTGCTTCTTTCATCATCCGTGAGGTGCACACCCAGACTGGTTTTCTGAGATGTTTTCCTTTGAGTTTCTCTGCGACCGCGGAGATCTCTCGGAGTGATGCGTGTGGACAGCCGAGGATGACGATATCTGGTTCTTTACCCGTGTTGAGTTTCGCGTACGCCTCGTCCAGTTCTCTTTTTGTGACCGTGATGGTTTCCAAGTTGTCTTTTTTCACCAGGTCTGCTTCTGGGGTGAGCCCTTCAACGTGGTAGAGTGCGACTGCGCCTGATGCTGCCATGGCTGCACCAAGTGCTTTCAGCTGGTCGGTGTCCGCGTTTTTGATGCCAGTGAAATATGGGATTTTGTTTTTAACTTGTTTCCCAACGTGATAACCAAACGCACCGAAATCCGCATCAAAAGTCAGATCGGTTTCTACTTTTACTTTGATGCTCGGTTGTCTGTTTTCCCAGAGGTGGAACCCATAGTTCGGTGTCTTTCCCAGGATTGCTGCAGCAAGCGCTGAGGGTCCTCCTTCTCTGTTGGTTCGTGCACCAATGACCGAGTTGGAAAAGGAAATTGCTGAGGATTCTGACCAGGCGATGTGTTCACGAAACCTCGGAAGGTTTCCTGCAAGGTACGGAGTGCAGGTAGCGGTGATCACGATGCCCATGCTTTTGAACGCGTCCATAATACGGAGCTGTTTTTTCGCAAACTCTTTTGGGAATTTCAATGTCTCCCAGTTCTCTAGGTCCATGCCTGCTGGGTTCAGGAACGTCAGAACTTTTACCTTTGCTCCTTTGCTTGCGAGATCCTCAAGAAACTCAGTTCCTGGGTCTGCGATGGATTTATAGGAAACACCTGCGACCTGTACTGAGCCGACTGGGATCATTTTGTCTGCGCCGTAGATGTCACCAAGCTGGACAAGTAAACGCATCATACGTTCTGGGACTTCACCCTGTTCACCATGAAGGATTTTTTCTTCCTCTTTTGAAAGATACATACTATTTCAACCCCATATGGACAGGGTTATATGCTCGGATTATTTTAGTGTTTGCGTTTTGCGTATGAAGCTGAAGCAACTTCCTGCTGATTTCATTGTCGAGGAGATCCCTGATTACACCATATCATCGGTCAAGGATGAACATACCATATTTTTATTGCAGAAACAGGAGGTTGATACATTTGAAGCAGTTCGTCGGATCGCGCAACGACTTCGAATTTCGCTTTTTGAGATTGGGTACGCGGGGTTGAAAGATAAGCATGCGGTAGCGCGACAATATATTTCGATTCCGACAAAATATAACGTGCAGGGTCTGAAAATGGATGCTGTAGTTCTGACGTTGATTGGATATTCTCGGAAGAAAATCAAGATCGGCGATCTTGTCGGGAATCGGTTTACGATCACTGCTCGTGACATACAGGAAGAAGAGCTTACGGATATTTCTCGTAGAGCCGAAACTATTGCAACATCTGGTATGCCGAATTATTTTGATTCACAGCGATTCGGCAGTGTCATCGATAAGGTTTTTATTGGGAAAGAAGTGGTTTTGAAACAGTATGAAAAAGCAGTGAAACAATATCTGACCGCGTATCAGAAATCGGAGTCGAAAAAGATAAAGGATGAGAAACGAAAGATTCTGTCTGCATGGAATGATCTGACACGTGTACGGGTGTACAATAAAGCGTTTGCTGTGGTGATGAAAGAATATTTGAAAACGAAGGACTGGCGTGCAGCGTACCGGAAGATCCCTGCGCACCTACGAGAAATGTTCGTTAACGCGTACCAAAGCTTTTTATGGAATGAATGCATCAAAGAGATATTGAAGGATTCTGTTGAGAGAAAAAAGTTATATTCCGTGGAGTACGCAATTGGTTCATTACTGTTCTTTACCAATCTCTCAGAGCAAGAACGTGAAAAGATCCCCCTGACGTTTCAGACAATCAGCGATCAAATGACGATATCTGATGGTGAACATCATTTTATCGATCGTATGCTTGCAAAAGAAGGATTGAAGCTAGATGATTTTAGAATCGAGGATGAGACCGGGAATTTCTTTAAAACACGAGCGCGACAGGTTCTTCTCATTCCCGAAGATTTTACGATTGTAAAACCAGAGCGAGACGAACTGAATAGCAAAGGAAACGTAGCACGATATAAAACCCAGGTATCTTTTTCGTTACCAAAAGGATGCTATGCGACGGTCGTAACCAAACGATTATTTGGGCACTAACATCAGACTTTCTTCACTAATTTCTTACAATTCTCAACCAATAAAGTTATTTCTTCTTTTGTCGCATTATCGACATGCACCCCACCGATTGCAACCACCTTTTTTTTATACTTTTTACAAGCTGCCTCTGCAATCGGCTGTAAAACAACATCATCGTAATGACCGGTTAACCGAATCGCTTTTATTTTTTTCCCAGGCTCTGAGATCACTACGCCACCAATATGCGACCGCTGTCCACCACCAAGAAAAAAAACGATATCATCACCAATATCATGGCGCTGTAGCCAGACCTTATACTTTCCTCTACCGGAGATATTCATCGAGCTTCACTTTCGAATACTTCACAATCTCATATTTGCTTTTATCCACATCAAACGGGATTGTTGCATCCACCCCGACCTTATCAGTGAGTGCCTTTTTTCCTTCCTCCTGCTTTGAGGATGGATCCAGGGAACTACCGGGTTGATCCAGCTTCACCACCAGGTCCTTTCCAGCCTGGAAACGGGTCGCTATTGCCCATTCCACCGCGTTTGGACTGTAGATATCAACATCATCGTCAATGATCACCACATGCTTCATGCTCTTATGACCATTGAATGCAGCCTCAATCGCTTTTTTCCCATCATCAGGATGCTTCTTAGAGATTTGGACGATCCCATGCAGCCATGAGCCGCCACCCATGCTCACCAGCACGTTCTTACAAGCAGCTACCTTGCTGACCTCATCGTAGATCGTCGGCTCCTTGGGCATCCCCATCAGGATCTTATGTTCTAGACGACCAGGGATCAATGCTTGATACATTGCATCCTTCCGATGCGTGATACAATCCACCACGAACACAGGTTCCTTCCGTTCGAAATCACGGGTCTCGGTCAGATCCACAAACGGACCCTCCCGGTCTACTTCCTTCGTCAGTCGTCCTTCAATGACGAACTCAGACTCCGCAGGAACCTCAAGGTCCTTGGTCTTGCATTTCACCATCTTCATTGGAAAGAGCGCATTCGCAATCGAAAACTCATCAACCCCGGACGGCGGACCCAATGATGCAGCGATCATCACGGACACGGAATTGCCGATGCAGACCGCCATCTCAAGGTCACCCGCAGTTCTGTCATAGGTGGTACGAGTCTGTCGCCCTTTGATCAAACGAGCAGTGAACCGATTCGGTCCTCGTTCCATCAACCGATGATATGACACGTTCCGGCCGGTCTGTGGGTCTTTGATGGTCGCAACCGTCGCGGTCGCGTACCGCCCGCCATCATCAGGCAAATGAAACAACAACGGCAGTTTCGCTAGATCAGGATTCTTTACCACAACCTCCTGACATGGACCTTTGTCAACAACCTCGGGGACCTTTGGATGACGCAGCGAGTCTACTAGTTTCATGAGCAGCTTTTCCTTCGTCGTCCCTAGCCCCTGCGCGATGATATCACGATCGGAGGTGATCCCACCGAAAATTGGGAACGGATAGCCTTTCACCTTTTCAAATATCACTGGTTTCTCATTGAGAGTATATATGATATTAGCAATCTCATACTTCACGGAGACTTCTTTTTTAATACGAACAAGTTTCTCCTGCTCTTCTAATTGTTTGAGAAACGGACGCAGATACATACTTATTCCACACTCTCGCGCGACGCACCGATAACTGTTTTCAGGGTCTGGAACCCTTCTTTCTCTATCGCGGTCGCAACCTTAATCTGTAATTCTTTTCCCGGGGTCAATGCAATCATGTTGCCGCCCAAGCCTCCACCGGTCAGCTTCGCGCCATACGCGCCTGCCTCACGGGCGACACTGACCAGGAAATCAAGCTCGCGGGACGACACCTCGATTTGCTGAAGCAACTTATGGTTCTCATTCATGAGTTTTCCGACATCCTGCAATGACCCGTCATGGATCGCCCGTTTCGCCAGATACGCGATGTTCTCAGCCCGGTCAAAGACCTCCTGATATTTCTTTGGATTTTTCTCCTTACGTTGTTTGACTCCTTCGACCGCTACCTTCGTATCGGTCACCTTCCCGGTGTTTCCGATCACAATCTCCACAGGATTGGACAGCGCGATCCGATCGATGACGTTCTTCTCACCTTTTTGGAACCAGATCAACCCGCCATAGGTCGATGCCGTGTTATCCACACCAGACGGTGTTCCATGATACCCTTTCTCCCCTTCATAGGCGATCTCGTTGATCTCATCATCAGAGAGGTTCATCTCAAAATATTCTGCAAGTGCACGAGCGACCGCGACACAGGACGCGGCAGACGCGCCAATGCCGCTTGCGGCATAGAGATTTCCCTCAAGGGTGATACTGACTCCTTTCTTGGATAAGTCTAAACCCATTTTTTTAAACATCAGCTCAAAGGATTCCTTCTGCTGCGAAAGTTTGTCCTCCTTGTATTTTGGTGTTGCAGGACGCTTATCTACAAGGGTGAATCCTACATGGTTAGACGGGTCGACTTTTGCGACCGTATAGTTCCCAATCGCAGAAACGATTGATGGAATTCCATATACCACAAAGTGTTCATTAAATAAAATAGCCTTCCCGAAACCGATGCCATGACCTTTCTTCATACACTATCCCATAGCGTTCTCAGATGGATTGGTTACAATACAAGATAAGTATATTATTTTTATGGAATTAGGAAGCATCTAGTAGAACATCTGTGCAATACTGCTTCATCGAGCAATGGTGACAACGCCCTGGCTCGTGATGATTCCGCTTAACAACACCGCTTCGTAGTGACGCTCGCATGGTTTTCATCAGTGATTCAAGCTCAAAACGCAATTTCGGGTCAAACCGGATCGTATATGGTACATTATTATAGACAAGGATCCCCTCTGGGACGAATACCCCTGAGGTATCCTCAAGGATCTGACAATACGCGGCAAGCTGGAGCACCTGGCTCTGATGTGGATGCGCTCCTTTTCCTGATTTGACTTCCACGGGAATACATTGGTTTTCTTTCCTCACGATATAATCTGGTTTTCCAGTGAGACGGGAACGCCTTGAGAAGAGTGGTGCCGCGGGAACATTCAAATCCGAGTACAGGATCAATCCATCGGGGATTCCATAAGATTTTTTTTTCTTTTGCACAGACCATCGTATCCATGCCGCGGACGCGATAAGAAGAATCGCACCAATCATTAGAATACTGCTGAGAAACAAGAAGTCTATAGGATCACCTCGAAGAAGAGGAGAAGAATCGCGGCACATAAGACAAGAAAACCAAGGATCGCGTACCATCGTGCATAGCGGATTTTTGTCTCAAAACCATCGATGGTGCCACCCAATGCAACATGGATCTGTTTTCCTGATTCTAGATATGGTGACTCTGGCTCAAAACCGCAGCGTTGCAGCAGCCACGCGGTTGAGCAATAGTGATACTGGCCGATTTCTGATGCGGTTAACACATCGGTCTTCTTCAGCACCTTTTGTTTTCCCATCACTTCTCTATGATGGAACATCATTATTTATACCTATATAGAGGGTGACTGAAACAATACGGTGAAGTTGTTTGGTTTTTCCCAAACGTTTTCAGACACTATATAAACTCTGACAGATATAACCAGAATTAAACTCAGATGTGATCGCTATGGAAAAGAAAACCACTCAAATAACAGGAATATTGATTGTAAGTCTGCTGGTGTGCTCAAGTCTTGTAGCAGTCATCAGCCTTTCGCCGTTGGACAAAGGAGCCTATACCTATAAACTCAACACGTTCCAATCGTATGACGACCTCCGTTCCTTCCTAGAGAAACGCTTTGCTACAGCGGGAAACCAAGGACGCCTTTACGACTCGCCTACTATCATGTTTTCAAAAGAATCAGGAGCCGCAAATGACGCGTCAGCGTTAGGTGGTGAGGTGCCTCCTTCATATTCAACGACCAATGTGCAGGTCGCTGGTGTTGACGAACCTGATATTGTGAAAACAGATGGGACCTACCTGTATGTGGTCGCAAATCAAACCGTCTACATTCTCAGAGCGTACCCTGTGTTCGAAGCAACGATTCTAGCTCAGATTAAAATAACCAATGTCTCCATCAGTAATATCTTCATCCGGGGCGACCGATTGGTGGTCTTCGGAAACACTGGCGGTTATTATGGCTATCCTCTTCTCGAAGGTGACATGAAAGTGAGTGCTATCACCCAGGATATCTGGTGGGGTGGTATCTCACAGACCGCAATCAACGTCTACGACCTCAGTGAGCGAGCAGCCCCGACCCTGGTAAAGGAAATCAGGATTGACGGTGGTTACTTTGATGCCCGTTTGATTGATGAATATGTCTACGTGGTCGCAACGGAATATACCTATACTATTTACAATGCTATTGATGAGAAGAACTATACTCTCAACGTACCTCAAATCAGTATTGATAACGAAAGCCAAAGCATCCCCGCAGAGGACATCTACTATGTTGATGTCCCGGAACTTTCCGACACCATGACCCATGTGATCTCATTGAACCTTGACACCAATGATGTGGTGGAGAAAAGCTTCATGCTGGGCAGCTCCCAGACCATGTATGTGTCACGAAACAACATCTTCCTTGCATCACTCCATTACCCCTACTATCCCATGTTATACAGAACAGGGGCTGAAAGCACAACAGCTGATGACCAAGAAACAACCATCCTGCATAAGATATCTATAACCACCGGTGACGTCACTTACATCGCACAAGGGGAAGTTCCNNGGAAACAACTGGATGGAAGGCTCCCAGACCAGCAACAACATCTACATCCTTGACGACACCCTCACACAAGTCTCAAAAATAGAGAACATCGCGCCAGGGGAATCCATCTACGCGGCACGGTTCCTTGGGGATCGCGCGTACCTCGTGACCTTCGTCCAGGTTGATCCTCTCTTTACCGTTGATTTGTCAGACCCGTACAACCCACGGATCCTTGGCGAACTCAAGATCCCAGGTTACTCCGAGTACCTCCATCCCTACGATGAGACCCATATCATCGGTATTGGAAAAGAAGTCGACCCAAGCATCGATGCGGATAAAGTACATACACCAGGAGCAGTATATTATACTGCTATCCTTGGGTTGAAACTCGCGCTCTTCGATGTCAGTGATATCGAACACCCGGTCGAGGAAGCGAAAATCGTCATTGGGAATCGAGGAACCGATAGCCCTGCTCTCTACGATCACAAAGCATTCCTCTTTGACAGAGAAAAAGAACTTCTTATCATCCCAGTTAGTCTCTACGAGATACCCCAGGATACCTTAGATTCAGTCAATAACAGTGGCATCACTGAATTCGAATCAGACTGGGGACAGTTCACCTTCCAAGGTGCGTACGTCTACCGCCTCAGCCTTGAAGACGGCTTTGAATACCAAGGGCGAATTACGCATCAAACCCCTGAACAGATGCAACATACTGAAGACTACTATTGGTATTGGGGCTCCTCCAGCACCGATATCACCAGAACCCTATTCATTGGTGATGTCCTATATACAGTCTCCGACTCAATGGTAAAGATGAACAACCTCTCAGATCTCAGCGAGATATCCAGCATCAGCCTCTCGTAGTTCATACTGAAGCGCAGATGAGAGAGGGAAACCTCCCTTCCTTTCCTCCTTCTCCTCCCTTCTTCCCTCTCTCCTCACCTATCTTTTTTTTTCTCTCAAAGAACGATTTTTTATTTGTAACCACTCGATAAAAGGTCTCCGGAAAACCTTTTAAATGACAACGGATGGGGTGTCGTGGGTGTACCACACGTCCACGACACTAGGCATACGACGGGAAGATAAAAACCACTGGGAGCAACGAGTACCCCTGACCCCTGAGCATATCCTCCAATTACAAAAAAAACACGGGATCAAAACAGTCATACAACCCTCGACCATACGAGTCTTCCCCGATACGGACTATCAGAAGGCCGGTGCTTATGTACAAGAGAGCCTTTCACCAAGCTCTGTCGTCTTTGCGGTAAAGGAAATCCCTGTTCAGTATTTTGAGAAAGGTAAGACCTACGTGTTTTTCTCCCATACCATCAAAGGACAAGAACATAACATGCCGATGCTGAATAAAATGATGGACATGGGATGCACCTTGATCGATTATGAACGCATCGTCGATGCTAAAGGAAAAAGACTGGTGTTCTTCGGAAGGTATGCTGGTCTTGCTGGCATGGTTGATACGTTATGGACGTTCGGACGACGCTTACACTCGGAGCATATTGACACTCCGTTCAATGCGATTAAACAGACGATCCATTATAAGGATTTAGCTGACATTAAAAAACATCTCGCGGTGGTAGGCAAAGAAATCAAAACCGAGGGGCTGCCTCCTTCATTAACACCGCTGATAATCGGATTTACCGGGTATGGCCATGTCTCAATTGGTGCACAGGAAATCCTGGATATTCTTCCTGTCAAAGAAATACAACCAAAGGACATCGAATCAATTTTTGAGAATCCCTCAAATAAAGTGATCTATAAGGTGGTATTCAAAGAAGAGCACATGGTGGAACCAACAACTGCTGGAAAGAAATTCGATTTACAAGAGTACTACACGCATCCTGAAAGATATCGCTCAACCTTTGAACAGTATATCCCCCCCTTTTCCATCCTGATGAATTGTATCTTCTGGAGCGCGCAATACCCACGTCTCCTTACCAAAGAGAACATAAAAAACCTCTTCAAGATAAAAGAAAAACCACGATTGAAGGTGGTTGGCGACATCAGTGCTGATATCAACGGTGCGATAGAGTTTACCGAAAAAACAACATCCCCAGATGACCCCGTCTTTGTGTACGACCCAATCACCGATACGATCACGGATGGATACGACGGTGAAGGCATCGTTGTGATGGCGGTAGATAACCTCCCCTGCGAGTTACCAAAGGAATCCTCAGAGTCGTTTAGTGAAATCCTCTCACGTTTTGTCCCTGGGATAATGAATGCTGATTTCACCGCATCAGATTTTGAAAAAATCGCGTTACCTGCTGAGATAAAAAACGCAGTGATCCTATATCGGGGAAAGCTTACGCCTTCGTATCAGTACATCAACAAATATTTATAAGGTCATTTGTTTCGCTGCAATGAACTTTTCCAATGTTGGAGGCATAAAAAATGAAAACAATACTTGTCCTAGGCGCAGGCATGGTATCACGACCGATGATTCGGTATCTTTTAGATCAACCTAATCTCCATGTGATCATGGCGAGCAGAACCGTCAGTAAAGCAGAACAGATGATCGATGGACACCCACGGGGAGAAGCGATTTCATTAGATGTCAACGACGATAAAAAAGTAGAGGCTCTAGTCTCCAAAGCAGACGTTGTGGTCAGTCTCCTGCCCTATGTCTATCATGTGAAAGTCGCAGAGATCTGTATCCTACATCAGAAACAGATGATTACCACATCCTATGTCAGCGATGCGATGCGGGCGCTTGACAAGAAAGCAAAGGATGCAGGAATCCTCATCCTGAATGAATGCGGTCTTGACCCAGGTATTGACCACATGTCAGCGATGAGAATCATCCATACTATCGAAAAGAACAAAGGAAAAGTTGTCAGCTTCAAATCAACCACTGGTGCGCTCCCTGCTCTTGAAGCCAACACCAACCCATTTGGATATAAGTTTTCATGGTCACCACGAGGGGTTCTTCTCGCGTCCCGGAATGCAGCCAGATGGCTTGAGAACGACAAAGAAGTCTCCATCCCTGGTGAACAACTCTTTGAAAACTATACTTTACAGGATATCGAAGGCACCGGAGCATTTGAAAACTATCCGAACCGAAATTCCATACCATACAAAGAAATATACGGCTTGAAACACGCAAAAACCGTGTACCGTGGGACCTTCAGGTTGACTGGATGGTGTGAAACCATGCGAGCGATCGTTGCGCTTGGCTGGTTAAGCGACGAACCACTCAAAGGCTTCACTGGGAAAACGTATGGTGACCTCACCAGACATCTCATTGGTGCGAAACCAAAGGATGCTCTTCCTGTTACGACCGCACTGTATCTGGGTCTCAAACCTTATGCTGCGGTCATCAAAAGACTTCAATGGCTCGGCCTGTTTGGGGATGAACCACTACCAAAGGATAAGAACAATCCCTTAGATTATCTCAATGTGCTGACGTTGCAAAAAATGTCCATGGGTCCCCATGAGCGAGACATGGTCGTCATTCACCATGAGTTCATTGCGGAATATCCCTCGAAAAAGGAGTATGTCACCTCGACCTTGGTCGATTACGGTATCCCAGATGGTGACACATCTGTCGCCCGTACTGTTGCACTCCCTGCGGCTATCGCAGTAAAAATGGTCTTGAACAAACAAATCACTTTGACCGGCGTTCATATCCCTGTCATCCCAGAGATCTATAACCCTATCTTAAATGAACTCGAAGAAATAGGTATTACATTCAAGGAGAAAACAAAGCGGTTACAAGGCTGATATTTTTTTTCAACATACGACCGATATTATTTTATAACAAGGAAAGATACCGCTCAAACAGAGAACAATCCTATTTTAAGGGGTACTGATAATATGACGATGAAACCAACAGAAGTCCACGCAACACTTGGAAGATACATGCTTGCCGATGGATTTGACCTTGTCTTGGATCTTAAAAAAAGCAAAGGATGCAGGATCTATGATTCCAGAACTGGGAGATATTTTCTTGATGGTTTCTCGTTTTTCGCAACCGCACCCCTTGGATGTAATCATCCTGCGATGACCACACCGGATTTTATAAAAAAAATAGGGGAACTCGCGGTCAACAATCCAACAAACTCTGACGTCTACACAGTCGAGATGGCTGAGTTTGTGGACAGCTTCGCCAAACATGCGATGCCAAAACACTTCCACCATCTCTTCTTCATCGCTGGAGGCGCTCTTGCGATAGAAAACGGTCTGAAGACTGCATTTGACTGGAAGGTGCGAAAAAACTTGGATCGAGGACTCGGAAAAAAAGGGAGGCAGGTCATCCATTTCAAGGACGCGTTTCACGGCAGAACTGGCTACACCCTTTCCATGACTAATACCTTTAATGTAAACAAGACAAAATATTTCACGAAATTCATCTGGCCACGGATCGACAACCCAATGATTCGATTCCCGCTCACGGACGCAAATCTTAAGGATGTGCAGGAACGAGAAAGACACGCGGTCGCTCAAATACAAGATGCGGTAGCGCAGAACCCTGATGATATCGCTGCTCTCATCATAGAACCCATCCAAGGTGAAGGCGGAGATAACCATTTCCGCAAGGAATTCTTCCAGAAACTTCGGCAGCTCTGTGATGAAAATGAGATGATGTTCATCGTCGATGAAGTACAATGCGGTGTTGGACTGACCGGGAAGATGTGGGCGTACCAGCATTTTGATTTCGAACCAGATATCCTAGCGTTTGGGAAGAAGACACAGGTTTGTGGCATCATGGTCAGTGATCGCGTTGATGAAGTTAAAGAGAACGTTTTTGCTGTCCCCAGCAGGTTGAATTCAACCTGGGGTGGGAATCTCGTTGACATGGTCCGCTGCCAGAAATACCTTGAGATCCTCGAGGAAGAACACCTTGTGAAAAATGCAGAGATTCAAGGGAAACATTTGCTTCAGGGATTAGAAGCAATCGAGAAGAAATACCCGCAGAAGATCTCCAATGCACGCGGAAGAGGTCTGATGTGCGCCTTTGATTTGCCAACCCCTGAAAAAAGAGACGAGCTGAAGGATAAGCTGTATGCAAATGGTCTTCTCGTTCTGACCTGCGGGTCAGTCACCATACGATTCCGACCGCCGTTGAACATCACTGCTGAAGAAATCGACGAAGCATTAGGAATCGTCGATAAGACAGTCAAAGCGTTCTAAAAAAGATTAGAGGAATATCTTTCCCTTCATATACGAAATGATATCCTGTATTTTTATCCTTTCTTGCTTGGTGGTATCACGATTTCTGACCGTGACCTGATTGTCGTTCATTGAGTCATGATCAACCGTGATACAAAACGGTGTTCCTATTTCATCCATGCGTGCGTACCGTCGCCCGATCGTCCCGCTCTCATCATAGAACGTGCTAATACCTGCTTTTCTCAAATCACTATCAATTGTTCTCGCAATCTTAATGAGGTTATCATCGCCAATCAAGGGAAAAACCCCCGCTTTAATTGGTGCGACCCGTGGATTTAATTTCAAAATAGTGTATTCCTCGTCTTTTTTCTTCCCCTCCAAATAGTTATGCTCAAGGAGGAAATACAGGATCCGATCAATCCCGTACGACGGTTCAATGACATGGGGGACGAATTTCTCGCCACGTTGTTTTTCTTTGACTTCAACGATCTCATAGCAATCCTTTGGGATGTCGATGGATTCGCCATCGACGGTGACCGTGATGTTCTTTACGGCTGCTGCATCCAGCTGTTCCAGTTGTTCCTTGATTTTTCCTGCTTTGCCTGCGAACCGTGGCCCAAGGATGTTCATCTTTGGAACCACTTTTTTTACTACTATTTCTCGTGGTTCTTCGAACGCTCGTAACGCGTACATATCCACGTTTGAGGACATAATATGGGCGTTGAGATCATACGCGGACCGGTCAGCGATCCCGACGCATTCCACCCAGCCGAACCGTTCACTGTAGAGTTCTGCATCCCAGCATTCAGCTGCATAGTGGGCAAGCTCGTTTGCCGCGTGTTTCCGGAATCGGAACTTCTTTGGGTCTACCCCAGCTGTTAAGAGAAATTCCTGGGTCAGATACACATAGTACGCTAATGCCTGGTTGTTGATGATTTTCTTTTTCACGGCATCAGCGACCGAGATTTTCAGTTCTTTTTCATTATCAAAGAGGAACAATTCCTTTTCTTTGATCGTATCAAAATATGGATGGGTCTTATCCTTGGGGTCGAAGAATACCTCTGCTTCTGCCATGGAGAACTCTCGCTGGCGAAGTGTCCCCTGTCGTGGTGAGATCTCGTTACGATAACCTCTGCCGATCTGGACGACCCCGAACGGCAGCCTCTTTCTGCTATACTGGTACAGCAGATGAAAGTTCGTAAAAATCCCTTGTGCAGTCTCCGGTCGTAAGAACGCTTTCCTTCCTTCACCGATGCCGATTGTCGTCGAAAACATCAGGTTGACCGGATGGGCGTCATGTAATTCAGATTTGCATGTCGGGCAGGTGATCTGGTTTTCCTTCACCGCTTGCTCGACAGATATTCCTTTCTGGATGATATCTTCGACCTTGTAGGATCGTTTACAGCGACCACAATCAACTGTAAGATCGGTAAACTCCTCCACATGTCCAGATGCTTTGAGGACCTCATATAAGGTAATCGTCGGTGTACAAATCTCAACACAATTATCCTGCAAGAGATAGAAACGTCTCCAGAGGTTCTCGACATTGTTTTTCAGTTGAGACCCCAGTGGCCCGTAATCATAGAACCCTGCGATACCACCATAGATTTCAAAGGATGGATAAATAAATCCTCTACGTTTGGCCACCATCATGATTTTATCGTAGATATCTTGAGGCATCAGCGGAAGTCTCCTACGCTAGAAAAAGGGAATTCATTTGGAGGATTTAAACATGCATGCCATCAGATCGATATCGGTCACCATTCCCAGCAGTCTGTTTTCAGGGCTGACCACAGGAACATGACTGATTTTGTTTTTTATCATCTTACGTGCGATCTCAGAGATCGGGTCGTTCTTGTACGCTTTAATGACATTCGTAATCATGATTTCTTTGACCGCGACTGGGGGGAGATCGACTTTTGTTGTTGAATAGTACAGACGGATTGTGTCCCTGATTCCTTCCCATGTCCATTCATCCTCATCGCCACCCATGCCAAGGTTCGTCTGCGACACGCTTTCTTTTATATGACTGAGTTTGAATAAATCACCTTCGCTGACGATACCGCCAAGCTCACATTCCTTATTGAGAATCGGAAGTGCGGTTTCGCTGGTGACATTAATGATCTCCATAATGATGGTAATCGGCGTCTCCTGGTACACCGGCACAAGGTTTCTTGTGAAATAGTTATCCACGATGTCATCATAGGAATCGTTCAATGTCTTGAGGATGTCGGTGGGGCTGACGATACCAATCAGATTCTTCCGTTTGTCGATCACAGGAAGACCGTGGATACGGTTTTCATACAGAAGTTTTGCTGCAGTAGATAAATCGTCGTCTTTCATCACGGTGTATGGTTTTGTACTCATGATCAATGCGATTTGTTCCTCATCAGGGTTTTTGAAAATATCAGAACGAGTCAGAACACCAGCGACTTTCTTGGTGTCTTTCTTCAGGATAGGCATCCCGGAGACATTATGTTTTGCGAGAATCTTCAATGCTTCTCGGATGGTACCTGGTACGTATCCTACAATTAATTCTTTTGACATCGCGTTTTCTACTTTTATCATTGTTGTCCCTCTCGTCCCTACCTATTTTGAAGCATATACTAGTTTTAAAGAGTCTTTCTCTAAAACGATGTATTTTTCTGATAGGTCGCGACCCTGAATGCAGTCATCCAAATTTAAAGCTTTCCTTGGAGTATAGGTGACAATTGTCAACAATTCTTCAAGAGAGAACACACCAGTTTTCCGCAACGCTTTTACTTCCTCGATTACATCTGGGTTGTTAATCATTGCATTATCCGTGCCAAGCAATAGCGTCACACCAGTGTTTTTCATGAGTTTCAGGTTGTGTTTTAAGCGAAAAAACAGATAGGATCTGGGGCAGATCACAATCGGTATGGATGCATCGTTGACTCTCTCAAGGTCTGCCTTTGTCGCAGCAATCATATGTATCAAAAGATTTGGGTGCAAATCCAGCACACGATCGATATCCTCACGGTGTACTTCACTGGCATGCAACGCAAACAGTTTTTTCTTTTTTCGGACATGCTTGGCCAGCTTTTCGATTTCAGAAGGCTCCCAATCAGAGATACTGCTCAGACCGATCCCATCGGAGTTATCCAAGAGATGGTCAAGCTCCTCTTTCTCGTAGGTCATCTGCGAAGGACGCGAGAGGATCATTGAATCGACACCGCAGTGTTTCATCGCCTTCCTTAGCTGGTACACCCCTAGCAAGCCTCCCTCCCGGAAATCACAAAAACACGAGGTGCCTGCAGTGGACATCTCCACAAGAGACTTCCGTATCCCCTCAAAGATTTCCTGTTCCGATGCTTGTTTTAATAAACGGTGTTTCAAACCAGCTGGTGGAGCGACAAGATCTTTGACAGTACGTGGGAGCTGAAGATGCGTAAACCGGATGAATGAATCGCCAAGGTGGGTATGCGCGTTGACACACGTTGGGATGATCAATCCTTTGGCTATCGGTTTTTTCGGCGGGGCACCATTTCCTAACTCACCGACCCGTTTATCTTGCTTCAAACCAAGATGGCCGGTGATAAAACCATCTTTTGTAAGAATCTTACCGTAAACATACTCCATGTGCGCCAATGTAAGAAACACGAGTTTTTAACTCTTTTTTAACTCAAACTACAGTCGCTATTGAGTGACAATAGAAATATTTTTGAATACACCGTATGATTTCGTTTTCTCTCTTCGTTGCTTCGAAACATCCGAAGTTACTAACATATTTATAGGATGCTGAAGGGAGATGAGATGGTAAAAAATGATGGTAAACGATAGTGAAAAAATCGCACTGGTCGACAAAACAAACATGCTTGATGGACTCGCCCGCTTCCCAGCACAAATCAAAGAGTCTTTAGCGATTGCTGACGCAGCTGAACGATTTAACTTCCTCAAAATAGATAATGTGGTGATCGCAGGAATGGGCGCCTCAGCGATTTCTGGGGACATCATGGCAAGTCTGTTCCGGGATAAACTCGATGTTCCCCTTATCGTCAACCGGGAATATGATCTCCCGAAATGGGTCAACAAAGACACCCTTGTTATCTGCATCAGCTACTCAGGAAACACCGATGAGACCCTGAGTTCGTTCAAAATAGCATATCAGAAAAAATGTAAGATCATCTGTATCTCCACGGGAGGGAAGCTTCAGGATCTCGCAGAAAAACGTCAGGTCCCCTTTGTGAAGATCCCAGCAGGGATTCAACCGCGCGCAGCGACCGCATATCTCTTGTTCCCCTCGATCATTTTTTTGAAAAAAATAGGTTTACTGAAAACCACCATTGACGCGGACATCGAGGAAACCATTGCAGTAACCCAAGATTTTGTCACCATGAATAATAAGACTGTTCCAGAGGAAAATAACCAAGCAAAGCAGATAGCAAAAAAGATCTATAACACGATCCCGCAGATCTACGGGTGGGGAATTTACACACCAATTGCGATACGATGGCGTCATCAACTCAACGAAAACAGCAAGGTGATCGCCCGGAACGATATCGCTCCAGAATGCAATCATAATGATATCGTGGGTTGGTCTCAGAATCCTGACATATCAAAACAATTCTCATGCATCATGATACGGGATAAGGATGAAGAGACCATNNCCAAAGGGGAAAAGTCAGCTTGCGAAAATGATGTATCTCATGTGCCTTGGTGATTTCACAAGCTGTTATCTGGCCGTGTTACGGGGAATAGACCCAAGCCCGGTTGATATCATTACGGAGCTGAAGAAACGTCTCGCAGAAAAATAAGCTTCGCGAGATATTACCTTTCCTTTTTTCCTTTCTTTGTGATTTCCTGATTTAACTTCCTTCTGATTTTTCAAAACCATTCTCTCACNNGTCCATTTTCAAGGCTGCTATGAGGCCGTTTATAGTTATAGTAATAGACCGTGTCTTCCCAGTTAGGGAAGTGTTTTCGTAATTTTTCAATGGTCTGTCCAGCTCGTTCTACCTTTCCATTGGATTGCGGGTGTTTCACCCTGGCTTTGATATGGAGGATCCCGTGTTGTTTCAACAGCTGTTGAAACATGTTCTGTTTTGGATCTGGGCAGGTTACCTTGGGTAGTGAAGTGAATTGTGTCCCATGATCCGTCATCATTTGTTTTGGCCGACCATAAGACGCTATTGCTTGTTGGAGAACCTGGTTCGAGTTCTCCGTATTAGCGTTGGAAAACACGCCGAAACCAGTGATGAATCGTGAGGCATCATCCTCCAAGAGAATTAAGTGCTCGTGTGTCTGTTCGAACCAATCGGCATGCCAGAGGCTGTTGCTGTATCGTCGTTCGTAGCGTACCCATTTTCGTCGTCGTTGTTTATGTGGTTCATCTTTCACGAGTCCAGCCTCCTTGAGGATTCGATGGATCCGGTTATGACCGATGTGAATGCCCTGTTCTGCGAGGATCTTTTCCAATGTCAGGGCATTCAGAGGATGCTGTTTGCGTATCGCTAAGATAATCTGTTTCTCATCGTCAGAGGACGGTGTGGGTTTTCTTCCTGCTTTCTTTGGATATGGGTATTAGTAAAGGGTGTAAAACTGGTGGTGGAGTTCTCTGGCCCATCGTGGTGTGATATCCTGTGTTTTGGCGATTCTATAGGTAGATTGTTCTCCTTTGTCGATCTGTTTGATGATCCATCGTATTTTTTGTTGATTCAGTTTCCTCATCGGAACTGAATCATCATTGTTTTTTTCTAGGAGGAAGTAATTTCGGGAAAAGACACTTTTTTCCTTTCTTCAAAAAACATTTATATGTATTACCGTATCTTCGCGTGTAGCATTCAAAGGCTGTTGATGAGGATTCGTGTGTATAAAAAAACTCTCATGAATTTTCTGAGTCTTATTCTTCTGATGTTGATAGTAAGTACGATTTTTTCTCCTACAGCTTTTTCGCAAGATGAGCCAGTGCTTTTAATTGAAGTCTATGATTCAAACAACTGGAATGAAAGCTCAGGAGCTATCGTCTTTGAAGGAAAAAGTTACGACATCACGGTAAGCACAGAAAATGAATCTGTGATTCTTGGGGTCAATATCACTGTCTTTGGGAACACCTCTCTCACGAACCTGTCAGAGCCTTTTGTCACTGTCGAAATCCCATCGTTCGAACAATCAGACCCGTTTGTCATCAACGCGACAAAAGAAGGCTATCGAAAAGGTACTATCCAACTAACCATCCTTAAAGGGGAGTTGACCATTAAGACAGATCAGGTTGTTGTCGAGGAAAACACAGAGTTTCAGGTCACCGTGACAGATCAAGACAACAACCCCGTGGACGACGCCATTGTCTCTGTCACAGAAGATGCGTCACCAATACATACCAATCAACTAGGAAAAGCGTTAGTCCAAGCCCCTGAAATAGATGTTCTTACCACCACGACCATCCAAGTTATCAAGAGCGGGTATCTCCCTGGCTCGACAACGATTCGTATAGAGAATGTTGAAGGATCTATCTTCAACCTGACCGAATCGAAATTTCTTCAGATTCTCCCAGTTCTCCTTGCCATCCTCGTCGTCATAATCTCAATACTGTATGTTTTCCTAAGACAAAGAAGAGCTCCAACAAAAATGCCATATAACTCACAAGGAAAAACACCGGATGAACCACGACACTATCATAAAGAAAAACAACAGCGATTCAAAACCGAAACAGCTAAATATCCTGAGACCGAGAAACGAAATATCTCAAGATCAAAACCTGAATCAAGAGTTGAAGAGATACGTATCCCTGTACAATCCAGAAAGAAGGAGACCACTATCTTAACAGAAGAAAAAGAAGCTGAACAGATCCCCGAAGATGAGAACAAACACCCTGATGAATGGTTCAAAGGACAGGATTATATGCGATACAAGATCGATGAACTCACAGGTAAAATCGATCAAAACACCGATGGGAAATGGTTCGAAGGGGAACAAGACACCAAAGATAAGGTCGATGAGGCATTAAAGAAAAACTTGAAGAAGAAAAAAGTAGAAGAAGATTCTAACGAATAAGTTTTCATCAAAACTGTTCGTTCATCCATTCGACCCATTATTTTATTAGCAGCACCACATTTAGAGCTTTTGGATTGTTTGATTCCATATGAAGCTGATGTTTGAACTTTCGAAAGAACATGCCACGCTGCCCTGTGCTGAAGTGCTCGCCACACTGAAAGCTGAACATATGGAAGCTACCCTCATCAGTTCCAATGAAGACGTCCTCATAGCCGAAACAAAACCAAATGTTGCAGGCATCAAGCGATTGGCAGAACGTCTTGCCTTTACGTTCGTCATCGATGAGCTTCTGTTTTCATGTCCAGCCGCGTTGGATGAGATTGTACGACATGCTGAAAAACATCCTCTACCCATGCAGGGATCAATTGCTATCCGATGTAAAAATCGCTCCTCGCACATTCGTTCAGAACAACTTATTGACCAATTAGGAGACGTCTACACGAAAAAAAGGGTGGTCAATCTCACCAGTCCTGATATAGAGGTACGAGCCATAGTAACAGAGGACATCGCATATCTTGGGATTAAAAAAGCAGGTCTTGACACAAGCCATTTTCAACAACGACGAGGACATTTACGTCCATTCCTTCTACCCATAACTCTTCATCCGAAAATCGCACGAGCAATGGTGAATCTCTCCCAAGTGAAAAAACAACAAACATTGCTCGACCCGTTCTGCGGCACCGGGGGAATACTGCTTGAAGCAGGACTCATTGGAACGCATATCATTGGCAGTGATGTCGAACAGAAAATGATCGATGGCAGTCAAAAAAACCTTGAATTTTATCACCTGAAAAATTTTCAATTATATTGCACAGATATCGGTGATATCTCACGATATGTCCCCTCGGTTGATGCGATAGCAACTGATTTTCCTTATGCTCGCGCAACCACAACGAAAGGAGAACAACTCACGAAACTATACAATCGTGCATTTGAAACAATTTCACAAGTTCTTAAGAAAAACAGATACGCTGTCGTTGGGATCTCAAGTGAAGACATACGTGCTATTGGGGAACAGTATCTCTCTGTTGTTGCAACGTATCCGGTGAAATCCCATCGAAGCCTCACACGGTATTTTGTTGTGTATAAACATGTGTGAAACCAGATTCAAAAAATCTGAAAGCCTTCGATGAAAAACGAACAATCTTTTCAGCATTGATTCTTAGACTTGGTGATGTAGAAGTAACAGTTTGTCTCCGAAATGCAGAGGCGGCACCTATTGTCGAAAATACATCCGCCAAACTTTATTTGTTTTATATCAGGATATAACGTATCACGTAACGAAGGGAAATTTTTTCCCTCATTTTTTTTCTTCTTCGATACGGTAGCCTTTACCAAAACGCTTTTACCCCCTTAGGAAGTATCAGTCTCACCTATGACCCAATTACGAATCATCTTTCTAGGAACCGGGGGAAGCTGGCCAACCGTAAAACGAAATGTTTCATCTATAGCTGTAAAAAGAGGCAGTGAAATCCTTTTATTTGATTGTGGGGAAGGAACCCAGCGACAGTTCCAACAATCCAATCTGAGTTATATGCAGATATCAAAAATCTTCATCACCCATTTTCATGGTGATCATTTTCTTGGAATCCCGGGTCTGATTCAAACCATGCAGTTAAACGATCGAGATGAACCACTTCACATCTACGGTCCTGAGGGGATAGCAGAACTCACCGACCAACTCCTGACGTTAGGATATTTTCGACCATCCTACAGAATTATTGCTCATGAGATTAACGATGGTCAGGAGATCAAATTCGATGACTATAGTATCTCAGCGTTAAAAGTCAACCATAAAATTCCCACGCTCGCATATAGATTGAAAGAGTTGCAACGCCCGGGAAGGTTTAATAAATCTAAAGCCTTAAAACTAGGAATCCCTGAGGGGCCGTTATTTAGTAAATTACAAAAAGGACACACCATCACGCTATCAAATGGGGCGAAAATCACACCAGACATGATACTGGGTCCTTCAAGAAAAGGCAGAAAGATTGTGATTTCTGGTGACACCAAACCTTGTGATCAGATCATCGCGTTTTCAGAGGATGCAGATATCCTCATTCATGAGGCAACCTTTGATTCAAGACTGCAGGATATTGCTAAGGAATACGGACATACGACTGCTTCCCAAGCAGCTGAGATAGCGAAAAAAGCAAGGGTAGAAAAACTGTTCTTGGTGCATATCAGCCCTCGCTATCTTGATTTTCATGTACTCGAGGATGAAGCACGATGTGTGTTTCCGTATTCGTACGTCCCAAAGGATTTTCAGGAAGTTGAAGTGAAGTTAAAAAAATAAATCAAGGAATTTTATTTGATTTATTCATTATGAGGTTTTGCAAAAAAGGTTGTCGCAATATTATAAAGATCCATGTCAACAGTCCTGAGTTTTGTGACCGATTCAGTGAGATCGACTGGCACGATTTTATACCCTCGTAAGGCGACCATCTTACCAAAATGCCCATCTTTTACAAGTTCAACAGCAACCACGCCATATCGTGTTGCAAGAACCCGGTCATATGCAGTAGGGGACCCGCCACGTTGCACGTGTCCAAGGACGGTGAACCGAGTCTCAACACCAAGCCGTTTCTCGATTTCCTTTGCAAGACGCTGCCCGATACCACCGAGACGTACATGGCCAAACTCATCTTTTTCTTCAGATAATGTCTCAAAATGATCGATATCGCTTGGTTTTGCTCCTTCGGAGGCGACGACGATGCTGAATCTTTTCCCACTGTCATGCCGCGCTTTCAAATTTTTACAGACATCCTCAATGTGGAAAGGGATTTCAGGGATGAGTATCTCATCTGCGCCTCCAGCAATTCCTGATACTGTCGCGATCCATCCTGCATGTCGTCCCATCACTTCTAACACCATGATTCGATGGTGGGATTCTGCGGTGGTATGAAGTCGGTCTATTGCATCAGTTACGATAGATACTGCGGTGTCAAATCCGAAGGTATAGTCAGTTCCTGAGATGTCGTTATCAATCGTCTTTGGGACGCCGATGACCGGAACCCCTAATTTATATAATTTCAAGGCGACTCCTAGTGTATCTTCTCCGCCAATGACAATGAGTGCATCAATTTTGAATTTCTTCATATTTGATAAAACTGCATCGACGTTTTTCTGATCCTTAAAAGGGTTCGTACGAGACGTCCCAAGAATTGTACCACCTTTTGGTAAAATCCCAGAAATATGTTGAGCGGTGAGCGGGAGGATGTTTCCTTCGATTAGACCCTTCCATCCATCCAAAATTCCAATGACTTCCCAATGGTATTTCAAGGATTTTTTTACTACCGCGCGAATGACTGCATTTAACCCGGGACAATCACCGCCACCAGTTAAGATTCCGATTTTTTTCATGCTTCCCCCTCGATGATACCGTGTTGAAATCCCTTATCTTTCAACTCTTTAATAAAGTATGGTTTTTTCTCAGAGGAATCACGATTTTCTCCTACAAATGAAAACTAATTAAAAGAAAACATGATTTAGGTAGACAATCAACGGAAAAAACACAATGGAATCTCAAAGAATTGATCTCTCTGGAAATTTCTTGTCCCAATCGAAGGAAGATTTATTTACCGTATTTCAGACATCCCCTCAAGGTCTTCCCGAAGCGATTGCAGAGGAACGGTTACGCATCTATGGGACAAACGAATTCGCAAAGGTAAAAAGGAAAATGATTTTTCGAAAGATTATTGAGGCACTCATCGAGCCCATGGCTCTTATTCTGATTATCGCAGCTCTTCTTTCGTTTTTTATCATCGGAGATGCACTTGAGGCTATTGCGATTGTGGCCGTTGTTCTCATCAACACAGTTATTGGTTTGATCCAGGAGGGAAAAGCAGAAAAAGCAGCGGAAGAGCTGAAAAAAATTCTTTCTCCTCAATGTAAGGTCATTCGCGATGGAAATATTGATGTCATCGCCTCAAAATTTTTAGTCCCTGGAGATATCATCGTCTTTGAATCAGGGGATATTATCCCTACAGATGCGCGACTCATTGAAGCGACGGATTTACTAGTTGACGAGGCGCATCTCACTGGTGAAAGCGAACCTATTCAGAAAAATGTAAATCTAATACTTGAACAAAACCCTAAACTCTACGAGATGAAAAATATTGTTTTCGCTGGCAGTAAAGTTCTTAACGGTCATGCAAAGGCACTTGTCGTAAAAACAGGGAATGTCACCGAGATAGGGAAAATCGCGGTGAATATTCAAGAGGCGGAAGACGAACGGACACCTCTTCAGAAGAAAATGGACCATGAAGTAAAAGCGTTGGTCGTTCTGGCAATCGTTGCTCTCGTCCTTGTCTTAGTCATGGGATATCTGCGAGGGACCGACCTTGGTTTTTCAATTTTACTTGCGATTAGCATATTGGTTGCAGTGTTCCCAGAGGGGTTACCAGCATCCATGACCATCGCACTATCCCTAGCGATGGAGCGACTCGCGAAAAACTCAGTCATCATCAAACAGCTTTCATCGGTAGAAACCCTCGGAAATGTCGATTATATCTGCACCGATAAAACAGGTACTATCACAAAGCATGATATGACGGTGAAGGAATTCTTCATTGGCACGAGGTTTTTCGTGATGGCTGATGTGTTTAAAATGATCGCGGAAGGAAAATCCTCTCTTCTGCACGATCTTTTTTTAACCTCGGTGAAATGTTCCACTGCCCAGGTCGTCGAACAGGATGGAAACATCATCAAAGAGTTAGGAGATCCCACGGAGATCGCACTGATTAAAGCGTCGATTTTAAATGGTTTTAAACAAGACCAATTCGATTCTTACAACGTTATTGACAGCGTTCCGTTTTCTTCGGAGCTTATGTTTTCAGCGATTCTCACCCGAGATAGCTTAGGGAAACATGATATCTATATCAAGGGTGCCCCGGAAAAAATCCTCACGTTTTGCGACTCATATTATCTTGATGGAAAGATTCAATCTTTGGATGACCATCATCGGCAACATATCATAAAAGAGCTGTCCACACGATCTGAGAAAGGGTTCCGCCTCATTGGTTTTGTGAAAAAATCAAACGTAGATCACTTGCAGAAGAGTGATGTGGATAATCTTTCAGGTTTTACATTCCTTGCTACCGCCGCTATTTACGATCCTCCTAAGGATGAAGTAAAACAGATGATTCAGGAGACAAAAGATGCGAACATCAATGTTGTGATGATTACCGGTGATAGTATAAAAACCGGGTTTTCAATCGCAGAGAGTGTTGGCATTGCCTCTGATATTACCCAGGCAATTGAGGGAAAAGACCTGGAGCAAATGACGGATGTGGAATTCGGAAACCGTGTCGAGCAGCTTCGTGTCTATTCTCGTGTTGCGCCGCTTGATAAATTAAAGATTGTGGAAAAACTACGGGCGAAAAACCATATTGTCGCCATGACCGGAGACGGTGNNGTGTCGCAGGAGGCAGCAAACATCATCCTTACTGATGATAATTTTTCTGTCATTGTCAAGGCTGTTGAAGAAGGACGACGCGTGTATCAGAACCTTAAGAAGCTCATCCGGTACCTTATTACGAACAATATCGGCAAGGTTGTGGGTATTCTTATTACACCGCTCTTAGGGTATCCTGTACCGTTGATGCCGTTACAATTGCTTTGGTCGAATGTGATAATGGAATCACTCCCAAGCATTGGGGTGAGTACTGATTCTGCTGATAAGGATATCATGAAGCGAAATCCCTCAAGGTTGTCTGAACCTATTATTTCTCGGAAACAGCGGATGATTATGATTGTCGATGGGATCATCTTCGGATTGTCCATCGCTGCGGGGTACATCCTTTCGTTTGAATATCTAAAAACGCAGGGTATCAGTATTGGACAAGCAGGAATGATAGCTGGTACGGTCGCATTTGCCATCACGTTGCTCTCACCGCAGATCTATGTATTCATCTTACGAGAAGGAACTATTATCGAGAAGTTCAAACGGAAGAATTTACTGTTGAAATCTTTTTTTGTTTTTACATTCCTCATGATTCTTGCGATTATTTATGTCCCTGGTTTGAATACTCTTTTTACCACTGCTCCTGTCTTTGATCCAATCATCTGGGGCATTATTCTTGGTTTCTCCCTTCTTACGACTGTGTTTCGGGCAGTATTGGGGGATCATTTATTTTTCATACGGAATGGTGCTGCTCAGGGTAGTGCTAAATAATAATTTTATTAAGCTGTGCAATCATTCTTATTTTGGATTTTTATGGAACTCAGACCGTCCTACGATGAATATTTTATGGAAATGGCTTATGTGGTTGCAAAGCGAAGTACGTGCTTACGACGAAAAGTCGGTGCGATTCTCGTAAAGGAAAAACATATCTTGAGTACTGGGTATAACGGGGCACCGAAAGGCTTCAGACATTGTTCTGAAACCGGATGTCTTCGCGAGGATCAGAACATCCCTTCCGGGGAACGGCATGAACTCTGTCGAGGATTGCACGCAGAACAGAACGCGATCATCCAAGCAGCGGTTTTTGGTGTCTCAATAAAAGGATCTGTTCTGTATTGTACCAACACCCCCTGTGTCGTCTGTGTGAAGATGCTGATCAACGCTGGTGTCACTGAAATTATCTGTGCGGGAGAGTACCCTGATGAACTTGCAAAACAAATGATGAGTGAAAGCAATCTAAAAATAAAAAGATTTAAATAATAGAATGGGATATAAAAATTTAAATGAAAAAATTGGAAAAATATATATACTTCAGAATTGATTTATTCCGCGAGGAGAATGTATGAAACGGAAAAAGTCGATGGTATTGGATGATAATGAAAATAAAGCAGTCCAGTTGTTCTCAGAACTTGGGATGCCTAAGAATCTCGCAAAGACGTTACTCTACATTTCTCAGGTGGATGAATGTCGCTCTGCAGACGTTGAACAAGGAGCAGATCTTCGGCAACCTGAAGTAAGCGTCGCCATGCAAGAACTCCGCCGGAGAGGCTGGGCAAAGAAACGCGATGAAAAAAAGAAAGGGAAAGGAAGACCGGTTCATCTCTACAAGCTTACCGCTGATTTGCCATCTATCCTGAAAAGCTTCGAAAAAGAAAAGATGCAAGAAGTAGAGAATATAAGAACAGATCTAGACCAGCTGCACAACCTTATTACTTCATTCGAAAAGTAGTCTTCAACAGACCATTCCCCTCGCTTCTTCTTAATCGATTAATGTGAGGAGTGCGTTTAAGAACGTTGGGAGATTCATACGTGATACAGAGAATCAAAAATATTTTTCGTAGCAGCAACCAGACTGTCGATTGTATTGTGCTTAAAAATGCGACGATCCCGTATGTCGATGATAACTTCTTCTATGTCACGAACCTCGAACAAGGACTTTTTGAAGGGTCATGTGCAGTAATTCATTCTAACGGTACTCTTGATATCTTGGTTTCTGAACTGGAGGCAGAAAGTGCGCGAAAATCCACGGCACGTCTCATCATCTACAAGACAAAAGATGAATATTCCACAGCACTCAAACAACTTCTTTCTTCCTTTTCGACAATCGGTGTGAACGCGAGTGGTCTTTCGTATTTCGAGTTCAACAAGTTAACAGGGATTCTACCAAATGCAAAATTCGTTGATGTATCCGATGGATTTTTCAAAGCACGGCTCACCAAAGACGAACAAGAAATTCAACGGATAAAAAAAGCATGTGAAATCGCTGATGAGACAATGGCAGCAATCCCAGATATCGTTACCGACGGGATGAGCGAGGACGAACTTGCTGCAGAAATCAATTATTCATTACAAAGCCTTGGTGCAGAAAAACCAGCGTTTGATACTATCTCCTCCTTTGGGAAAAACTCAGCAGAACCGCACTATGGACATGGTAATGTAAATCTCGAGAACGGATCCTTTGTTTTATGTGATTTCGGTGCATGCTATAAGAAGTACAATTCTGATATCACACGCACGTTTGTTTTTGGGAAAGCAACTGAAAAACACAAAGAGATGTATGAAACGGTCCTTCAAGCACAACAGATCGCTTTTCAAGCGATAAAACCCGGGGTGAAAGCAGGGGACGTTCACCAGGCAGTACAATCGTATATTGATTCTACAAAATTCAAAGGAAAATTCATTCATTCTACTGGTCATGGCCTTGGTCTTGCGGTGCATGATGGTATTGGTTTTTCCCCAGATAACGGTATGGAGCTGAAAGAAAACATGGTTCTAACCGTTGAGCCTGGGGTGTACGTACCAGGATTCGGTGGTGTTCGCATTGAAGATGATATTCTCGTAAAAAAAGATGGGCTGGAGCTTCTTACAAAAAGCCCGCGTGATTTTAGAGAACTCGGATAGATGATTGCATGTTGCTTATTCTTTCACTCGTTTGTAGGTCCAGTTAATCTCAGAGTTAATTTTCCTGTAAAGCTCCGCACCTTTCTCCAATGTCTTCTTCTCATTTAGAACTTCTAAGGATTCATCTGCAAAAATCTTTAGAACTTCTCGAACTTCTTTTCTATTTGCCTTTAATAATCCAATGCCAACATGCAAAAGTTCATCGATGATTTCTGAAATATCTTCTCCTTCAATTGTGATGTTGATTTTTACCATAATATTCCCTCGTTTTTTTTTATTCTCCCTAATATACTATGTTTTTTTATGAATATCCTGCCATGAAAACCACCACTTAAATACTTTTTCATAACATGATTTTTTATGTCAATTCTCTACAAATAAACGAAAATCATTGCTTATCTTTGTTGTTTTGCTCACCAAATAATAATTCTTAATAATAGGTTGTTCTTTCTCTGGTGTAATGACTCTTGCCCAAGAATCCGCTGTCAATCGTACCGAAACCATTGCGCTCGTGACAACGGCATCATTGGTGGGTCTTGGCATACTTCAGATTATTCTAGGGGAAACCATCTCTCGGAGTGTTTCACTGATCGCAAATGGTTTCGATTGCATCGGAGATGGGTTTGTCTCAGGGATAGTTTGGGCTGGACTTCGAGTCTTCAAAAAACCAGCGGATCAACGGTTCCATTTTGGGTATTATAAGCTTGAGAATCTCGCCTCTATCGCTGCAACAATCGTTATGTTTTTGTTAGCAGGATATATCATTTTTCGATCGTATAATCAGCTAGTTAATCCAGAGGAAATTCAGCTTCCATTCATTGGCGCAATCGTGGCGTTTGTTGCTGCGTTAGTCGCCATCGGTCTTGGTGTCTATAAAATCATTAGATATAAAACTGCACATATGAGTTCTGTGAAACTCGATGCATTCAACACGATTAAAGATGGCACCACATCATTTCTTACGGTTCTTGCTTTGATTCTTTCATCATTTGGATATACGATTGCAGATCCGATCATTGGTTTTATCATCGCGGGCCTCATCGTTACGATTGGGTTTGCTGCGATCAAAGAAGCAGGATATATGCTCGTGGATGCGTGCGATGGGGATTGTCTCATGTATAGTGTGCTCATTAAGACGTACGCAGAACGTGTTAAGGGAGTCAAAGCTGCTCAGGTTGTTCGATTGCGAAGGACAGGGCCGGTAATCCAAGGTGAACTTGAGATAATGGTACCTGGAGAGATGACGGTATCAGAACTCAATCGAGTGCAATCAGAGATTATCAAGATTTCAACTGATAAAATTTCAGAGCTCGAGCGTTTAACGATTACTGTAGTACCTTTTGAAAAAGAAGAATGAGAAAGGATGATTTTTTTTTAGATTTTTTGTAATCGTTGATGCAGTTTGACGACTGCTTCAACCGCTGCTTTTCCTCGTTCGATGCGGTCTTCTGCTTGCAGCCTCGTCATCCCCGGTCCGGAAATACCAAGACCAACTGGTTTGTCGTACTCTAATGCGAGGTCAGCGATTTTTCTGGCAGCCTGCTGAATGACTAAGTCATCATGCTCGGTTTCTCCCTCGATGACTGCCCCGATGGTGATGACACCGTCGATATCTTTCCTTGCGAGTAATTTTTTGACGGCCAGGCCCATATCGAAGACTCCTGGGACTTTCACCACTTTGGTTATTTCAGCACCTAAGAACTCCGCGTGTTCTTTGGCTCGTTCGAACATCATCATAGTGATGTCATAGTTGAAATCAGAGACGACCGCTCCGATTCGTATTATTTCTTTCGCCATTTTTATTTTTACCTCCTTTTTATTGTATTGGTCCTGCGTCTTCAAATCCTTCACGAAGACCCTGACCCGCGTGTTTGGTAAGATTCTCAGGATGGAACAACAGGTCAATGACATTTTGCGCATGCTCGCGTGTTCGTTGGTTTGCCAGCGATGCGAGTTCTTTTCCATTCTGTGTTTCATCCTCATAGACAAAGACTTCGATGATATGCTTGTTGCACAACAATTGAGTATGGATCAGTCCTGTGCTTGCTTCATGGGCACATTGTTTATCGATAGGTTTTGGGCCAGGCATCCCCAGCGCCATGACAATATCGCAGGATTGTTCCTCGAATAGTTTTTTGCATGCCACGGGTAAATCTTTTATCCCGGGGACTGTGTATCGGATGATTGTAAATCCAGTGGAGCGGGATTGCAGTTCATTGATTGCTGCGTCTGCCATATTGTAGCGAGCAAAGGTGGTATCTGCGATGCCGATTCGTTTCATGGTTCTCCTTCGATGCGTTGCATCTTCTTTTGAAACTCATGGGCTGCAATGACTTTTTGGATTATCCGACGGGTGCCCTCTAGGTCGCTTTCCCCTTGGTATTTTGACAGTCGGACGACCTTGACATTGAGTTTTCTTTTTTTGAGCTCGTTCTTAATAGTGTCAGCATCATGGATCTGGTCAAAACCAAGGGCGATGATGTCCGGTTTTATTTCTTCGACGATTGCATACATATCCTGTTCGTGACCAAGGTAGGCTTCATCGACTATTTTGAGTTCTTTGATGAGATTAACTCGTATCTCCTGAGGAGTGATCGGGTCATGTTTGAGTTTGCGTACTGTTGCATCGGTCGCGACCACAACCGCTAGGATATCCCCGAGTTTTTTTGCTTCTTTCAGATAGTAGATATGTCCCATGTGAAGTAAATCAAAGGTCCCGGTTGCCATTACTTTGACCATTGTTTCCACGCCTTGATAATATCGTTTCCTTCTAGGAATATAAGGTTGTTTTTTTCAGCGTATTTCTTCGCGTCTTCTTTTGGTAATGCCTTTCCATGTTCTCCCATGATTTCACAACCGCTTCCGACCAGGGTAAGTCCTGCCATTTCCAGTAATGAAATCACGAGCTCCGTATGACCTTTTCGCTCGTTGAGAAGTTTTTCTGAGGCGATGCAGATGGGGATGTGGCCAGGAGATCGGAATTCTTTTCCTAGTTCTGTTACTGCGGTTTTGCTGTCTTTGTCTTTTGTTCTCTTCACGAGTTCTGCGAATTTCTTCATGGTCAAGCTGCGGTCATTGTCTGTGATTCCGGTAAATGTTTTCCGATGATTTATGTACAGGGAGAAAGAGGATTTGGTGTCATAGGGGATGTCATTTGCGACGAGTGCTTCGAGGACTGGGTACTCGGTACTCACATCAGAAAATAGGTCAGTGAGGAAGGGGAGTTGGAGGTTCTGTGCAGCAGGATGAGATATCATTAGGAAGATAAGTCCTCCGCCATCTTTTCGCATGCGTTTTACCGATTCGGGGGTGACGAACTGGGAGGCGATGACGAGGTCTGTTTCGCTTTCTCTTGATTCGTTATCATAAATAAGAATGAACTGTCCCTTTTGGAGGGATTCGATAGCTTCCTGTATGGATATAAGAATTCACCTGTGAGGGAGATTTCACAGTATAAAATAAATATTGGGATGTTACTCAGAAATGGGTCGACTTGGTTTTGATTTACTGCGAGAAACCACATATCGAGTGATATAGCCAGCAATCCTGTTTCTCAGAAGGTTACTACTCACTATTATAAGTTGATCAACCTTTTCTTTGTTATTCTGAAAATCACCATTAAATTGTTCTGGATACTTCTTTACTAAATCAATTGCAGTGCTCTTGATATGTGTCTGTCGTATATTGCCCAGGTTAATCACCCTTTAGAGATAGAGTTCCGGAATACTGTTTTGTTATTTAAAGTTAGTGCGAGGAGGATTTCTTGTTTCTTTTTCAAATTTTATAATATTTTTTATAAAAAGAAAAATAAGAAAAGAAGGTTACACTCCTCCAATGTACTCATTTTTATCATACGGAGTAGCCATTTCTTCTTTGATGACCTCTGCGAGACGTTTAATCCCTTCTCGAATCACATCATCGTCTGAATACGAAAAATTCAGTCTCATGGAATTATAGTTACTGCTATCTGGATAGAACGCATCACCGACCACATATGCGACCTGCTTTGCAACCGCTCGTTTAAACATCAGTCGCGTGTTCACATTTTTCGGCAAGGTGACCCACAAGAACATCCCACCACCAGGAACTGTCCATTTCGCCTCTTTTGGGAAATATTCCTTCAATGCTTTTATCATCACATCCCGTTTATGCCGATAGAGTAGCCTAATATGTTTAATCTGAATGTCAAGGTACCCACCTTTGATATACTCATAGGCGACATATTGAACGAACATATTGGAACAGAGATCAGCGGATTGTTTTGTAAGAGCAAACTTATTGATAATCTCTTCAGATGCGATTACCCACGCAAGTCTAAATCCAGGAGCGAGTACCTTTGAGAACGTCCCAATATAGATAACACGCCCTTTGGTATCTAATGATTTAATCGAAGGGATCGATTCTCCTTCAAAGACCAGTTCACCATAGGGATCGTCCTCGATGATGACAAAATCATACTCCGATGCGATTTCAAGCAGCTCCTTCCGATGCTCCAACGAGATGCTTTCTCCAGAGGGATTCTGAAACGTCGCAACCGCATACAGAAACTTCGGAGTAATACCAGTTCGGTGCAGACGCTTGAGGTTTCTGCGCAGTGATTCGATGTCAATTCCTTCGTCATTCATCGGGATACATTCGCAGTTCCCCTGATATGCATGAAACGCCTGTAGGGCACCAAGATAGGTCGGTGCGCTCGTGATATAGGTATCACCGGGGTCTAATAAGTTAAACGCGACAAACGACAGCGCCTGTTGAGCACCACTCGTGATCAGAATGTCATGGAGCTCACAATCAATCCCCTTTCGTTCTCTCATCCTCTGCGCAAGAACGTTCCTGAGCAGCGGTAACCCCTCGGTCGTCCCATATTGAAGGGCGTTATAGATATTAGTCTTAAACACCTTCTCGATACATTCATGGATGACATCAATAGGGAACGCCTGAGGATTCGGTAATCCCCCTGCAAGAGAGATAAACCCTGGACTTTGTGTGAGTTTCAATAACTCCCGTATCTCCGAGGATTTCAGGTTTTTTGATCGTGTTGAAAATAAACGGTCGTAATTAACTACCATAAAAATGCCCCGTGCCTGTAATCAGTTCTCTTATTTTAAAATTTGGTATTTACACTCACCACCTATTTTTTTTGAAATCAACAGTGTTTTATGAGAAAAAAGAGAAAAAAGAACTAGAACAGAGCAGGTGATATGCTCTGTGAAATAACAGTAATTATTGAGTCACAATCACCAAGAGACCCAGGACAAATCCGTTATAGGTTTTTTCAACCTTTGCTGCATTAGATGCCTCAGCAGAAGCTGAAATTACCACAGGCCCAAATCCTATGATTCTTCCTGCTTCAGCAGTACTCTCCGTTTTTGTTGCGTTCGGTAAAATAGAATTTGTACAGTTTCCATATCCGCTGCAAATTTTTGTAAGGTTGACCCTACCCAAAATACCACCTTTCACGGAGATAATCATGGTGATATTCCCAGCAGTCTCATTACCAATGTTTTTTACCGTTACGGATACTTTACCAAACCCTCCTTTCACCGCGGTGATTTCAAGAGTTGTTTGATCAAGTGGTGTTGCAGTACAGGAAGCTGCAATAATAATACCTAATAGCATGAAAATAAGTCCCATGCTTGATATTTTTTGTAGATTTTTTTTCTGTCTCATATTTTTATCCCTCTATGTATATTAAATATTCCCCCTTATATAAATCCAATATATATAAAGATTCTCAAAATACCTATGAAACACTTATTTTACGGTTCCTGAAAGAAAATGATACGATGGAGGTTTCTGCAAATAGCGATTGTTCTAAAAAATCAATGGTATGGGCCCGGTCGGATTTGAACCGACGACCAACTGGTTATGAGCCAGTCGCTCCACCGGTCTAAGCTACGAGCCCAAACAATGTTGCAGCCCCTATCAATCTTCTACTACTTAAAATTTAGAGATATCCACAAAGAGGAAGGTTCATTAATAAAAAGAAATATCGGTGTCTATCATGCGGGAGTTAGTGACATTAGCCAAATATCCATTCTTACAAGACACAAGGCAGTTCATCAAAGAGAACGGACCATCGGTTGATGAGCTACTGCACGATGCTCCCTATGAAAGAGCGCGACTCATCAGCATCGAACGATTAGACAATGCCATGAAAAACCGAGATGTAGGCAGACGAAGTCTTGCCAGTGAATCCGACTGCATCATGGAAATCTTATCATACCCATTAGCACGCATGGTCGTCGTCTGCATTGGTGATTCCTTTTTCAAAAAACGATACGCCCTAGGAGAAGCATCACATGTGTACAAATATCTTCTCAACGAGTCTACCTCCTTCCTTCTCACCGTCGCCAAGGAACTCGAAGTGACCGTTCAATATAACCCAGAGACAAACATCATTAAGATTTTTTTCAAAGATTACCTCCGGAACGCACCAACAAGGTACAAAGAATGGAAAATGGTTAATCGCGGGGTCAGCAGAGGATTCCTCACCATATCCCAGAAAGACCTCGCTAGAATCCTTTTAGAAGCGCTTCGAGAACGAATCAACACAGAACTCCTCACCCGAGAATCTGATAAAAGCGTCTTCGAAGTCTTTTCTTCAGATATCCAGCGATTTCAGAACATGCTTGCCCTGCAGAAGAAAAAAATCGAGGCAACACCAGTAGGAAAAGTGAGCATCGAGAAACTACCCCCCTGTATGAAAGATATTTTATCAGCGATCCAGTCCGGAGAAAACGTGCCACATATGGGCAGGTTTGCATTAGTCGCGTTCTTAAGTTCATTGAAACTCAGTACCAATGACATCTTGAAGCTCTTCAGCACCGCCCCAGACTACCAGGAGGATAAAACCAGATATCAGGTAGAGCATATCACGGGTGCATCGTCGTCGACAGAGTATAAATGCCCGGGGTGCGAAAAGATGCGTACCTATGGGATTTGCCCGGTCGATAAAATGGATGAACTCTGTAAAAAAATACATCA
>JAFNFT010000029.1 GCA_017885605.1 Methanobacteriota archaeon | reverse complement strand
CATTGTTTTCCTTAAGATGGATACGACTATACGCAGTGATTTCTATTTTCAGATAATCTCCTGTAAGATCACTTGCTTGGATGGGAGATAACTCATAATAGTAATCATACACTCCTGAAGAATTATACCCGTATTTATTCGTATAGATTAGAAGAGGGCTTCCATAGTGCGGCAGGTTCGTTAGCTTTGAGCCATCCCCATAGAAGGTGCTTGCAGCCACGGTGCCATTGACTTCTAATGTTGCAGAAGGGTTTTGCGTTCCAATTCCCACGCCACCAAGAATGTAGTAAATGTTCTGGCCACTTAATCCCCAGCGTGTATCTCCCGGGGTCCCTTGTGGTCCTGGTTCTCCCTGTGGTCCTGTTTCTCCTTGCGGCCCTGGTATTCCTTGTAGATTGACAAGATCTCCCCAAGAGTTATCTTGATTTTGGAATCGAAGGAAGGTGCCGAACCATTCATGAGCCGGGGTGAATCCGATTGGTCCTTGTTCTCCTTGTGCCCCTGGTATTCCTTGTGATCCATTTTGTCCAGGTGGTCCTTGTTCCCCTGGTTGTCCCTGCGGACCTTCTGGTCCCATCGGTCCTTGAGGTCCTTGTATTCCTTGCGGACCTTGTGGTCCTTCTGGTCCCGCTGGTCCTTGTTCTCCTTGTGGCCCTTGTGCGCCTTGCATCCCGGTAAGGTCTCCGACCCATTTGCCTGATGCATCGATGATTTCTAATCCGTTTATCGCGATGTTACCAACGACGTCTAGTTTCGCGGTAGGGTTATTTGTTCCAATGCCGACATTACCGCTGTTTCTGGCATAGATATGTGGTGGGTTATCCCAGAAATCCCAGCTGAGCAGTTTGAAAGAATAGAGATTTTTAAGATATGTCGTCTTCAGGGTGGTTTGTCCTAACCCTGAAGATGGTTCGGTATCTTTTGTTCCTATGGATGTTGCAGTCGCTGCTGAGCAGGATAAGACTATGAACATCACACAGATGCTAAGACAGAACAACAGCCTACTTTTTCGATATTTTTTTTGTTGCATTTATATTCCCCCGCAATTGATAATTTTGTAATTTATCTCCCCTTTAAATAGATATCCTACAGAACTCTATCTCTTAGATTTGGCTTATCGATGACAGATGTATTTCAATTTAGAACTGTTTAGTGATTGTTTTGGTATCAAGAAGCATGTTATCAAGATAGATAGTTGCAATCGTTTTATACGTGCTATTTGTCTCGAATGGGACGTCTTTAAACAAAGCGCTGTATGTCCCTTCCATGGTAGTTTGAAGTTGTAATGATTGTTTCTCTGAATCAACGATGTCATTATCTTTAATAAAAATAAAATTCAATTCAGCATTATTGATATCATTTATCCCTGTGTTATGTATTGTAACGGTCACAGTAAAATTTGTTTCTTCTTCAGATTGTATCAAATCCATTGACACGATCTGTAACGCATTTTTTTTGTTATTGTTGAAAAACTGAGTAAAACCTACATACCCTACACCAATAAGGACGAGACAAAGAACAATAGCAATAAGAATCCTTGATGGGAATGTAACTTTCATAATTGTGCCTCAGTCATCAAGTGTCGTAATATTTATCTCATTAAAACCTTTCCCTAGAATAATATTTTTATTCGAACTTAATTAGACGAAGAAGATGATATATTTGTCGTAAGTATTTTGAAAATAATACAAAATATTATAATACAATAAAATTTAAATACTATGTAGAAATTCATTTACTCAATATTTTAGGGAAGGAGGTAGATAAAAATGAAACGATTTTTAAGTATGTCAATCGTAATGCTGATGTTCATATCAGGAATACCATCAATTGTAATAAACGCCTCAGAACCACTATCGCTGAGAAATATCGTCTATGTCAACGATGACAATATTGCAGGACCCTGGAACGGATCAGAACAATATCCTTACCGATTAATTCAAGATGCAATCGACCATGCTTTATCTCATGATTCTATTTTGGTTGCAAATGGAACCTATTATGAACATATTATAATTCCAACACATTTAAACAATCTCGAAATAAAATATTGGAACAATCCCCCAATCGAGGTCGATACATTCCTACCACAGCTTAATGGTAATGGTTCTGGCACTGGTATATCAATCCTCGCATCTGATATAATAATTTCACAGCTTACGATAACGAACTGTGGTCAAGAAGGACGTGATGCATGCGTTTATGTAGAAACAACCGCTAGCGGAATTCAAATCAGCAATAACATAATCTCGTCTTCCTATCATGGAATTTGGATAAAACGGGATATTCCCGGGGAAACAAATCATATCATAAAAAATAATATTATTACAAATATAACACAGCGAGGCATTAGCCTTGTTCTTTGCGATTCAAATAAAATTCAGGAAAACACAATACAGAACTGTACTTGGGGGGTTTATCTCCATGATTGCTATAAAAATGATATTTCTGAAAATTTATTCGAAAACAATACGGAAGGCCTTGTAATCGATATCGGGATAGAAAACAGAGTGATATCAAATGATTTTATTGAGAACAAATACGGATTCGGTACTGTTGGTACGAGGTCCTCAACCGTTAATAAAAATAACTTTATCGACAATTCTATAAGCGATGCCTACTTTATCACATTTAACGTCTGGAACGCTGACATTTGGTCTGGTAATTATTGGGGACGACTAGTATTTCCACTTATGAAACCTATCCCTGGGAGTTTCGTGCTTGCAAAAATTAATTTACCATGGTTAAAATTTGACTTTTTTCCTTCTCAAAGCCTGAACTAAAGAAAACATACCTCTTTCTTTTTTTTCTAAATTCATTAGCTAATTCCATAAAGAAAAAAACTCCA
>JAFNFT010000028.1:52143-55548 GCA_017885605.1 Methanobacteriota archaeon | reverse complement strand
TTATTATGAATTGGTGGGTGAATTAAATATCACCAACACGTCGATCGTCAGATTCAAGAGTGCGCAAGACGTCTACCTCAGAGCATCTTGATTTTCTTGAACCTCCACATCCACTCTATTGCCCAGATTTGAAATTGCCTACTCATCGAATGTCTCAATGACATACTCTCATAGGCCAACCGGAATAATCCGGGACAGTATATTTATGAGGTTATTATTCGAGGTAACCTCACCGTATATAATTATCATATATAAACCTTACATATATTCTTTGCCCTTCAAAAGCCCCAAGGTTTAAATATTGAAACATGTTGACGTGGCGCACATTATAAAAAAAATCCTTGTAAAACAATTTTTAATACAAGAGAGATTGTTCACAGGTAGTTTATTATTTTTTTAAGGTTTGGGTTTGATAACCGCTGGTTTCTGATGAAAAAGATGCCTTCTAAAAGTTCAACACTGGCGACATATTGGTTAAAACGTTCTTTAAATCGATCACAGAATTTTTTTGCTGTAATGAGATCTGGTGCAAAAAATGTAAAGATCCCATCGTAAGAACCATGGACGTATTCGATGTGTTCTATCTCAATGACAGAATCCGTAAGAAGATCATCGAGTCGTGTCGTAAGAACTTCTTGCATCACCTTTTGATCAATTGGGTACGTGTTTCGTTTCATCATCATGATGAAATGCTTCAAATTGTATCGTTCTTGCTCGCAAATAGCAGTATATCCCCAAATAGTCTTTTCTTCCTCAAGTTTTTTTATGATTCGCCACACTTTCTGCCGTGAAAAACCACATTTTTTTGCGATGTCATCGATACTTGCTTTCGCGTTTGTCTGGAGGATCTCAAGGATCTTTTCTTCATCATCTATTATTCGTGTTTGACTACTTTTTGGCATTATTACTCCATTTATTATAAATATGGACAAGATAGGTTAACTACCTAAAATTCAAAAAGGTTTGTATTGCGGGTTTTTTAAAAAAAGATATGGACTGAGCGGGATTTGAACCCGCGGCCTCCGCCTTGCGAAGGCGGCGATCTTCCGCTGATCTATCAGCCCGTATTTGGAACAAGGATAAAAAAGAAAGAGTATTTGATTGTTTCCTTTAAATTATTTTTGTTTCACCTGAATGAGTTGACGTTGTTTTGCTGTTTTTAATGCCTCGACGACCGCGAGTTTCTCCCCCATCATAAATTTTTCAAGTGCGCCGCCACCCGTGCTGATATGCGAGATCTTCTCACGTAATTTCATTTGTTCTATTGCAGCAACGGTATGTCCTCCCCCTGCGATTGAGAATGCCTTTGATTGGGCGATGAATTTGAATATCTCCTCTGTTCCTTTTCTGAACAAGGGATTCTCGTACACCCCACAGGGTCCTGAGATAAAAATTGTCTTTGCAGGTTCCAGGAGTTTTTTGTACTGCTGAATCGTTTTTTCACCAATGTCAAAAAGGTTTTTTTCTATCGGCAGGCCTGCCAATGGTATCTCTTTTCGTTTCCCGTTTTCTTCGATGGCAAAATCAACAGGGAGATGGATTTGTTTTTCAAACTTATTGTACACTTTTTTGATTTCTGTGAAAATTTCTGGTGTACCTTCCTCACCGAATGCTTCTTCATTTTTCTTGCCAAGATTGACTCCTTTTGCTTTCAAGAATGCGTTAGCGGTCAATCCCGTGAGAAGCACATGATCAGCGGTTTTATTGGTTAATAACCGATCGATAGTAGCGATACCGTCAGCAAATTTCGCTCCACCAAAAAGAAACACACTTGGTTTTTCTGGTTTGCTCACTACTCTTTCAAGGGAGGTGAGTTCCTTTTCCATGAGTCGACCTGCCGCTGATGGGAGAACGACTGTAAAACCGGTCAGGGAACATTGCGCGCGGTGCGCGGCAGCGAACGCATCGTTGACATAAAGGTCAGCAAGGGGCGCAAGGTTTTTTACCAGGTCTGATTGCGCGTGTTCCTCTGGTTTTTTCTTTTCGGTTTCTGCAGAATACTTCCGGACGTTATCAAGGAAGACAACGTTTCCTGGCTTCATAGTTTGGATCGCATGTTTTGCTTTTTCCGTGTAGATATCGTCAATAAAAGTGACTTGTTTCCCAAGTAGTTTTTGTAACGTCTCGGCATGTCTCTGCATCGATATGAAATCCCAGCTTCCTTGTTTCCCTTGATGAGCGAGGATCACGATTTTTGCCTTTTTATTGATGAGTTCTTGAATGGTTGGTAGTGCGAGTCTAATCCTTGTATCATCGGTGATATTGAGGGTTTTTTTATCTAAGGGCATGTTAAAATCTACTCGAAGTAGAACGGTTTTGTTTTCTACAGTAAAATCATCTAACGTGTTATATTCTTTCATTACCTAAAACCTCCTCTGGTATCCAGTATCAGGTTTTTTTATTTAAACATATAGTCTTTGGCATCAAAAGGGAAAAAAACGTGGGTCTGCAACATTGTCGTTAGTTTTTGTATGTTTCTATGGGGACTAATCGTTCATTGAAGATGTAGTTTATCAAATCGACGATCCGGCAGGAGTACCCCCATTCGTTATCATACCAGGAGAATATCTTTGCAAAGTTTCCTTTTTCCCCAATCATCTTTGTCATTAATCCATCGATAATCGCTGAATGGGGATTGCCGACGATATCAACAGAGACCAGTGGTTCTTCGGTGTATTGCAAGATGCCTTGTAGGGTGGTTTGTGATGCTTGTTTGAATGCGTCGTTGATCTCTTGGGTGGTCGCCGGTGTTCTTAACACGCAGGACAAATCTGTGATGGAGCCATCTGGTGTCGGGACTCGCAGGGCGATACCATCGATTTTTCCTTTCAACTCTGGGATCACTAAGGATACTGCCTTTGCTGCTCCTGTAGTTGTTGGGATAATCGATACTGCGGCAGCTCGTGCCCGTCGCAGGTCTTTATGCGGGAAATCAAGGATACGTTGATCACCAGTGTAGGAGTGTACCGTGGTCATGAACCCTTGTTCCACCCCGAATTTTTCATGGAGCACTTTCACGGGTGGGGCAAGACTGTTCGTGGTACAGGACGCCATGGAGATGATGTGATGTTTGCTTGGGTCGTACATCTTTTCGTTGACCCCTAATACGATCGTTAGGTCAGGGTCTTTTCCTGGCGCTGAGATGATGACTTTTTTTGCTCCAGCATCCAGATGCTTCCCTGCACCCTCACGGGTGCGGAAGACGCCGGTGGATTCAATGACAACATCAGTATCTAATTTCCCCCAGGGGAGATTTGAAGGGTTGACCTCGGAGAAGAATGCGATGAGATGACCATTGACTTCGATACCCTCTGGTTTTGCTGCAACATCCCCGCAGAACTTCCCATAAATCGAATCATATTTGAGAAGATGCGCAAGTATCTCGGTATTCCCAAGATCGTTGAT
>JAFNFT010000028.1:2094-52100 GCA_017885605.1 Methanobacteriota archaeon | reverse complement strand
ATAAGTTTTCCGACAAGATAGGTTGGTGTTGCATCAATTATTTTTACTTGAACAAAAGATCCTAGGGGAACTGATTCTGTCAGGACTACTTGTTTGTAGCTGTCTGTTCTTGCGGTGACCGTGTTTTTTTTTCCTTGCTCCGTGACAAGCACCATATATGTTTTTCCGAGATGTTCTTTATTTTTTTTAGAGGTTAGTTTCGAGCAGATTTTGGTGGTTTTTTTTGATCGTTCTTTTACTACATGGGTAGGTATGCGTCCTTTCATTTTTTTCGCAGTGGTGAGCGGACGAGCAGAGAACCTGGTGATGTTGACGATATCCGGTCGTATTTCCTTCAAGAGTTGTAGTGTACGGTCGAATTGTTCTTCGGTTTCCGTGGGAAATCCGATTATCACATCGGTGGAAAGCGTTAGTGTTGGTATTGTTGTTCGGAATTGATGGACAAGATGTGTAAATTCTTTCACCGTGTAGCCTCGATTCATTTTATGTAAAATGTCATCATCCCCTGATTGTACTGGTAGGTGAAGGAATTTATAGATGTTTGGATGCTGATACGCTTTCATGATCGAGGTAAGGTTTTTTTGTGCTGTTACGGGGTTCATCATACCGATTCGTATGCGGAACGCTCCATCTATGGCACTTATCTTGGTGAGTAATGTTCCGAGGTTTGTACCCGTGTCAAGACCATAGGAGGCAGTATCTTGTGCGGTGAGTTGAATCTCTGTGCATCCTTGTTTCAGAGCGGAGCAGACATCTATGATGATTTCTTCAGCGGGAAAACTTCGTAATGCTCCTCGTGCGAAATGCGTGATACAATAAGAACAAGAAAGTCTGCATCCTTCCGCTATTAGAATAGGAGCCAAGGTCGTATCGTAATATTTTGGTAGTGCTGTTTTTTTTGTTTCAACGAAAGCAGGTTTACCTCCATTTACTATATCATTAATGTACTGTATGTACTGGGATGGAAGGAGGGACGCACGGGGGGCTACGGAGGTGATAAGATCTGCTTGAACTGCAGGCATACAACCGGTGACGATAATCTTCTTATGGGTCTTGTGAAATACTTTTAACCGCGATAGCATCCGTTGTTCGGTTGTGCCAATCACCGTGCAGGTGAGCAGAACCAGCACATCTGCATCTGTGAGACTCGGGACTATCTGATGTCCGTTCTGCTGTAGCAGACCGATGAGTAATGCCTCATCGCTTTTGTTTGCCGTACACCCGTACGTCTCAACATAGATATTCATGATAAAAACGCGAAGACGCGCGGTCTTATTTAACTGCTTCTGTCACCCGTTTGAGAACAAACTGTTTCGAAAGGTTCGATAAAAAGAAACCAGCGCGTGGCCCTCGCTCCTGCCCGAGGAGGATTTGATAGATTGCGCTAAACGCGGTTTTTATCGGGATTTTCGTTTGTTCAGAGAGCTCATAGATAGCATTGTGGATCGCCTCAGGTTCCCAGGAAAGATCAGGGATCTTTCCCTTAAAAATCGATAGCATGGTTCGTTGTTCTTCTGTCAGGGTGATGTCTGGTAGTGTCTCTTTGACTTCGAACTTGACCTCATCAGGTGCGAAGGTGTCAAGCCAGTAGCGTACATGCTCAGCACGCTGCCGGAGATGCTCTTCGTCCTCTTTTGTCAATTTCTTTGGAAGCTGCCCGGTTCGCATCAATATCTCTTTTAGCTCAGACCATGTTTTTGCTATCTGGTTTAAAGTCACCAAATGCCGATAAGGAAGGTGTAGCGGCATCTTTTTTTGGATATGATACGGTTGCGACAACTCATAGATTTTTTTGAATTCCTTCATCCCTTTTATTTCTGCTTCTTTGCCGAAATACACCCCTTCTTCTTTATCGTATTCGTCAACCAGCGTCAGCAATCCCAACCCAGAATCAAAAACAATATGTCTGTTCGGTTGATTTCTCATGATCAAGAACCGGAGTACCTCAGGTGGTGTCATACGGAGCATATCCTCGCCGCTCACCGCAGTACCTTTGGAGCTATGCATCGCACCCATTCCCTTCAACAGGATAAACTCGTAGACCAGCAATCCAGGTGGAGGATAACGGTAGACTTCTTCAGAGATCTTTGCTCCTGTCTCTCGTGTGCCTCCGACGGTCGCATGGTCTTTTCCGCAAGGTTCAAAGGTGACCCCTAGCATTCTCCAGCGTGCTGGCCAGTCCACCCGCCAGGGGAGTTTTCCTTGTCCGCTTTTCCGGATGTCCACCTCACCGTCATGTCCGCAATCACAGGTGTACTCAACGTTGGGAAATTCATACAAACTCGGATGGGTCGTGGAGAGACGACCACAGGTCTCACATTTCACGTTGTAGGGCAACCAGTCTTTCGGCATCTTTCTGCCAGAGAGAGTCTCAAGAATGTTTCTTATTTTTGTGGTGTTCTCCAGGGCGATCTGTATCGATTCGTTGTAATCACCTCTGCAGTACATTTCACTCGCGCGGTAAACCCGCGGGTTTACACCAATGGTATGTAATGACCCTAAAAATGAGACGAGATAATGATCCGCGTAGCTCGTGTGTTTACCACAAGGGCAGGGGATCTCAGAAAGAGGTTTACCGACATACTGTTGATAGGACGAGGGAAGATGCGGGTACACCTTTCGTAATGGATCGTAGTCATCACAGATGTAGATGAACTCAGCATCACCACCTTTTTCAATGAGACAGCGATAGACGGCATCAGTGGTTAGGATCTCCCGCATATTGCCGATATGAATCGGACCAGACGGGGTGATCCCTGTCGCCAGCACATGTTTCGTCTGCTTTTTCAGTAGTTCTTCTGCTAAAACATCTGCCCAATGCATAAGGAAATCTCCAAGGAATAGAGTGTTAGAGCGCCTGAGCTCGGATCAATGAGCGGAGTGGTACACCACCGACGTCGTTCATCGATCGTTTATTCAATAGACAGACGCATAAAACAGGATTTCCTTTTTCTGCTTTTACTGCTTTAATCGCACTTTTTAATGTCTCACCAGTTCCAATCACATCATCAATAATCACCGTGTTTTTATTGGCGATAGTTGCGTAGTTTGAGCAGAATGCACCGGTTTTTTCATGATGTGGCCGAAAGACAGCAAGGTCAAGACCAAGCTCCTCAGCAATATAGGTTGCAAAAGGAATTCCATTGATCGCGATCCCGACAATCACTTCGACGTCTATTTCCTTTTTTTCCATTTCTTCAAGGATGATATCGGATAAGGCATAGGAAATCGAACCGATACGGGTTGGAGATACACCAATAGAACGCCACCCAACTTTTAGTTCACCCTCTGGTTTCTTATCCTTTCCTCGTGTAAGAAGCCACGCTGCTGTTTCTTTAGAAACATTGAGTTCCTCTGCGATCTCATAATCGGTAAGTCCACTTTCTTTAAACTTTAAGGCTTTTTTAATAAGAGAATCTGTTTCTTTCATATCAGAACATCCTCAAGATTACGTATCATCCTAAGATATTTAGATGTTTGCTCTTTTCCTCTAGAACCATGGGGAAAAAAGCATCGTAAACCTCAAATACTATCAGGACATGCTGTACTACAACGTGATCATATGGCACAAGAGAAAAAAGGAGAAGGATTTCACTCTGGAGCCGGTTTAATACGGTATTTCGATGCAGAGGAAAAAACCGCATTTAAGATTCCGCCATGGTTTGTGGTGTTCGCCTGTATAGCGACCGCTGTCGTTGTCATTGCCATCCAGCTGTGGAAACCGCTCTAAAAAAAGTTTTTTATTATATTATTTTTTTATCTTCTGGAGTGTGAGTTCTTTTGCAATCTTCAGTGCTTCGTGTATCTTCTCTTTGTTCGGTCCACCGCATTGGGTGAGTTTTGGTTTTCCACCACCGCTCCCACCAAGTATTTTACCTATTTCAGAGGCAAGTGGTCGAAGGTCGATTTCAACATTGTCGGACGCGGCTGAGACAAGTTTTTTCCTATCATAGATATGAACGATATATCCCGGTTCTTTTATGATCGCTCCTGCTATGGTGATTGCATCACTGTCGCAGATACCGATGATCATTCGTATGGTGGTTCCTGGAATCTGGGATGCATCTTGAATCAACTGTTCTATGACATCTGATGAAACTAGTTTCTTTTGCTTCTGTGCGTTTTTCCATTCATTGAATAGATGATTGCAAGCATCAACAAGATTTGTGACCGTGGTTGTATCTTTTTTACCGGTTTCGTTTAAGAATCGTTGTATTGTTTTTTCCAGCTGTTCTGCTGGGACTGAAAAGAATTTTTCTGTTTCACGTAATTGTTCAGCGATGTTCTCATGAGTAGTGATTCTATACACTGGTGATAGAAGGGTGGTGACACGCTGATAGAGTTTGTTTTCTTCTTTCTGGTAGGCATCTGCCATTTTGCCTGCTGCAAACGTGATTCGATTCACACCATCGGCGATACGTTCTGTTTTCAGGATGCGTACTTTTTCGATTTCCTTGGTGTTATTCAGATGTGTTCCACCGCAGGCTTCTACATCAATGCCAGGGATGTTGAGCACTCGAATCAGGTTTCCTGGTGGCACACCACCTTGGTAGAGTCTGAATCCATGTGCTCGTTCTGCATCGTTTCTTGTCATTACTTTCTTTTCAACAGGAACTGCTTGTCGGATGAACTCGTTTGCGACTTGTTCGATTTTCTGGATTTCATCCTCTGCGATCGGCTTGTAATGAGCAAAATCAAATCTTGCTTCGGTCAATGCTAATTGAGAACCAGCCTGCCAGATATGTTCTCCGAATAATCTCCGGAGCGCACCGTTGACCACGTGGGTACCGGTGTGATGTTTCATGAGGGTATATCGATGATCCCAATCGATTTTCCCATGGACTTTTTTCCCGACCTCCACAGGGGACCTAGACTTCAGTACATGGATGATAGAACTTGCTGTTTTCTCAACATGGAGGACTTGGATGGATTTTCCGTCTATGACTAGTTCTCCTTTGTCCGCTGGTTGTCCTCCTCCTTCGGGGTAGAATGCTGTTTTATCAAGGATCACTTCGGTTCCACGTGGGGTGGTTTGTTTCCAGAGGATTGTTGCATCAAACTCTTTCATGTAATGATCATCGTAATAGAGCGGGTGCGTTTGAGGAAGATCGGTTTGCATTTCTTGGATTTTCTCGTCTGCTTTTTCATGAGAGTGTAGCTCAGCGATCATCGAATCAAAATTTGGTGGAATGGACACGATGATGTTTTCTTTTTGGGCAATGTTCTGGACGACATCAGGGGGCATCCCATGGGTATCATACAGCATGATTAATGCAGAGGGATCAATGGTCTGCTTTTCCTTTAAAATTCGTTTAATAAGTCCTTCTCCCTTTGAGAGAGTTTCTGAAAAACGTTTTGTCTCAATGTCTAAAATTTCGTTTATCTGAGTCTCCCGTTTCTTCAATGAAGGAAATTCTTTTGCAAGGTATTCCAGTTGTTGTTCGACGAGCTGTCGTAGACTATATTGAACCTGTAATTTTTCTATGAATCGAAGTGACCTTCTGATGATTAATCGCGCGAGGTATCCTGCTTTAACATTTGAGGGAACGATTCCATCACCGAGCATAAAGGCGAGGCATTTGGTATGGTCTGCAAGCGCGTAAATACTTCCCATGTCTGATGAATCTTTGATTGAATCAAGGAGGTATGAAAGCATTTTTGGAAACGCTGTTTCGTACACCGTTGGTGTACCGGTCGTGAACCATGCTATTCGTTCCAAACCATATCCGGTATCAACGATATTCAAAGGATTGGATGCGTAGGGTTTTCCTTCAATGATTGTTTTTCCGTGTTCATCTTCTTTCATGTTCATGAACACAAGGGTTGCTATCTCCAATCCACCTGCGAGGACCTCAACACAGGGTCCTGCGTTTCCTCCACCAATCCAGAGTTGTTCTTTGTAATTAATTGCTTCCCGTGGTATACCGATTTTTTTTCTAAAAAACTCATTGCAGTATGCTACAGTTTCTTCTTTCCAGTAGATTTCGTTGATATTTTTATTAAAAGCATGGTGTCCCATCATCTCAAAGGTGGTAAGATGACGACCGCTCTTTCCTACTTCATCCAGATCATTGAGTCGTATGCATGGTTGTGAGATGACTAAGGGGTTTGCTGGTGGAGGGACCACTCCTGATGTCACATGGGGTTGAAAATCTGCTATCGAGGCAATAGTAAGGTATATATCGGAACGCCATCGGGCGACGACGGGGCAGCGTTGTCCTGTCTCTGGGTACTGGAGTCGTGAATGACCCTGTGTTTCAAAAAATGAGAGGAACCCTTCTCGTACCTCTGCAAGAGTCAATGGTTTTTTTGCAAGTGAATTTCCAATGAAACTAAATTTCACGCATGGTTGATCCCCACAGTATTCCGTCTGTGCATCGAGTGTCCAGAAATAATCCCCGCATGCTTTGCATTTCTTTCTATAATATCCGTTGGTATGGAAATATTGTAAGTCGTATTCCTTTTGCATAGTTGATTCGGTCATAGGTCATAACTGGTCTGGAATAGACAAAAGGTTTAAAGTTTATTCTATTGTCAGATTTGAGGTTTATTTTTAGAAATAATTCCTGTAAACTTTCATTTTATAATTATATACGACATTAAGGAATTTATAAGGAATAAACGAAGTTCAATGCCATACCAAACTGAGATAATTTATAGTGTCTTTTTTTCAAAAAATGTAAAATCAAGATTTGACCAATCGTCATAATCAAACAATCCATGAGACCCATCTGAATAATCAAGAATCGTATACACGTATCGATAATTCATACAGCTTTTGTAGTGTGCAAAAAGCCAAAATCCAAGATTGAGAGGCCGATAGGTTCGTGTGTTGTCGCATCCAACTGGGAACATAAAATCTATACCAAATGTATGACCAAGTTCGTGCATAATTACACCCGCAAACACATGATCTATTTGTTTGAATAATTTTAGAGATGTCTCATGCATGGTTTTGGTTGAGATGACAAAAGTGTTGATACCTCGAACATGCCAGTAGAACCGTGGATATTCTCCTACGCATGCAAAACCACTTGTAGCATAATGATAGATAATCATCGCATAGCGAAACACACCTCTCCGCCAATTCTCTATATCGTTATTGAGAAAATATGTTGAATAGATGGTACGAAATTCATTGATATTTGTTTTTCGATCAAATGGAATGATTTCTCCACCACCACCCATGCAACCATCATCAAGATGAAATACAATATTTCGTCGATTAAAGGCTGTTCTTAGTAATTCCTTCGAATGCGACGAGATAGAGCTGTTTTGTCTAAGAGGTCCTTCCGTCATGATGTCCATTTCGACAAATACATCTTTTCTAAACGGATCTGAGAACCATTGCGAGGTGAGGAATTCCTCGATATTATTAATACTATCATTATCCGGGTCAATGTTTTCAAAGTCATTCCAGGTCAGAAGCTGATAGCCCCATTTATATTCCCAGTATGTTGGGATACTATCGTTATCAGGATCAAGAGCGGAATCATCGACGGTTGGATCGGTACCGAGCGTATTGACTTCAATCCAATACGGGATATGATCACCATCATAATCGTTCTGCGTGATGTCGAACCAGAGTTCGCAGTCGCGGTCATTCTCATAGATAGTCCCATCATCGCACCCGCACAGTCTGCCGTATCCACTCACATCACCACGTGAATCATCACCGGTCCAATACCCTGTTTTGATACTGTAGAGAAGAGTCACGTCGTAACTTTCAAGATCACCACTAATATCGTAGAGGATATCCTCAGTTTCATGACTCCAAAGTTGAATGGTGATAGTAACGTTTTCTACATCATCGGGAACATTCAGGGTTGCATTCCAATCAGAATCAGTGATATATTTCGTATCATTCCATACAGGACTTGTGAATTCTACGTTGTTGATGTAGACTTTTACATAAAAATTCGGGCTGCTGTTTCCCTCGTTTTTGGGAAACGTTTGTAGTTCATTGATCGCTAAAAAACGAATCATTTTTATTTCGACAGTGACCGAAACATCCACTAACGGATCAAAATCGTCAATATTTCCTTCGTCACTTCTTGTTCCGATTGGATTACTATTATGAACATTATTCATGATGTTTTTAGTAAAAAAACCATCAACATTTGTATTACTGATTAAAAATATACCTACAACAATCAATAGGTATACTTTTTTCATATTGTTATTCTCCTGAATCCAATATTTTGTAAGAATTAATTCCTTATAACTTTATATTTATGTTTTACTATATTAAGATTATTAATCAAAAGAATTAGTGAATCTAAAGTATTGAAGATTGAAATATATACTCTCCGAATATAATTTATAGGTTTTACCTCCCTACAATATAGAGTGCTAATCCACTAGATTATCGCTTTTATGAATAACGATATATTTATAAAGAGTTACGCACTTAAATGAAGTAGGGGTAATATGAAGAAAGTAGTTCCTTGTTTCATAGTAGTTTTAATGGTAGTTCTAAGTAGCGTTGGTATCACCAGTGCACTTAACCAAGTCAATAGGACAGAGAGAAAAACGTCAACCCAGACATCGAGTAACGGGTATGAAATACAGTGGATGTTGGAATATGGGAATAATCCTAGGACAGATGCACGCTATGAAGGACCACAACCGATTGGAGATAGTGACAATGACGGCAAGAATGAATTACTCATCAGCGGGAGGGATTGTACCATCCGTGTTATGAAATGGAATGAGAATCAGCAGACCTATCAGCAGGTTCGCGCCTTGCGTCCTCCATTATATCCATTTATCCATTGCAGCGCAGGTGGGATGGCAATTGGTGATGTTACGAATGACGGGAAAAATGAGGTTGCCGCTACCTGGTATACCACGGTTTATCGATATATTGCTTTTAAATATTGGATTATTGGTTTAAATCCCTACATTTTTTTTAATGACGGTGGGAGTGCGGATTGTCTGATTGGTGATTGTGATAATGACGGGAAAAATGAGTTGATTTTAAGCGGTGGTCCTGGATGGGAATCCAATAGTTCTGTTGCTGAGATCACAGTGTTTCGATGGAATGGACTCTTTCTTAAAAAGGTCTCGGAATGGAAGGATCCTGATGTGGATGGCTATGTCTACATGGCAGGGCTTGGTGACGTCGATGAAGATGGAGAAAATGAGATCGTCTGCGCCTATGAAAATAAGGTCATTGTTCTCAATTGGGACACTCAAAACGAGGTGTTTGTTCCTACGCAGATCTATAAAACCTATGGACAAGTTACTCCTTTCGGCGTTGTGTGTAAGGATTGCGATAATGATGGGAACGCGGAGATCCTCCTTAGTTATTACGATCCTCGGATCACGATCTTTAAATGGAATGGGACTGGATATCCGATACAGTTTGATATTACCTGGCCTGGGGGAGATCCCGTGATTGAAGGAATCGATGTGGGTGACACCGATGATGACGGACTTAATGAGGTATGCGCGGGGGCTGGTGTGACGCATATCTTGCAATGGAACGGGTCGACGTATGTCGAAGAAGCAGTCCTTCCTACGTTTGGGTGGATGGCGGTCGTGTGCATCGGGGATTGCGACAATGACGGGAAAAACGAAATCAACGCAGGCAACGTCGATGTCAATATCGAATCCGGGGAACTGTTTACGGAATGGGTTTTTAAATACGTTCCGGAGACGTGATTTCACCTTTTTTCTTCTTTTCGATGATTTTTTCTGAAGGGAAACGTATTAATAGATTGTCGATATATATATCGACAGTCATAGTAGGTTCTGGGAAAATATGGGAGTCAAAGAAGTATTAGCAGAAAAAATCGCTGGAGAAATCACCCTCAGTCCAAAACCTGGGGAAACCCTTCGGAAATGGCGAACCACGTTTAACATCGCCCAAGCAGAGCTTGCCAATTATTTAGGGCTTGCCCAAAGCGTCATCAGCGACTATGAATCAGGCAGACGCAAATCCCCCGGGATTCACTCCGTGAAAAAAATCGTCAACGCATTCCTTGCAATCGACGAAAAGAAACATGGTGGCACCATCATCCAGCAATATCAATTCATGGTCAAAACACAAGACGGCATCCTCGACATCATGGAATACCCCTACGCAATCCCTATGGAAAAACTCATCAAAGAAATCGAAGGAAGAGTCGTTACCGCCCCAAGCATCAGTCTTGATCGGTCCATTAAAGGATTCACCCTCATTGACGGGGTCGAGACGATCAAAACATTGACCGCCAGCAACTATCCGAATCTCTATGGGTGGAGCACAGAACGGGCGTTGATTTTTACGAAAATACAGTTCGGGAGAAGCCCGATGATCGCGATCCGTATTCACCCGGTCAAACCCTCCCTCGTGGTGTACCATCGACCGGGTGGTGTCGATCCCCTGGCTGTACAGCTTGCAGAACGGGAAAACATGCCATTGGTGATCACTGAAATGCCACTTGAAGAACTACGGAAAAAACTGATTTCACTGGGGAAGTGAACAGAGATGGCTGATGTGGTCGGGCTCTGTGACATCTGCGGACGACCAGGAACCATGTGTACCTGTCATCTCTGCGGACGGCTTGTCTGTGAACGATGTTATGAACACCGACATTCTCTTTGCATCGAGTGTACGCATCAGAAAAGACGGACAGATTCTCCATTATTCCCTATTGATTAAAGAATAGCTTGAATATCGGTTCGAATCATCTAAAAGAAACGTTAAGCTTTTTTTGTATACGTCAGTATAAATTCTAAAAAAAAGAAAAAAGAGATGGGGTTTTAGTACCCCAAAAGGTGTCGTAGGACCGGGAACATGTTGGGAAATTTTTCTAAGAGGTGTTGCAGGAATACCGTAAAGGAGAATTTGTATTCCAAAGGCATGACCACTTGAAGGGTACCCCAGCTGCTTTCCGCATCCATTGTGTCTTTTGCTTTTGCTTTCACCGTGTAGGTTCCTTCTCCAGTCCAAGTATGTGTCAGGTGTATCTGTGTGCCGGAGACGTAGGGGCCAAGCCAACCGGATGTTGTATTGTCTCCCCAGTCCACGAAATAGTAGATATTATGATCATCAAGATCCTCGGAGAGAATATTGAACAGGTACGGATTGCCTGGTTTTCCTTGCCCGGGACCTGTGATCTGCGGCATGTTCGGTGGATTGTTATCCGTAATCGTGACTGTCAATGATTCTGACCAATGACTTCCAGCGCCCCAGATGTCCCGTGCCTTTACTTTGACATCGTAGGTTCCCAACTCAGTCCATATGTGTGATGCTGTCCCGGTTTGTTCTGAGGGGTATGGTCCGAGCCATCCGCTGTTGCTGCCGTCACCCCAGTCGAACAAGTAGTAGATTTGTTCATTGTCTGGTTCTGTCGTAGAGCTGGCATAGGTGTACTCAACGTTCCAGATCCCAAGGGTCGGGCCGACCGGTTTTGTCGGTTGTGCGGGTGGATCACTTGGTGAAGCTGTTTTGATGGTCTGTGCAGGGTCACCAAAGAGAAGACAGCATTCAATGACTCCTCTATAGCTTCCGGGGGCGGCATCCCATGACCAGTCAAGCGTCGGAGCCATTTCATCCTTGGAGTATGCATGTCCTCTTCCGAGTTGCCAATTGCTAATGTCCTGGGAGTTGTTTTCCGTGTCAAAGAAGTAGTCCCAGAAGCATTTCTGTTGTATTGCACTTGAGGAGTTGGTAGACGTAAAGGAACCCCATCCATACCCGGTGTTGTAGACACAGGCAAATGCAAGCTCTGTATCTGAGTGGAACAGCATGGACTCAAGTACGCCATCACCAGCATCAAAATCACCGCAGTGGCATCCCCAATCTGAAATGAAGAAGGGTCTTGTATTATGATATTGGGTTTCCCAATCGCTATCAGAGACATCCAAGGATATCTCGTAATTTGCGTGGGCAGTACCAGTAATAAGGGTGACCTGATCATTATTGATCGCAGTGCGTAAACCATTTATCGCCACTGAAGGGCTTCCACCTTGCCAACCAGGGTTAGGTGGCTCTCCGGTCCATTTCGTTGAGAGATTGTATTGGTTTCCTTCATTGACTGCATTCCAGGTTTCAAACCCATATTGCATACCAAGCCAAGTTGGATACACGCCATGTTCATCTGGATCGGGACCAAGCCAGTTTGTGGTTGTTTTGATTCCACTATAGTCAATAAAATCATCCCCTTCGCAGGTCCATAACATATCCCCCGCATAAAATGCTGCTTTGTCGAGATACTCCGATTCGACGCTATTTGCATAGTAGATATTCTTGGTTAACCAGTTGGAGACATCCTGAGGTTCATCACAGACGATACGCCCGATGAACAACTCAGAATAGAGGTCAAATCCGTTGTCTCCTTCTTCGCCCCATTGGGAATCATGATCGTTGTTGAAATCGTTATTCAGGTTGCTCCAGTAGAGATCCGAGTCCACGGGTCCTTCATAACTATAGGATAATTGGCGAGCAGGGAGATATTCAGCATCACCACCGATAAGAACGTAACTTGTTCCCCAATCTTGGTATGCATCGTTGCAGAACTCTCGAATGCGGGCTTGACTGTCATTAAACAGTGACGTGGAGTTATAATAATCAGTACAAGCGAGGATATCCTGTTTGGTTATCAATGTACATTGTAACCCATCACCCGCATGCTGGTCCATGAGGCTTTCCCAGTTATAGGGAGTGGACCCAGAAGTATCCCAGTAATCCAGCCCGTTGTCAGTAGTGGTAATAATGACATAATCGTAATGATCTGTTGGATCGCATAGTCCTCCGGGGTATTCAAAGGTTGGTCCACCAAGATAAGTGGATGTCATCTCTGGGTTACTGACGAGTGATTGTACCCAGGCTTGATCTTCCGGATTGTTGCGGAATAAGACATTTTTCTGATCATTTTGTTTTAGATTTATGGTTACGCTCATATCAGGATAATAATAGGTTTTTCCCGTTGCAGGGATGAATTGCATGGGAGAAAGCGATAGGTCAAGAATCGCATACCCATGAGAGTATCCGATATGGTAATCTCCGTGGTTTGTAACAGGATAGAGTTGATTGGATACGTACAGTTCGTTGTTCATTACAAATTCTTGTGGGATATCGCTCCCGATAGGTACTTCGTTTTGGTAGGGAAAAATGCGCTGTGTTGTTAAATCGATGCCTTGTACGTCGAATTGAACGGGAGTTCCTGTCACTTCTACTGAATCAACGGTCGTGCCGAATGGTAAGAGCAGTTGGATAAATTTCACTGGTAGATTTGGTTCGCCAGCTTGTTTTCCTAAATTAAGACATCCTAACATTTGGATTTTTGAATACAACGTAGTATCAGCAGTTATCGATTGTATGGTAGGTTCTTTAAAGGAAAATGTGTAGCTCATATGGTCGCTATCTATTTGATAGGCACCATGGTTCGAGACGGTTGTTGCTGTAGTCAATGCAGTCATCGTGAAAAGAATACAGAGGACTACGGATACCAGCTTCTTACCTTTTAATATATTATTCAATAGATTCATTTTTTGTATACCTCCATTGAAAAATAATGTCGCCGACGTTATTAAAACTTTTGATGAAAAATTGAAAAGAATTATTAATATTAAAATATAATTATAAATATTATATGAAACCACCGTTCGCCGAATAGGAACAATAGGTGCTTCATTCTTCTAATCACCCAGTTCTTTCATTCCTCAGCATAGATTCCATCTAAAATTTAAATTTATGATACCTATCTTATTTTTTTATTCATTATGGTAGGATTCTTTGATATCATACAATTTTTTTCTCTTGTTGCGTTCGTGAACGGCAGGCGAATGCCTGCCGCTTTCGACAAAAAACAGATATAGTTTGATGGGAGAAAAAAAGGGATGCGACTTTTCATCTGCGGGTCATATGTTGTTGCTTCAGACCACACAGTATTCCCAGTCGTAACTATAATGAATCAAAAAAAGAAAAAAGGGGGAGTGTTTATTTCACTCCAAGGACGAATGGTCCGAGGACTAACCCGCTTGCGGTTGCCTCTGCGGATACGCCTTCATCGCAGGTTGCTGAAATGGCGATGTTTGTTTTACCAAAGCCAAGGATGAACCCTGCTTTAATTGGTTCGTTTCCTGCAACTGCGAGGGTTGCGATTGTACCCGTGGATTCCTTTCCAAGGAAGACTAATTTTCCGTCAAGACTCAGCGTCCAGACAACATTTGTTGCAGCTGCTTCTCCAGTGTTTTTCACTGATGCTTTCACATCGAATCCACCGGTGATTGTCCCGATTTCTAACACGGGAAGTAACACAGGTTCGGTGATGGTAGCTGTTGCTGTATCCGTGGCTGTGCCTGATGCTGCATCCGTGACTGTCAGGGTGGCAGTGTAGGTGCCTTTTGTGGTATAGGTGTGGGTTGGGTTTTGGACTGATGCGGTAGCGCCGTCACCAAAGGCCCATGCCCAGGTGTACGGTTCTGTTCCACCGGATGCAACACCAGTGAACTGAACTGGGACGTTGATTTCCCCAGTGTAGGGTCCGCCTGCGTCACAGACTAAGTCTTCTCCAGCCGGATTGTTTGTAATGGTTACATCGATTTGAAGATCTCCACTTCCGATATAGGTGACTGAGACTGAGAGATTGAGTTCAGGGACATCACGGTTTCCACAATTCTTTATATCGTTACGGTAGACAGTTTCACTGACGCCGCTACCGACAATGACTTTTAATCCACCGTCAAAAAATGCTGTTGGGTACCCGTAGGTGTTGTATTCATTTATTCGAGTTTGAGCCTGTGCATTCTGATCAGCAACCAATGCAACGAAGTAATAGGGATAGGTACCTGATTCGTAGATATTATTGAGTTTGGTAGCCATATCTGGACAATAGGGGCACCATGTTGCGGTGGCCTCTTCAGCAAAAACAGTGTGTGTGAAAGTTTCGTTCACAGTATTGTACCCAGTGTTTCCTGGTGTTGCTGCTGCAGTCGCATCGTTGTAGTACGCCGTGAAGGGATTACTTGAGGGAGGATACGCATACCCCTGATGTGGTTCAGAATTGAACACAACAGCCATAACCATGGCATTTGACTCGGTTACGTCCCCAGTCCAGGTTATCGAGTTTTGATAGGTATCCTGTGGATCAATTGAGATGTCTTGATTGAATGCAAAACCAAGGAATCCAAAATGGTATGGTTGTCCATTATACATGTTCCATCGTGAGACAGGTTCGACCACATAAACACGCAGGCGACCAGTATACGGTACATTCGAGATTGCTCCATCTGTAGATTTGATGTTTATTTGATTTTGTTGACTATCTACCGCAGGAAGAACACTTGTTCCAACAAGGCAGCCTATAAAAATTGCTACTAACCATATTTGTATTACTCTTTTCATATTTTTATCCCCATTATTAATTATAGTCATTCTGTATTTAAATCTATTGTCGATGTTTTTCCTTATATTCTTATAATTCTTTAAAAAAAGTAATAAAAAATTCAATCAAAAGTGAGTGAAGGAAAATGATGATTAGTATATAAATGATGTATCACAATAAACAATATATATAGAAATAATGGAAGGTAGGACACAAGCTATGCCTATTTTTTATTTCTGTAATAGCTGAGGGTAATTATAAAAATAAAAAAAAAAGATGGGTGTTTGGTTTGTCTTTCAGATCTTAACCCATTACGCGTTGATCAAACAGGAGGCTTGCGAAGAGTTGCTGGGTCGTACTGCTGAAGCCTACTTCAACGGGTACTACGATTGTGAGAACGCCCCAGTCACTTTCTCCGTTCATGGTGTCCTTAGCTTTGGCTTTTACGATGTATGTTCCCGTCACATTCCAGGAATGTAGTACATGTATCTGGGTACCAGAGACGTACGGACCAAGCCACCCAGTGGTTGTATTATCGCCCCAGTCAACGAAGTAGGAGATATCATGGCCATCAAGATCCTCGGAGACAATGTTGTAGAGGTATTGGTTTCCTGGTACTCCTTCCCCGGGACCGGTGATAATCGGTATACTCGGTAGGTTGTTATCAGTAATCGTTACCAATAATTCATCTGACCAGGCACTCCCTGCACCCCAAACATCTCGAGCCTTTACCTTGACGTTGTATGTCCCAAGTTCAGTCCATATGTGTGATGCTGTCCCGGTTTGTCCTGAGGGGTAAGGTCCGAGCCATCCGCTGTTGCTGCCGTCTGCCCAGTCGAACAAGTAGAAAATCTGATCTGTGTTTGGATCAGTTGCGCTACTGGTATACGCATACTCAACGTTCCAGATCCCAAGGGTTGAGCCGACTGGTTTTGTCGGTTGTGTTGGTGCATCACTGGGAGACGCAGATTTTAGTACCTGTGCAGGATCACCAAAGAGGAGACAGCAGCCTATGGTGCTACGCGATTCTTCATAATCACCCCAGTTGATCATGGGAGCCATCATATCTTTTGACCATGCATGTCCTTTCCCAAGTTGCCAATTACTGTAGTCAACAGAGTTGTTTTCCATATCAAAGAAATAATCCCAGAATAATTTTTGTTGATGTGCACTGCTTGAGTTCGTGCAATAAAATTGTCCCCATCCAGACGCAGTGTTGTAGACAACGCCAAAGGCGAGTTCTGTATTTGAATGGAACAGCATCGATTCGATGACACCGTCATCGGTTGCGTCAAAATCTCCACAGTGACAGCCGTAATCAGAAAGGAAGAATGGTTTTGTGTTATGATATTGGCTTTCCCACTCAGTATCGTAGATATCCATAGACATGTGTTCATTTGCATGAGCAACGCAACTGATGAGGGTCACTTGGTCATCGTTGACAGCGTTTTTAAATGCATTCGTTCCTCCTCCGGTCCAACCTGGATTTGGGTTTTCACTGGTTATCTTTACAGACAGGTTAAATTGGTTTCCAGGGTTTACCTCATTCCAGGTCTCAAAACCGTACAGGAAGCCAAGCCAGGTTGGATAAGGACCAGCATAATCAGGATCTGTTCCAAAATAGTTCGTTGTGCCTTTTATTGCACTATAATCAATGAAGTCATCGCCTTCGATGCCGGGAAATCCGAGGGAACCGCCAAAGAATCCTGCATTATCTAAATAGTCAAAATCTGAGCTATCCGCGTAGTAGAAACTCTTTGTCAGCCAATTTGAGACATCCTGAGGAACATCACAAGTGACACGCCCGATGAACATCTCAGAATATAAATCGTAGCCGCTATCCCCTGATTCGCCCCATTGAGCATCCTGATCGTTATTGAAATCGTTATCCAGGTTACTCCAGTAGACATCAGAGTCGAAATTCCCTTCATAAGAATAGTATAACTGCCGCGCAGGAATCGTATCAGCATCACCAGCGATGAGAATATATCGTGTTCCCCAGTCCTCGTAGGCATCCTTACAGAACTCACGGATATGTGCCCTGGTGTCATTGAAGGGATTGGGGAGATAATAATCAGAACAGGCATAGATGTCCTGAACGGTCACCAGGGTACAGCTCAACCCATCACCAGCATGATGATCCATCAGACTTTCCCAGTTATAAGGGGTAGAACCACTCGTATCCCAATAGTCAAGCCCGTTCTGAGTCGTGGTAATAATCACGTAATCATAGCTGTCAGCAGGATCGCACAGTCCGCCTCCATATTCAAACACAGGTAAGGGAGCATTTTGGTACAGGTTCGCTATCTCAGGGTTTGAAACCAAGGATTGGACATAGGTCTTATCAGCAGGGTTGTTACTGAAGAATTGGTTTGCATTCTCCGCTGGTTGTAACGTGATACTGACCGTCATTTTCGGGTAATAGACGATGGTTCCCTGCACTGGGTTGTATTGAACCGGGTTGAGACTAAAGGAAAGAATCGTATATCCATGGGAATAACCAATAGCATAGTCCGCATACCGTGTCGTCGGGTAATAGGCATCCGATGAATACAGCGCTGAGTTTATGACAAACTCATAGGGTTCATCACTGCCAATAGGAACAGATCGTTGTTGTGGGAAGAGTGGTTTTTGCATCAAATTGACATCCTGTAGATTCAGAGTCACAGGTGTTCCAAGGACATTGATCCGCGAGACTGCTTTGTTGGGTGGTATGAGCAGGGTGATGATTTTTACAGGGACCACTGGGTCACCTGCTGTTTTCCCGATCGCCAGACACCCTGGCATCGTGATCGTTGTATAGTCTGCATTGGCTGCTTGGAGTGTTGGTTCCTTAAAATCAAAGGTGTAGACCATTCGACTGTTCAGCATGAATTGGTCTAGTTTGGATGCGTTTCCAACCGATGTCACTGCAGATGTCAAAATCATTGCGATGCAAATGATAAAAACGACACCTAGTTTGCCTACTGTACTTTTATGTTTTGTTTTATTCTTCATATTTTTTCCCCTATCTCTAATTGTACTGAATAATAATGATCACATGGTATATATGCTTTATCCCATCAGAAAATGTAATTGATTTTCAACAAAGCAGTGAGATACCTGCAGAAAACACGTGAATATAGGGATGAAAGAAAAAAAATAAAAAAAAGATAGAGAGGGGAGTGAAGGATTATTCACTCCGTTGTGTTGTTGTGTTTAGATCAGCTTTGTTTGTTGGTTCAGCTTCAGGGTTGGTTGGCTCTGTTGCTGGTAGCCCATCTCGTAGTATTGAGCAATAGCGCTGAGTGCTGAGTTGCCTGCGGCATCGTAGGCGAGTGCTTGTGAATTGTTGGTTGGCTTGCCGTCGAATTCGAACTCGTAGGGTGTTTCAGTGGCGCTTCCGACTAGTGCGTCATCCACGTAGAATTCTACTAAGACGACTCCACTGGTTGCATCTTCTACCGTCGCACTGCACAACCATTTGTTCTTCATGAAGTTGAGTGGTGTGAACGAATAGTTGGTGAATACCGGTGCGGTCTTGTCCATCTTGAAGCTTACTTCCTTTGTTTCTTCAGTGTTTGGGGGTATAGCTAAGTCGACGGAGTAGTAGGAGACCGTGTGCTGACCATCGGTGCTGACAACGATTGGGGCTCCATATACCGTCCAGGCGCCGTTGTCGACCTTATACATGGTGTAGTTGACGCCCATTGGCCATTTGAAGTCAGTCGCTGTTAAGGTTACTTGGACATTGCTGACATACCAGTTGTTCTGTCCCATGGTCCCTGATACGGTTGCGTTTGTTATAGGTGGCGTGATATCCTTTCTCTGGATGGTGAAGTCCATGGTCTTCTTGTCGTTGTTCGCGTGGTCATCACCAACGAGCATGGTCTTCATGGTAAGGGTGTATTTTCCTTCCCATGCAGCATCATCAGGTATGGTGAATTCCGGGAAGGCTACATCTGCTGTTTGGCCCGGTATGAGCACATTAGCAACGGTCACTGTATAGTCATAGATGATCGTGCCGTTCGGTGCTTTGATCTGGGTGTTGACGTCGAAGTTGGACTCATCGTAGGTGACACCAAGGTTCTTTACAACACCAGCGACCTGGTAGGTTCCTGGTGGCCAGTTTCCGCTAGGTGGAGGTACTTCTGCTTTACCGAGGTCGTAGGCCATGTTTTGTAACAGTGCGGCGCCGTTCTGTAAAGCGTTGTTGTTCCCGTCAGGTCCTGTCGCCCACATGAGGTTAGAGAGATCCGCGGGCAGTGTACTCTGGATCGATATCCAGCCGGCCGTCAGCTCTACTGCTTCTGGTAAGACGACTGACCATTTATACATCGAGAAGCCGATGTAGTCAAGTCCAGTGTCCTCGAATGTTGCTTCCAGACCATTGAATGTCGCGACGGCTGCGCCAGGTGCTCCAGCGTTATCTTCGTAGAAGATGACGTTGAATGTCATTGCCGGGCTGCCTTCAGACCATCCGCCTGCGTAGATCAGGGAAAGACCCCAGAATGCTATATCACCGATTTTATCGCTGAGACCCGAGAAATCCTCTTGGATGAGGTACACGGTACCTGATCCTACTCCAGCGTTATTAAACGCCCAGGATTCATCGACTCCCCAGTATCCCTGGTGGAAGATGACCTCACCGTTCTTGGGTGGCGGCGTGTAGGAAGGCTCTGTGATCGCTGTGACACCAACATCGTGTTCGTAGCTTAAGGTGAACATCTTGCTCATGGTGTTGTCCGCTGGGTTCCCATCGGGAATCGATGAAAAGACTGAGACGCTGATATCGTCGATGAACATATTGTAACCATAGGCAGAAACTGCTTCGAATCCAATGTAGTAGTTACCAGGACCGCCTAAGTAGTTGATTAATAGACTGTAGTCCATGGTTTCTGTCTTCCAGCCGTTTGTTCCGTCATATTGGTAGAATCCAGTGCCGTCATACCACCAGTTAACACCATCTGCTGATAATAGTGGGTAGATGACATCAGCAGCGTTATAGCCGGTGTTATGCATCATTTGGAATTTCATTTGGGTTGCACTGGTAAAGTCCACGGTGGCTCCAGTCTGTAATAGGTCGGCGGCGTTTCCTGATGCAACATTCCAGGAATTGTATTCTGCCATGGAAATTCCTTCGGGTGGCATACAAGTTGGGTATGAACCAGCATTAACTGAAAACCATTGGTTGGGAACACCATAATTTATAATAGTCCAACCTGGCCAGCCTGCTGCAGTGTTTTCGAATCCTTCGAAGGATCCATCAGGGAGGGTGACATCATCGACCCAGACGTAGAACCAATCGTCTGCATTAGATAAAATACCAAACCAGACTGTTTGACCGACATATGCGGACATGTCAAAGGTGTATTGTGTGTAGACCGTTGGTGCTGAGGTTATATCAGCCAGTAGGGTTCCTGCATAGAAGTCAGCGACGGTGTTTCCCGTGGTGGACATGTAGATTTGGTAGGTATCATAGGAATAGTAGGAGTTAACCCAGAGGTCAAAGACTCCGCCAGGTGCGACTACGGTTCCCGGTGTGACAAGCCAATCATCGTTTGGTGCAGGGTAGTTATAGGAAACTTTCGCACATGCGACACCTGTGTGCTGTCCAGTGGTGCTTTGTACCCAGCTGCCACCGCCATTTACGTCATAGATGTTCCATCCAGTTGGTGGGAATGCTGCGCTCCAGTCTTCGAAACCGTAGTTGTAGATCGGAGTAAACCCGTTCAAGGTGACTTCGACATCAGCTTGGTAATCAATACCCATTGCTAATGGCAGATCCGCTGGCGTCCACAAAGGTAAGGAGACATTCATGGTTTCTCCAACTGCGATATCAACGGTTGTGGTCTGATCGTACTCAGGGGTCAAACTGACGAGCATTGGTGGGAAGGTTGTTCCCTCGAAACCCTCAAAGGTTCCATCAGGTAAAGTGACATCATCGACCCAGATGTACCAGGCGTAGTTTCCATCGTAGAAAATACCACAGTACACGGTTTGTCCTTCGTATGCTGACAAGTCAAAGGATTGCAACGTATAGGAAGTTGGTGCAATACCTGAGAACAGCTCGGTTCCCGCAAGGAAATCATCAATGGTGTTTCCCGTGGTGGAGATGTAGACGTGATAGGTATCATCGTTGTACACATATCCTTGGACCCAGAAGCTGAACACTCCACCAGGAGCGACAACGTTTCCAGGGGTTGCAAGCCAGTCATCGTTCGGTAATGCAGTGTATTCATACGTGCACTTTGCATCACCTACACCGGTTCTTGGGCCAGTCGTATCTCGTACCCAGGTGTTACCTCCGCTGGGGTTCCACACTTTCCATTCGGAACCATAGGATCTTTTGCTGATGACCATGTTGACATTGGCGCTCTGATCGAACTGTCCAACGTTTGAAATGGTCACTTCAGGTGTCTGCGGAGCTGCAAGACCGTTAATAGGTGAGTTGATCGAGTTGACCTTCACATCGTTGAAGTATCCGTAGTGCAGGGTGAACGCTTTTTCTTTGTAATCGTTGTTTGTGTTATCATCTGCAAAGAGGTTATATGCCTCTGCGAAGTAGTTGACGTTCGTGTTCTCAACAAGACCCATTTCGGCTGGTGTCCATTCAGGGAACGTGACATTAATTGTCTCATCAGGAGCGATGGTCGGGATGGTGACGGTCTGGGAGTAAACGTTCTGCCAGCTTATGATTACATCACCGACATCATCAATGTACCAACCATTATATTGGACAGATGAGTCACTTGCGGTTTCCCACATAATCTGGACAACGTTTCCTTCATAAGCTGATAAATCGAAAACGGCTTGATTCCAGCTAGCTCCCGCTGTTGTTCCGGTATAAGCGGCTTGACCATTCATGTAGGGGTTTGAACTCATAACTCCAGGATAACCGCCGACTGGGGTGATAAGCGTCCAGGTAGCTCCACCATCAATGGTGATCTTCACGTTACCTCCATCATAGTTGCTCTCAAACTGATACCAGTGCCAGAACTTGAACTGAAAAGCAGCAGGCACGGTGAACGGAGTGGTAATTAGACTGCACCACATGCTGGCTGGATAGAGCCCTGCAAGGTTTGTCGCCCATACTTTTGACCCGGAATGCGCGGCCATTGGCCCAGAGGTTGGTGTTCCCCACTGCCAAGCATCGACTCCGGCTCCATTGGCATTATGTGTGTATCCGCCGTCGGTTGCTTCGAAATCTTCGAAATTCCCGCTGATTACCTGTTTACCGATATCTAATTTGATATCCACATTGGTTTCGACGTTATCCCCAGAGTTTTTCACTTTAACGATCGGGATAATTGGTGCGGCGCTTCCAGTGGCTGGTTTGACAATACTGCTGATGGCGATATCATCAGGGTATTGGATAGGTATCCAGGGGATAGCTAATCCATCGACTTCTATGCCGCCTTCAAAATTTCCAACAATAGTAGCGGCACCAGTGGAGACGTCACAGGTTAACAATGCAGAGGGAGACCCGCTGTTGAAATACCCTGCGATATACAGGACATCGTTGTCTCGGTCATACGCACAATCCTGGGCGTACACGAAACCGTATCCCATATCTCCAATGATAGTGGCTGCACCAGTTGCTGTGTTAATGGAGTACAGCATGCTATCACCGGTCCAGAGGACATCGTATCCGTACATGTTGCCATCTTTATCACAGGCGATACCGATTATGGTATTCGTAATACCGTGCGCTCCGACAAGGGTGGTTGCTCCTGTGGTAATGTCCATGATGTATAAACTGTTCGCGCTTGAGACATACCAGTTTCCTGAAGCGTAATCAAAGGCCATCCCGTTCACTCCTATTGTGCTTGCAATGAAGGTCTGGGTACCGGTTTCTGTGTCGATGAGATACAATCCACCGGCGTAATCACAACCATACCAGTTTCCGTCTGCGTCGATATCAGCTCCGCCACAGAAGTTCGGGAACACACCTGATGCAAGTGTATCAATGGCATCAGGGGTATCAAAGGTAATTACCAGGAGATTATTTGCGTCGTACCCATAGAAATAACCCCGGTCCAACAGTGGTTCATGCTGGGTCTTAATTCCCTTTGTCATCGACGCAGGTGCTAAACCATCTGTCCTTAGAGCTGATGTTTTAGAAAGAGCCGCGGTGTTTCTATTATCATTATTGTTTTGTGTCTTCGTGTCTTGCGATCGTAGTCCTGCAGAAGCTGCTGTGCCTAAAAACAAAGCAGCGACCAAGACGGCGGTCATAAGAAGCGTAGTCTTCACTAGCTTACTTTTCCATACACTATGTTTTGCTTTCATAAAATTTTACCTCGCCTTACTCTTCTTAAATGCGTATGCTCTTAATAAATGTTTCGCACCATATATATATATTAATATTTAAAATTAAATAAAAAGAATTGAAATATCACTTCTGAAAAAAACAACGAATCGACACCTATCGTATTCTTATCATAAATCATTATATATTAACTTTATTAGAAATCATTTTTTCATATAGAAAAAACTCACCGAGGTAACCCTCACAACCAAAAAAAATCCCGTTTATATATAGTACATATATTTAATACACAAAAAAAAATTAAACAAAAAAAAAGAAAAAAAGGAAAAGGGGTTATTCCCCCACCTTAAGGAAAAACGGTCCAACCAATGTAGCGGTCGCTGTTTTCTCTAGATCACCGACTGTGACAAGAATATCCACCGAGCCAAACCCGAACACAAAACTCGTTTTTGCTTTTGGGCTAAACCCAGGTATAATCTTGGTAAACGAACCGGTGGTCTCCTTGCCGAAAAAAACCAGTTTTCCCTCAAGAGAAATAGACCAGTCAACATTCGTTGCGTCTCCAGCACCAACGTTTTTTATCTGCGCGGAAATACTCCCAAAACTAGCGGTAATATCACCGATCTCGATCCGAGGTAAGGCAACAACGCTAATCTGGGATGTTTCTGACCAGCCGCTCTCCAAGCCTTCGCTGTCCTTTGCCTTTACGGTAACGCTGTAGTCTCCAACAAAGTCCCAGGTATGTTTCAAACTCACAACGTCTCCAGAAGCGTACGGGCCTAGCCAGTCACTGATTGAATCTCCCCAAGACACCATATAGTACACATCATTATTCTGTGCATCGGTAGCTCTGGTCGTAAATATGTATTCTATGCCGATTCCTCCGGTTGACGGTCCAGTGGGTGCATCAGGAGTAGTAGGTGGCGTGTTTCCGTTTGATTCACCGCGCCAGATTTTCACAGAGGAATCACCAAGAACGTTGTACTCCTCGAAGTAGTATTGGCTCATCCCGCCACCACTATAATATTGATAGAGATAATACAACCCCATGTTGGTCATGCCACCGATAGTCTCAATGCTGTCGTCCCACCAGGCTTTAAACATGCTTCGTTCCAGGATATCGTCCTCGTCCCAGTAGGAATAGGTCGTCGCACCCCAGAAGGCTAGACCACCTTTGTTTGGTGCACGCAGCCATGTTTCCCCAAAGCATTCACTAACGGTAAACTGACATGTAAGACACGCGTGGCTAGCGACAAATGGGTACATTCCATCGTTGGTAAGGCTGTTTACATTACTTTGGCCAAATGCAGGACCTGCCCATGAATCTGTTGAGCCATGACCTGTGTAGATTGCAAGACTGCGTCCATCGTTTAAAGAGTTGAGGATATCCTGGGTATCAGCGCCATAAGTGTGTGCGTATAGTTTGTCGCTTGTGTAACCATTTGGTGTCATATAAGTATCAATCACATAGTTTTGTGTAGCTTCAGCAACAGTCCAATAAGTATAATCATCTGATGCCGTAAAAGCTGCCTTGTTAATCCAAGCCTCATCAGGGAAAGATCCTTGTTCATAAAAAACTGTTTTATCTACCATCGTAGTAACTTGCTCTGCGGTCGCTGCAGGGAACCTACTGATGATAACGTCAGCAAAATAATTCCCACTATCAATGGTCACATAATATAAATCTGTACAAGTACCAGTTTCTGAGCCAGTCCATGTTGGGATTTGTGCGACATCACCAACTAACAGGATATATGCTGGTGGTATCGACCAGGAATTATATGCATCAACGATGTAATTTTTGATATTCTCTTTAGTTGGACTACCGGATATCTCTGAGGTTTTCGTCATCGTAACATCAAATCCCTTTGAATCCTTCCAGTCAACTAAGGGCTGAATTGCATCAACGAAGTCGTCATCAACGATGATGAGATATCCCTCCTGCTTTGGCCCCATCTGTGAAGTCCCTTGCAAATCACCATAGTTCATGAACGATGTTTCAAACAATTGTTCAAAGGATGGGGTAGTATACCGATCAATCTTCTCCGCTGTCGTCACAAGGTCGCTACCCGGAAGATCAATGCGTAAATCACACTGGGTCATAATCCGTAGTTCACCAGACACAGGGTTATATTGCACCGGAGAAACCTGCAGGAACGCGATCTGTCGACTGCGTAACTCCCCCAGAGCGTTCACTGTCGCTATTGACATTGGTAAAGACGCATCCAATGCATAGAACGAATCATCTTTGGAAAATGGAACAGTCGCCCCCTCAATTTTTATCAGCGAGGGTTGAACAGGGACCACCGATGATGGGAGGTTCAACGCTTCCAGCGAGACGGTCTCCCAGGTCACCGATTCAACAACAAGTTGAGGAATCGCACCTTGTGGGATCTCAATGAATCGAGAGATAGTCGGCAGCTGTGCTTCACCGATCACCGTTGAGACGCCTTCTCCGGGCAGTTGCACAGTAGCAAACGGTTGCCCTGCAAGAATACGCTGACCAAACACAAGAGCTGGCGGTGTCACGGTCACCGTAATGAAGGGTACGTTTTCGAAATGAAATGTCGATTCTACAGTATTTACTTTCGTCGACGTCGATGCCGTCGTTGGATGAATTGCACTCACCCCTGCGCAAAGCAGGAGTACCAGCGCAACCGTTGCTTGAATACTTACCTTTTTCTTACTACTCCAATTCATTCTTCATATCCCCTAGTATAAAATTTACTAATAATTAACTCTAACAAAATTTGTATTTATATAGATATCGACCCTATGAAAATCAAAAAAACCACAATGAAACACTCTTCTCGTCCCTAAAACCTTCTGATTCCTATGGGTCAGCACCCTCCGTATCTTCACTGCTTAGCAACAATGTAACACTTGAAGCAGTATATTTTAAAAAAAGGATCTATCTTCTGTAGTACTAGTAAAAAAGAAAGTATTAAGGAAAACACCTAGTCTTGGATTATGACAAAAGGTCCAAGGAGGAACGCTGATACTGTTTTACTAGCTGTATCCGCTGTTACCGTTATGGTCGTCTTCCCAAGACCGAAGAGAAAGCCTGTTTTGACCAGAGGATTAAACCCAGGGAGGATTTTCAAAATCGTTCCGGTCGTCTGCCGCCCAAGAAGTACCAGACCGCCCTGGAGAGAAATAGACCAGGTGACATTGACTGCGTCCCCCGCACCAGTGTTTTTTATCTGCACGGTGACACTCCCAAAACCACTGGAAATCTCACCGATCTCGATACGAGGAGCCCCCACAATACGCACGGTGACGGAATCAGACCATCCGCTTTCGACTCCTTTGACATCCTTTGCTTTCACTTTCACAGTGTAATCACCAGAGACGTTCCACTGATGAGTCGCCTGAGCAGGAACTCCAGAATCAAACGGACCAAGCCAAGTCCCCATGCTATCGCCCCAGGACCACAGGTAGTACACCTGTTGGGATTCGGGATCGGTTGTGGTGGTTGTGTATGAATAATCGATGTTCGTTCCCCCGGTTGTTGGACCATCTGGTCGGGCTGGGTTATCCGGGGCTTGATTTTGGTTTGCTGTCGCAAGGTTTTCCACCGCATCAATATCAGCAGCGGGATTAAGTTCGGAGGGATTTCCGTTTCCATCATCAACGATTTTTACATAGCGTGCTGATTCAACAGATCCATTTGCTAGATCGAACTCCGTGGTCCCCATTCCGGTCCCGAGTGATATCCAAGGTCCTTGCCAATCACTGGACACGTACACCAGGTAACCATCGTTCGTCGCATCTCCTTCGTACACCTTCAGGTCATTGGCATCGGGGACATCGGTGATCTGATTCAGCATATCCAAGATAATGTATCCGCCAACGCCAAGTGATGCACAAACATCGTCAGGGATTCCTAGTGATGCGATCCCCTCTGTTGGGTTATTCTGATAATTATCAGACGGCGCATAGTACGCGCAGGTCGTAACCTGGTACGCATAGTAGTGAGGAGAAGGGTGAAGCGCGACATTTAATACAGTCGGTTCGCCTGCGTCCACATCAACAGACAATATCTTTTCCTGGAAACCATTGGCTTGATAATGAACCGTATAGGTTCCTGGTAACAGCACTTTATGGTAATCCCCGATCTCAGGGTCTGCGAAACAAGGCCAGAACGCCTCTTCAACCCAGACGGTCGCAGGGATCGGTTGCCCGTTATCTGCATTTGTTACCACCCCGGTAAGTCCCATGTCTGCTGCATCGATAATCTCCAGGATCGCATCCCGGTTCAGGTCCCATGCCTGCGGGATATCTGAGTTTTGTACTTCAACGGTCCAGTCGATATCACCACGAGTTCCGTAACTGAAATCATTACAATCACCAAGAGTCTGGTACCAATCATAGCCTTCTACGACCCAATACCCATTATGCGAACCGTATTGTTCCGACAGATATTCAATAGCGTTGTTATCAGGGACTCGTTGATTTTTATAATTCCAGACGTAGTTGACGATATCTCCAGAGCAATGAAACGATAATGAAAGGACAAAGTTGTTCTGTACCGCGTTGTTTCGCATCGCACATGTCTCTGGCTCAGAATATGGTGTTGCACTTTCGGGCATGTACCCATAGTTCCTGTTCAAATCAACACCATGAGCATTATACCGAGAACCTGCCTCCCTGCCATCGGGGTTCACCATCGGGATTATCCAGATCTCCCGAGTATCGACCAGCTCGGTGATTGTAGGATCACTGCTATAGTTTTGAACAAGGAGCAATGCAAGATTCAAGGGTAACTCAGCGGACATGTACTCGTTCCCATGATGAAGACCGCAGATGCGGACCTCAGGTTCGTTTTCCTCGATATCAGGGTTATCAGTGATTTTTAATCCCCAGAGAATCCGGCCTTGTACACTCTGCCCAAGATCATATAAATGAGCAATCTCAGGGTAGGTAGTTGCGATGGTTTGAAGTTCGGTCGTCATCTGGGAGTAGGAGTGAAAATCACGTTCAAACTCAGGGGAGTACTTCCACCCATGCGCTTCTGCAACGGAATCAGGGATAACCGCTGGGGAAAAATTCATCGAAGACAACCAAGCGAATTCGTCCGCTGAGACAAGGATGACGACAGAAGTTCTTGATCGGTTCACCTCAAGAATGGTAATCCTCTTCTGAATAATGTCCATAAGTGTATGCTGTTCTGACAGAGGAACAGTGGCAACAATAGAAGGAAACGTATGGTTCGTTATTTCTTGTGCTGCGAGAAGACCTCCCAATTCCATGGACAGAATCAACGTGAAAAAAACGCATAGAGTATAACCTTTTTTCAATCTAGGTATTCTATTCTTCATCTGCTAATATCCCCCATTTAATTATTGAAACGAATTCTTGTGAAGATGACAGGTTTCAGAAAACCCCAGTCAAAGACCATATGCACATATGCAATATTATATTTCAATTACTATATACAGAGTAGTCCCATATATAAATATTGTTTATGATTTATGTGAGAATCGTTTAATCGAGTATCAAAAAAAAGAGTTTTATATAAGGAGAAAATCCGCTTCTAATTTTTTACTCTGGGGGATTCGTAAGGATTCGTCTGACGCAATCCTTCAATTTCATGATATCGAAGGGTTTCACGATATAGTCTTCTGATGCAAGATGACCGATCCCGATACTCATCTCGTCACCCTTCGCGGTCAAAAAAACAATAGGGACAGAACGCCATCGATCGTTTTGTTTTATACGAGCAGCAACATCCCATCCGCTCATCCCTGGCATCATGATATCAAGCAAGATAAGGTCAGGGAGTGAAGCCTCCTGCTGTAATATTTGGAGACATTTTTCACCGCTATCAACACCAATAACACGATATTCTCCTGTTGTATCCTCTAAGACTTGTTTGACTGAGACGACAATATCGGCATAATCATCAACCACGAGTATTGTTTTTACCATCCGCTCCAATCAACTCTTTTTAAGTATATATAATTAATCATATTTTCCCTACACATTAGAAACCTATACCGGTTTATTGGTTGATGTCTATCGATAATCATGAAAAAATGTAAGAGAGGATATCATAGGTTTTTTACGAAAGCAAGACATTTAAAGAACATTGATATTATGTTATGTGGAGATGGAAACCACTCGAATAGACCACCATAAGAGTGATGAGATGGGATCTTATGCTGGATACTGCTGATGTTACTCGACAATTTATAGAGACAATAATCGAAATCATCGGAAGAAAAACATCACAAGAATATGCAGCAGTCACTATACAAAATCTCGTAAAAAAACTTCAACTGACCTATCCTTTTTTACGGGAAATAGAAATCAAAAATACGCGTTCCTTAGAAATGGAAGGTTCGGTATCAGTGAAAGACGCACTGAATACGATTGCGGCAAAAGATGTTGGACGTGCGTTAAAAGAACTCGTAACAAAAATAATGATCTCGTTCGGAAAAACCGCAGGATATTTCTTCATTCGAGAAACACGGGAAAAAATTGGTATCGAATATGATAGATTCCTCCTGAAGACAATGAATGTTGACTTATCATTGATGCAGTCGACTTTAATCGTGGAGAATAAATCGATAAACATCCTTGAAATCCAAAAATCTGATGTTATCAGACGATTTTTAAAGGTACTTTTGGAGGCGGTAGAGAAACAAACCTCGAAATCATTTGCAATAGCCTGCCTCAAACAACATATCGATAAATTGCGACAATCGTACCCCTTTCTTGACTTTATTTTGATCAATGACATTCGATATACGTTCGGACCTGAGGAAATTGTGGTGCAACAGCAGGTCAACACGATTGAACTTCAAGATCTTGGTAAGGCATTGACATCAATACTCCAAGAGACGGACAAAACACTTACTGATCTTGGCCGGAACTCAATAGCAAGTGACCTCAAGATACACCTGACGTTCGAATATCTGACAAGACTCAAGGAGATGGGTGTCACCATAACCTCGCAAGGGATTGGGTTCAACGCTGTATTTACACATGTAATAAAAACTTTAATCGATGTTATTGGGAAGACAAGTTCGGAGAATAATGCGATCTTTTTAGTAAATTCGTTTCTCCGAAAAATTGACATGAAGTATGATTTCATTCAACTCATCAAAGTAGAGCCGGCAACCAAACAAGGAGAACTGTATCATATCATAATCGGAGGTAATCTCGATACAATCAATGAAACCGATGCACGACGAGCAATCCACCTCCTCCTTGAAAGTATAACAGAATCCTTAGGAGAAAAAATCAGCGATGAGTTCATCCAGAAATTTAAAAATTCCCTTGATAAAAAATATCTGTTAAAAATAGAGGAGATGGGAATCAACTTCCATATGATCGAATTACATGAGGCGATGTCGACAAAAATAGAATGATAAATAACGTATAAGATGATTCATATCAAATTTGATATGAAAAATATTCGTAAACAAACGAAAATGATATGAATAAAAGGCAAGAGAAAATGAAAAAGAAAACTCCGCGATTCTCAATGACGATACTGCAAAATTATTCCAAAGTTGCCCATGGAGGAACAAGAAAACCATGAAGGAACCTTTGGATCTGAAGAACTATATCATGGGTCGAATACATATAAAACTCACGTTATTGTTCTTCATTGTGGGACTCGTCGCTCCCGGAATAGGAATAGGTTATTTCTATCTAATCGCAAATTCGTTCCTCACCGAAAATTCTGAGTTTTTCAGTCAACAACAAATGCTCTTGGATGCCGCTGCCCTCCTCATCATTGTCCTTATCGCAGTCAACACCACGATCATTGGATTTTTCATCTCCCGGTCCTTTTCCAAACCTATCCGCGACATGTACATAGCTGCACAGGAATTAGAAAAAGGGAACTTTAAAGTCAGAACCACAATAAAAACAAACGATGAACTGGCTCAACTCAGCGATGCATTCAATCGAAGCGCTCTCGCGCTAAGTAAGATGGAGGATGAACGAATCACCCTTGACAAATCAAAATCAGAGTTCCTCAGTATCACCTCTCATGAACTTCGTACTCCTATCACACCCCTCAAAGCTCAACTGCAGATGCTGCAGCAAGAGTACTTTGGTAAGCTTACAGAGAAACAAAAAGAAAGCATCACTATAATTCTGCGCAACGCAGAACGGCTCAATAAGATCATCGAAGATTTCCTAGAGATTTCTCGTATCGAGGCTGCCCGATTGAAATTCGCGTTCAGAAAAACAGATTTACATGAAACAGTCAAAGAGACAATAGAGTTCATGACCGGATTTGCCAAAGAGAAAAACATCTCCCTTGAGACAAGAATAAGTGAACTTCCCATCATTGAGATCGACCCTGATCGGATTAGTCAGGTATTACGAAACCTTGTTCATAACGCTATTAAATTTTCCCCATCCGGCAGTACTATAGAAATCAACGCGGAAAAACAAAAAGATTTTATTCGATTCAGCGTGAAAGATCAAGGAATTGGACTAAACACTGAAGAACAGATCCGTGTGTTCGAACCATTTTACCAAGTAGAGCCATCAATAAATAGAAACTATGGCGGAACAGGACTAGGACTCACAATATGTCGTGGAATCATTGAAGCACAAAAAGGAAAAATATGGATCGAAAGCAAACCTGGTTTCGGTTGCACATTTTATTTTACCGTCCCGATTATACCCGTGCACGATATCGAACCAATCAAAGTCCTTTTCTCACAGAAAGGAGAGATTGAAAATAAAATTCGAAAAGAATTAATAGATACACTCGGACCAATGGGCGAAATCGAGTTCAATGAACTAAAAAATAAACACGCTCTTAACAAAGAAGACCTCATTGAGTATGCCGTCTTTTTAGAAAATCAAAGCATCCTTCGTCATGCACATGCAGATGATTTAAAAACCAATATTGGGAAGATTTTTGGTGAAGAGGAACGAAAAGAAGAAAATAAACAAACAGATAAAGAAATAAGAGGAGAACCAAAGGTGAAAAAATGAGATTACGATGGTTATTAACCATAATGTGTTTGTTGATATCGCTTATACCGATAGCGTTGATTATTGGATTACAAGGTTTAGAGATTGTGACCCTTTTCCTTGTTCTAATTTTGTTCATCACCCTTTCTGTCGCATTGGCCATATCCTATTTTATCTCCATGCCTCTTGTAAAATTAACAGAAAACATCGATGAAATTAGCAAAGGAAATTTAGATGTTGAACTAGAAAAAAGTGAGATTTATGAAATCAATAATCTGACGAATTCCTTAGACCGAGTCATGGCAAGCCTCAAACTAGCTATCAATAAAGTCGGGGTAAGAAAAGAGGAGATTTTCCAAGATGCGGTAAAAGCAAAAGAAGAAGCAGAGGAAAAATACGAAATCCTGTTAAAAAAAATCGATGGATGGATCTGGGAGATTGACGACAAAGGAATATGCACAAAATGCTCTGCGAAAGTCACCGGGACCCTTGGGTACTCCCCAAAGCAAATCATTGGGAAGGAAATTTTTAAATTCCTACCACCTGAAGATGCAACTAAATTTAAAGACATCATATACGTACTATCACAACAGAAATCAGAAAACGCCAATAAATTAGATTTACATTGGATGCACCAAGACACTTCACATCCTGTGTGGGTGCGCTCTTTTTGTATCCCAGTTTTCAACAGCGTTGGAACCTTCCAGGGTCTGCGTTGTTTTAGTAGAGACGCAACAGAATATCAGGTTGCTGAAACCAAGATAGATGAGCTAGAAAAAAAATTAAGTGACGCATATAAACAACTACATGAAGTTCTGCACTCTCAATCAAAGGGAAACCCAATCATGGAACCAGCTATTACCACCACAACCGATCAGGAGTTTGATTATATGATTCTGTTTGATGAGGATGCAAGAATCATTGATTGTACGAATGATATCCAAAAGAGGCTTGGATTTACCAAAGAGGAGATGCTTACTCTTACTTTTGCCGATGTCGTCTATCTTGAGTCGTACAAGGATATCAAAGCAAGTTTAGATGAGATTAAGAAACAAGGCAGCACGCAAATAAAAAGCATCCATAAGAAAAAAGATGGGTCGTCAGTTTTTGTCAGTGAACATATCACCTATCTGAAAGACCGCAATATGTTTATCTGTATGGTGAAACAAGACACAATATAATACGTAATCGAAGAAAATACATACCTCTCTTTTACGACAGGCTCTTCTTAGAAAACCATCAACTATTAATTGCATCCGTCCCCTGCACTTAAAAAAATATCTTTAGAACAACATATTTTTAAAGTGCACGCTTGCTATAATATTGTTAATTGAGAAAGAAGGACATGAATAAAAAAATGATTTTACTTATTTTAATTATATGTGTTGTTATTATTGGAGTAATTTATCTTTTTGTTCTCCAATCTGGTGGTAGATGGATATATGTTCATGAATTTGAATCTACCCCTGCGGCCCCTTCTGAATTTTATAATCTTACAACAGGCGACATGGAGAGATTTCCTTTTCTTTTAGAATCAATTCAAAATAATGCCGATGTTCATATATCAGAAGTAGAGTATAATGAATTGATGAATTTTTTAGATGTTCCTATGTTCGTAGAATGGAATAATAGATATTACGAAGTACAAATTAGGATGTCATGATGGCTGAAATCTCGAAATGAACGCATTATGAATGAAGACGAAACTTGGATTGAGATGTGCAAGTTTTGTCAACTACAAAAATCGTGTTAATTATTGAAAATCTATTGAGAATTTTCAACCTTAGTTATATACGATTTGCACAAAAAGTCAATAAACTATTTGTGGTTTAAACGGTTGTTCCAGCGATTCCCTAATGCATTCTCGATACTACGACGCCTATTGGGGTACTAAAAATCCCCAACTTTTTCTTTTTTTTATCATTTGAGTGGAACATACACCATTGTGTCTTTAAAAAAAACCGTGTCAATGCTCTTGTCCTGATATTTTTATCTTTTCCAAACATTTAAATAAATCTACAGAATAACAATTTCTAACCTGTTTATCAGGGGAGGAAAATTAAAATGAAAAACGTTTTATGGATGAAAGGATTGACCTATGGAATCATTCTTTTATTTGTTAGTTTCTCCGCCTTACCAATCATAGATGTTCATATTGTGAAAGCATACAATAACAACGATCTTGTTGAAGTTACGACTCAAATCTGTGATGCCGCAGGGGAAAATAGCCAGATCATCCAGTTAACAAAAGAACAGGTCCAAGAAGTAAAAACAATATTTAATGAGTTAAAGAATAGTTTATCAACCGCAGCGTCGGTCGAAGAGACACAGAGGATATTTAATGACACCATCATCGAACTCAACAGATACAACTTATTACCTAAAGGAATGAGCATTGAACACACACAACGCTTAGTCAATCAGGTAAGTACCAACCAAAAAAGAATCACATCTCTTAAGATACTATCTCAGAAATTCCAAGCAGAGACGGCAGCAGGAACGATTCAGAATTCGTTCTGCTCCATCGCAGGTAACACCAGCAACACTCATTTTGCAAAACTAGCGAAAAGAACAGCACTACGCCTGTATTACATTATGGATTTTGGCACTGGAAATGCTCCCTTAGTCAAAGTTGCCACAGCCCTGTGGATCGTCTGCAATCAAATCAGTAAGATTAGTCAAATGATCTTACGACAGAATGGGTATCACGGGGGCGTCTGCATTTATTTTGGAAATAATCGTTATTCTCCGTACCCTAACTGGTTATCACCCGCACAAGGATGGCTCTCGACGAATGGAATCAACGGAAAACAAAATATCACTGGTTCTTTTTGGGGGCAAAAAATAACAAGCGGCTGGCAGCCCCAAGATGACTGGTATATGAACTACACCTGGAGAGGATGCGTAGGATTTACAGGGTTGATCCTATACGCTGGAATAGATAGCGTCTATTTTCTTGGCTCTGCTCTTCATGTCAATGTCAGTTCAGACCGACCATAATTTTTTGATCATATCAAGAATCAAGAGAAGACAAATTATGAGATTATAAACCACTAAGCTGTCCATTGCTCGGTATTAATACTAAAATAATTTCCAAACCGTGATTTGACTGCTTGTAATATTCATCTCATCATAGTAGGCGATGGCATGTATCTTATGCTTGAATAACGATACCGTCTTCCAGGACCAGACGTACGGTGCGTCAGTATCGGTGAATTGTAATGTATTGTCCTTATAAAACTCGATTTTTTGAACAACTCCTGAGACACCGTTGACTTGCGCTTCTACATCGATTTTCCCAATGATCAGGGAGACAGGGAATGCTCCTCTATCAGACCCAAAAAGATAAAGATGTTTTTCTAAAGGAGTCGTAAATACAACCCCGGGGCGAACAAATTCTTCCCCAGAGGTCCGAAAATCAATCCCATTGCCTGCGAGACCAGAGTATCGGTCTGAGGAAAAGATGTCTACCGTTCGGTCCCAATGCTCATGAACCCCAAGGCTCGCTGACAGATAATTCCCATCATGTTCAGGGTCATAGACATTAGGTGTAGGAACTGCTGCCTGGTGAAGATAATTCTGTGACCCTTCGATCGGGTTCGTTCCTTCTGTCAATAAGAAATCAAACATAACGGAATCAATAGCAACCGGGTCCTCGGAGAAAAACAGGCTGTTTGTCCAATCATCAATAAACGGGTACATCAAAAACTTCGCAATCGTAGAATGGTCGACCTTCGTACCATATGTACCATCCCCAAGATAGAGGAGTGTCTTTTCCCCCAGATGCTCATACGCGAATAAATCCACCTGCGGTGCAGGTTCTCCCATTGTCATCCCAGATATAAGATAAGGGTGTATATTAAATACCGGTTCAATGAACGAGCCGAAAAAGTTCTTTCCTGACAGCGTCACACCATTGTTTATTATATGCCTCTTCAACAGTGGTATGTTGATGATGTATTTTGCATCAACAACACAAGTTGGAAGCGTGCGGACGACTCCATCAGAAAAATACATTTTTGTAGAGCTTGGAACCACCAGCTCACGACCATCTGCTCCACCGATTGAATCAACATAGTGGATCTGTGAAAATTCCTCTATCAATGGATCTGCAGGATATGTCTCATAATACACACGGTCGTAGAACCAATTTGCCATTGGTCTCGATGCATCAAAAAGAGTAATATCCTCTTGTGCTATACCAGCGACATTTACCAGCTGACGTAATAATGCTTTTATCACATATGGACTTGCATCACGATCGTTATCTTCTTGGACATATGGATTGCCAACACCATTTAGGGCGGCATTTAAATTTACTTTGATTGTAATTTTTTCCCCTGATTGATAACTTACGTCTCCATTCCCATGAACTTGATTAAAATAACAAAAAATAGCATTCCAAGCATCAGAATCATTTGATGTCCCTGTCAACTGTTTGACACCTATCGAAAACATTTGATCAATGACATCTTGGTTATTATTCCCCTGTTCCCACCAGTATCCTGACAAATCTTTCTCTGTTGCGTTCGGGTTCCACACCCACACGACCCGACCAGGATTAACCCCAGTTCCGACTCCCATTGGTTGTTTTGGTATCGGATCCCAGGAAACTGCCGCTGGCTCGTCTCCTTGAAAATAATTCGTGGCAAACACCGCACCTGTAATAGTGAATACAACAATAAAACCTGCAAAAACTGTTGGGATTATTTTTGCAAATTTTGTCCTTGCGTTTCGTAACCACACTGCAAGACCTGCAAATAAAATACTCCAGAATGCGATGTATCCAAGTGAAAGTGACATGGCGACCTGTTGACAGGGATATTGTGCACGCTGGGGTTTCGGGACTACCCGGATGAGAAACCAGACAATAGCGATTATTCCAGCAAGATGAAACCAGATACCGTTCCACCCACACATTTTTTCCCAAATATGTGCTTTTTTGTCATGCGTAAATACTCTTTTTTTCATAACTTTGCCTCTCCTAAATTACTATTTTATAGAATTTATTTATTTAAAAACATTTCCTTCTATGCTTTTTTTATAAAATCTAAGTTTTACATCGAGAATGAAATTCTAAAAAAATCAAATTATCTCAAATCTATCTATTATGAAATATTTTTTCCAAACATTTAAATTCATCTATAGGATGACAAACCAAAACCCGTATGGTTTCTAGGGTAAAAATAAGGGGATTTTTTCGTATTGTTTGCAGAAAGCGATACTAAACTATTTATGTGAATTTCTTATCTGGGGTCTTGAGAATATGACAATAAAACCATCAAGGCGTGCACAAGGCGTTGAATATGCGATTCGAGATGTTCTGATTCCAGCGAAACAGTTAGAAAAGAAAGGGATTACGATTTTGAAGCTGAATATCGGGGATCCTAACGCATATGATTTCGATACACCACAGCATATAAAAGATGCGTTGTGCAAATCAGCAAACCAACAGCATAACGGGTATGCACCATCGGAGGGTTTTCTTGAATTGCGTCATGCCATTATAGAACGGGAAAAAAGGAGAAATGATGTCTCCTATGAACCCGATGATATCTGTGTGACGACCGGGGTCACCGAAGGTCTTCAGATGCTTCTGAATGCGTCATTAGACCCAAAGGATGAGTTGTTGATCCCAGGGCCGACCTATCCGCAATACAACGTGATTACGAAATTTGCTGACGCAGAACCTATCCCATATCATTGTATTGAGAAGGAGAACTGGCAACCTGATGTCGAGGATATCCGTCAAAAGATTACGGAACGTACGAAAGGAATCGTCCTAATCAACCCAAATAATCCGACTGGTGCGTTGTATTCAAGGAAGGTCTTAAAGGAAATTATTGATATTGCTGGTGAACATAACATCATGGTCATCTCTGATGAAATCTATGATGATTTAACCTTTGATGGGAGACAGTATGCGACTGCGTCGCTTACAAAAGATGTCCCTATTATCACGTTCAATGGATTTTCGAAAGTGTACATCATGCCAGGGTGGCGTATTGGATACACCATGTTCAAACATCAGGGTGAACTTGATGAAATACAGGATGCGTTCATGCGGATTGCTCGATCGCGACTCTGTGCGAACTCGGTCTGTCAACTTGCTTGTATCCAAGCATTACGCGGACCACAGGACCATATTGAAAAAGTCAATAACAAATTACGGGAGCGACGTGATTTCTCCTACAAGCGTCTTAACGAAATCGAAGGCATTTCCACTGCAAAACCAGATGGTGCGTTTTACATTTTCCCAAAAATTGAGGCGATGGGGAAAGGACCTTGGAAAAACGATAAGGAATTCGTCCTTGATCTATTGCAAGAAGCACATGTGTTGACGGTCAATGGATCAGGGTTCTGCGCGACGTACGGAAAGGATCATTTCCGAGCAGTGATTCTCCCGCCGATGGAAACATTGGAAAAAGCGTTTGATGCAATGGAAGAATTCATGAAGAAAAGGTTAAAACAACAATATAGCATCCATTCGAATTCGTAAAACAGAATTTTTCCTGATAAATAAGAATATAAATTACAAAGGGATTCTCATTTGTGAGGTTGCAAAGATGGAGGAAAAAGAGCCGAACGTTTTTAACAGTCCAAAATTAAATGAATACAAAGCCATGGAGACCAAACTGTATGGGGAGTTGATAAAGGCGTGTCGTTTTTATCATAACAAACTGACACTTATCTCAATTTTGGGGATATTGGAGCTAGTCAGCCAGGAAATTAAGGATTTAGATAAGACGGATTTTAAAAACGTCGATGATGAGATAATTAGCAACCGAGACTTATTGAATCGGTTGATATAAGTGGTTTTTCAGATTTCAGGTTATTCCTTTTTTTATCTCTTTGGTTCGAACAAGAAAAATTATTTTAGGAAATGAGATACATGAAAGTATATCTTTATGTATATATAATTTAGTAGCTTTATATCAAGTAATTTATCAAAAGGTTAATGAGGAGCACGAGGTTAAAGACTCCCTAAGGGACCAAATGATTATCGCTCAACTCAGTATCGCGCCACTCGGAAAGGGAACCAGCGTAAGCACCTATGTAAAAATCGTCAGAGAAATTCTAAAAAAAGAACACGTAACATTCCAAACAAACCCCATGGCAACAGTGATCGAAACAAAAGATTTAACAACCCTTTTCCACGTCATCCAAAAAGCACATCAAGCAGTTATAGAAGCTGGAGCGGAACGCATCATCACCGAAATAAAAATCGATGACCGACGAGATAAAGAAGCGACAATGGATTCGAAATTACAATCCCTAAAATAACCAGGACACTAACAGGTTTCAAAACAGTTATATGGGACATCTTCATTTCGAGTTTCGGGAAGGTAGTATTGTGTCATCAAAATCCTTAGTTGAAATATGTTTTCACGGGCGAGGCGGACAAGGCGCGGTCACTGCCGCAAATCTTCTTGCAAGCGCAGCATTACAAGACGGAAATAAAGGTGTACAAGCGTTCCCTCTTTTTGGTGCTGAACGACGTGGCGCACCAGTGAAAGCATTCACAAGAATCGCTGACGAAGAAATCCACCTCCGAAGCGAAATCTATAACCCAGATATTGTCATCGTACTTGATGAAAGCATCATGGAAATCGTCGATGTGTTAAAAGGAGTAAAAGAGGACGGAAAAATTCTTATCAACACAAGGAAAAAACCTCGTGATTTTGAATTTTCCAAACAGTACCATGTCGCGACCGTCGATGCAACCAGTATCGCACTCAAATATGACATCCTCGTTGGAGGAATTCCCGTGGTGAACACCCCGATTCTTGGATCGGTACCAAAAATTCTGAATCAAGTGACTCTCAAGTCGATACAACAAGTCATCAAAAGTAAATGGACCGGAAAAAAGGAGCTGGGGGAGCGAAACGTAAAAGCAACACAAGATGCATTCGACCAAACAGAGGTGAACTTTTGAAGAAATTCGCAGTTGAGACAAGTCTATCCTACCCAAAAAAAGGTGCAATGGGGAAAACCGGGAGCTGGCGGGTATTCAAACCAATTCTTGACAAAAAAAAATGCGTGAAATGCTTACGATGTTGGATTTTTTGTCCTGAGGGCAGTATCCACCGTGAAAAGGACGATTCAGTAAGTATTGATTACGATTTCTGCAAAGGCTGTGGCATCTGTGCGAATGAATGCAACGTAAAAGCGATCATCATGGAACGAGAAGAGGTGAAGAAAAAATGACGATTATGATGGATACCGGGAATCGCATCGGAGCGAAAGCAGCAGTAATGGCGAAACCAGAGGTTGTCGCAGCGTATCCGATCACTCCACAGACGACGATGGTAGAAGCGATCGCTGAATATGTCGCACGTGGAGAATTTAAAGGAGAGTACATCTGCGTCGAAAGTGAGCATTCTGCAATGTCTGCATGTATTGGAGCAAGTGCTGCTGGCTCACGTACGTTTACCGCAACCTCATCCCATGGACTTTTGTTGATGCATGAGATGCTCCATTGGGCTGCCCTGGCGCGACTCCCTGTTGTGATGTGCAATATCAACCGTGTCATCGGACCAGGATGGAATATCTGGGTTGATGAGAACGATTCGATTTCCCAACGTGACACCGGTTGGATTCAATTCTATTGTAGCAGCAACCAGGAAATTTTTGATACGGTCATCCAAGCATTTAAACTCGCTGAACATCAAAAAATCGTACTGCCCGTGATGGTAAATCTAAATGCATTTATTCTGTCTCATACCTCCATGCCTGCAGAAATCCCTGAACAACAGACAGTCGATGATTTCGTAGGAAAATACGTTCCACACTGGAAACTTGATATTGATAATCCAATAACATTTGGGAACATCATTGGCCCAGAGCACTATTATAAAGTACGACGAGCCATGCAAGAGGCACAACAGAACGCAAAACAACTGATCCCTCAGATAGCAAAAGACTGGAAGAAAGCCTCAGGATATTTCCATGGTGACCTCTTAGAATATTACAAATGTGAGGGTGCTGAGCATATTCTCTTATCGATGGGAGCGATTGGCGCAGAAAGCAAGATCGCAATTGATGAAATGCAAAAAGCTGGCATTAAGATCGGCCTTGCACGCGTCCGGGTGATACGGCCGTTCCCTGCAGAAGAAATCCGCAAGTTAGGGAAACAAGCGGACCTCATCATAATTGATCGAAATATCTCTATCGGTTCGGAAGGCGTACTTTTCAACGAGGCAAAGGCAGCGTTATACGGTGAATCAGAAGCCAAAGCAACAGGTTTTATCGCAGGTCTTGGCGGAAAGGATGTAACCTATAAGGACATTGAAACCATGTGCAGAAAAGCGATGAACGGATCAGCAAAAAAACAAGAATGGTACGGGATGGAGGACTAAAGAATGGCGTTAAAAGATTATCCAGTTGACGAATGCCTTTTACAAGGGAACGCATCTTGCCCAGGATGCCCAGCAACTATCGGATTACGTCTGGTGTTAAAAGCACTGGGAAAAAAGACGATCATGGTTATTCCTGCATGTTGTACTGCGGTCATCGAAAGCCTCTACCCACATACATCCTTTGACATCCCGGTTATGAATATTGCCTTTGAGGCAGCAGCAGCAGGGGCATCTGGGGTAGAAGCAGCATTACGTCAACAGGGACGAACTGACATCACGGTAGCCGCTTGGGCAGGAGACGGCGGGACGTATGATATCGGCATTCAAGCACTCTCCGGTGCCCTCGAACGGAGAACCAATTTTATCTACATTTGCTACAACAATCAAATCTATTCGAACACCGGTATTCAACGAAGTGGAGCAACCCCCTATGCGGCATGGACTACAACGACAGTCAGTGGGAAAAACGAGTTTCGAAAAGAGATGGGAGAGATCATCCTTGCACATCACATCCCCTACGCAGCACAAACCTGCATCAGCTACCCAGAGGACGTCATAAGTAAAATAACAAAAGCCAAAAACATACAAGGTCCGAAATACATAGAAATTCTCGCACCATGTCCCCCAGGCTGGCGATTCAGCATGGATAAAACCGTGGAAATGGGAAGACTAGCAGTCGACTCAGGCGCCTGGTCCCTGTGGGAATGTGAAAACGACGTGATGACATTCAACGGCAAAAGCAAGCTGATTTTAGAAAAAAAGATCCAACGCAAACCAGTGGAAGAATGGATAAAATATCAAGGACGGTTCAGCCATCTTTTCAGACCACAGCGGGATGAGGTACGACTCAAAGCAATCGAAGACTACACGGATAATCTCTGGGAACGATACCGAAAGTGTTATACAACAAAATAAGATACGAAGAAAACACTATCAAGAGAGTATATTATTTTTCTTGTAACACCCGTGCTCCTTTCTCATCGACGGTACAACAAAAAACCGTTCCGTACGCGGAAAGAATCTTACAAAGAGCTGGGGTATCTCCCACAGCATATACCGAGTTTCCTAACATACACATGCTTGCCATCCCATGTGTGTTTGCTTTCTCTATTGCTTGCAGCACGGTCTTATCAGCGATATCGATTTTTCGTGTGAACTCCCAGGCAAGGGAAAAAAGCTGCTCAAGTGAAGGTTTCTCCAATAGTTTTTTTGTACAATACCGCCCGTACGATGCGATTTCGCGAACCTTTGTTGAATCCGTAAGTATCTTTTTTGTCTCAATCTTTTCCCCGATCACACATAACACGATATCATAGTTCCCTGGGATATGCTCGAGTATTCCCCAGGGGGGAAGACCTGCTTTTCTTCGGATCTCAATTCCACCAAAACTGCTGGCGATCACATCACCAAGTCCTGTGTGTAACTGGACTTCAGCATAATGCGCAGCTTTGATGGCGTTTTCCCTTGGAAGATTGAGAAAATCTGCCAAAGCAAGGGTTGTGCTTAACGCACCTGCAGCGCTCATACCAAATCCCTGGCTCACCGGCAAATCCATGATAGTATTCACCGTAATACTCAAGGGCGTAGCACCGATAAGATAGTTCAAAGCGGATTTTGTGACCGGAGCACTTGATGGTTTTCCATTAATATGAACGGTGACTATTCGATGTGGCGCTGGCTGTATTGTGACCTGGCTGATTGCTCCAAGCGAGATACTAATTCCAGCACCACAGGACCCTGAACGGTCCATATCCTGTTGAGAATATACCGGTTCAAAAAACGCTGAAACATGCCCTGGAGCAAAAGCAATTCCCTTCATAGACCTCTTGTTCAACTATCGTAGCAAATCCAGGATAACAGAAGCAAGCTCTTCTTTTTTTCCTTTTTTCCAGGTGCTTTTTCCTTTTTTTGTTAGAAGAAAAATCTCGTTATATTCCCCACCAAACCCCGAAAGGGTATTGCCGATGGCACCATCAAGATGGTATCTGTTGAGTAACTGCTGTGTTTTTCTCTTGACATTTTTCTTTTTTTCTTCTGTTTTAAAAGCAAGGATTTTTGCATGAGGAATCCGCGAACGCAGGGTCTCAAGAACAACCGGTGCTTGAAAACAATCGATAGCGAGTGTCTCTTTTCCCGAGGGGATTTTTCCTTTCTGTTTTTTTGGGATATAGTTTGCAATCGCTGCACAGACAATGACGCTATCAAACTGTTTCAGTCCCTTGTTATTCATCAATACTAAAAGATCATTGACGGTCTCGAAACGTTTGAAAGGAATAGAAGAGGGAACAGGCTCCTGCGCGTACCCGTACCAGAGTTCAACATCTGCTCCTCGTTCGAACGCATTGATACTTAACGCGACCGCTGTTTTCCCTGAACTCCGATTCGTTAGCACTCGGATATCATCGATTGGTTCAGCAGTCGCACCACCGATGATCAGGATTTTTTTCTTCTGCAAATCTCGTTTGCCAATCGTTCGAATCACGGTCTCAACGATCTCTTGAATCTCTGGGAATTTCGCTTTATTCCCAGAGATAAACGGATCGATAAACAGCACACCATGGTCTTTGCAGATATCAATATTTTTTTGAACAATTTTATGGTCGTACATCGACAGATGCATGGCAGGCACAAGAAGAATCTGCACACCAGAGCCTATCGCGGTGGTCGCACAGGTGGTCACCGATGTATCATCAATCCCACGAGCGATCTTTGAAATCGTGTTTGCTGTACATGGCGATATCAAAAGGAGGTCCACCGGGTCCTCAACCAAGCCACACCAGGAGACATGCTCCGTCTGACCAGTCAGCTGGAGGACAGGTTTATGACCAGTGGCAAATTCAACGGCATCCGGATGAATAATACGTGTTGCTGACGGTGTCATCACAGGATAGATGGTCGCCCCATGACGGATGAGCTCCCGTGCAAGTTTCACACACTCGACTGCAGCAATACTACCAGTGATCCCAAGAACAATACGTTTGTGAAGAAGTTTGTTGTCTTTCTTCCCGCGTAATTCCTCTGCAGGATGCATTTCATCACAATTCTTTTACCGTACGACCAGTACGGATCTGCTCGCATGTCGAACTACTTTGTCTGTGACACTCCCAAGCAAAAATCTTCCTTCTTTTCCATAGCCCTTATACCCAATGAGAATAATGTCACTATCATATTTTTTTGCCACAAGAAGTATTTCATCAGCAGGGTCACCTGCTTCAACCGCGATATCCACTTTCCCGATTTTCCCCTCAAGGTCTTTTGCGAGTTTCCCAAGGTTTTCCATGGCTTTTTCTTTAAAGGTTCCAGGGGTTACCACCGTGCTGAGATCAATGGTTGGCAACAGCATGTTTGTGAATGTTGATTCAACTAACGCGGCAGGAATCACAGTGAGGAGGACAAGCTCATCATCCAGTGTTGAACATTGTACTGCCATATCAATCGCTTTCGTTGATGCTTCTGATCCATCATAGGCGACGAGTAATCGTTTCATAATTCACCACAGTGCTGCATGTAATGAGGAACTGACTAAAAAAGATTTTGTATTACCTCTCAGAATGAAAGAGATAAATTCTGACGAAAAATCTTTGAGTCGAAGATAAACCCTGACTCATAGCACGTAACTATTTACAGAGATACATCAGAAAATCTGAGAGCGGAAGACCGTCTTCCCATCGCATAATATAATTTCCGCTTTTACTCCGACTCAGTTTTGGGAGTCGATTGTGCAGAATCTTCGCCCGCCCCTCAAGCTGAAAAATCTCCATGGAAAAGAGCCGCCAACAATCACCACCATGGCTTTTCAAACGAAAACCATAGATCGGCAAGGTCTTTGTTTTTTCACATTCACGTTGCATCTTTTCAGCCTGCCGCTGCAACTTCCCATCCACACTACTGAAATGCAACGTGTCCACATTACTCGACTTTATCTCCATGAGAAACGAGATATCGCCCCTCAGAGCAACCAAGTCAACACCGAACGAACCCGCAGCGCGAACCACAATGAATGGCTTCTGTTTCGTGAGATAGTAATTTCCTTTCTCTAATGCCGAACATGTTTTGGTCATCTTCGAAAGAATTTTTTCATCGCCCTCGAGGATCCCTTTTAATTCTCTTTCATAAACGCTGCTCATATGAAAAAGGTAAAATACCTCGTAATGTTTTAATGTTTGGGATTGGATCTTTCAATCAATCATTGATTTGGTGGACAGCATATGAACAAAGATGTTCTCGTCAAAGAGGTCATGAAGACAAAACCGGTGGTTGTACAACCATTCACAACCGTTTTAGAAGCAGCTCGAATTATGAAGCAGAACAAAATCGGAAATGTGATCATATCAGAAGTACACCACCCAATCGGGATTCTTACAGAAAGCGACATTATCAAAAAAGTGGTGTGTGAGGCGAAAAACGCCCAAGATGTGACCGTCGAAGAAGTCATGAGCAGCCCCATTATCATCGCAGAACCATACATCTCCCTGCAAGAGGCGCTAAAGATTATGGGGAAGTGTAATATAAGAAGACTACCCATCGTTGAAAACAATGAGCTTGTTGGGATTATCACACAACGCGATATCTCTCGATTATCACCTGCATTAATGGAAATTTCCCATGAATGGTCAAATATCGATACAAAAGATGAGGAGTATAAACAGAGCCAGATGTTTTCCGGAAAATGTGAAGACTGCAATATCTTATCAACAAGCCTCAAAAGTATTGATGGCCGCCTGCTTTGTGAAGACTGCATTGATGGATTAAAATATGAATAACATTTTTTAAAGAGATAGAAAAGGAGGAAAACGGTGATGAAAGTAAAAGAAATAATGACGACAGAAATAATTACAGTAGATAAAGATGATAGTCTCAAACTCGTGCTGGATCTCATGAAAAAGTATGGCATCACAAAGATTCCGGTGACTGAGGAAAAAAAATTTTTTGGTCTTGTGACCGACAACGTAATCGCCTATAAACTGGGATCGATACGCAAACGAGCAATAACAGCATCTCGGTTACATGCATCATCGGTGACAGAGAAAGAGGTAACAGTCATCTCACCAGAAGAGGAAGTAAAAAACATTTTAAAATCAGTTGGTGAACCAGGCCCAACAATGCTGCCGGTGGTCGAAAAAGAAAAACTGATTGGAGTCGTGACAAAAGCTGATTTACTACCTTTGGTCACCAATAAAAATCAACTTCATTCCATCATGCAAAAAAAAGTATATACCGTCAGCCTTGATGACCGAGTGATCCATGCGCGACGGATCATGATTACCAACAATATCGCACGTCTGCCTGTTCTTGAGGAAAAAAAATTAGTGGGAATCATCTCTGATGTCGAGATAGCATTAGCGTTTGCATCATTAAAAAAATCGTTTTCCTTAGGAAAACAGAAACATCATCTTGATGAACTTCTTGTCAAGGATGTCATGCGAACCCCAGTCGTGTGGTCCAACCCATCAATCAGTATTTCTGATGCAGCACAATTGATGCTAAAACAGAACGTCGGGGCTTTACCACTATTGGAAAACGATAAACTCGTTGGAATGGTCACAAGGACAGATCTATTGAAAACGATCGTGATGTAAAAGGTTAAAGTAACCAAGACGATTCACTATTGCATGGTGTACCATATTCCCTCCGATGATGATATTCTCGGTGCAGTGGAAAAGGTTTTTCAACAGTATCATACAGTGACGTCGCAACATACGCTCAAAAAATTTGTGGAAAAGGAATTACAAACAAAGAAAAAGCAGTTACATGTGAGCGAACATCGGTTGCGCATGCTTGTTTTGAATAGCGGGTTGGTTCAAGTTGAGATTCATACAAGAGAGGGCGATCCGGATAAGATTCTGCATAAATGCCCTGTCTGCGGAGGCGCATTACAACGGGTGAAAAACCAGACTATTTATGGTGGTGAAGTCACCATAGAATTTCGATGTGACCTGTGTGGATACTGGACTGGGAAGAAAAAGAAGATTCCAACGTTATATGTCTTTCATCTGAAATAACAGGGAGTTTTTTTAAGATTGTTTTTTCCGCTCAGTGATTTCTCGTTCTAACCTGTTTATTTCACTTTCCAGTTGCATCAGACCCAGATCGACTCCCATATCCCGCATCAAGGTGAGGTACTCATCGCTAAGTTTATTGCGTATTTCTTTTATGAAAAAATGACCCGCATTCTCCCCAAGAGATCGATTCATAGAGTCGATAATGGAATGCAGTGCGTTCCCTAACTCATTTGGTGGAACGGTATTGATATCAGACATGACACTGATAATATCACCAGATTGTTCGTTATAGAAATCGTCGTTAATTTGAATATGTTTGAGAAACCTATATTGAGTTTCTAGTCGTTTTATGAGATCATCCATAGTCATAATCGTATACGGGAGATCTGTTTTTCTACTAGAAATCGATATTAATGTCCGTAAGACATGTTTCATGATCTCTGATTTCTTTGGTACTGGCATACCCCATCTCTCTGCGTTTAATTCTGTTCTTTTTCCCAAGTAGTGAACATCGATGATAGCCCCTATCTATTAAAACTTTTGGTGAAAAAAAATTTTTTATAAACACTGATACACTTCTATCGAAACATATAAATGACGACGCACCATATCTTTTTTAAGAAAATCAGGAGGGATGAGTAAGCATGAAGAAAACCTTATTTGGTGTAGTAGCAGTTGTGATTTGTATCTGTTCAGCGTTAAGTGGCTGTCAAAATACAAACAGTGTCAAGACACAAGGAAGACCTCAAAACGTGTCTCTTGATTCGACCATTGTTGAATTTGTAAATGTGACTTATGAAGAAAATAGCAATAAATCAGGAAGCATTGAATCAGTGACCGTAGGTTGGCTGTTTCATAATATCGCTGGAAAACAAATAAGCGCAAAGATAGACGTAAAATTTTATGATAAGAATAATCTCTTCTTATACAACAGCACAAAATATATCCGCAATATGCCTGCGGGGTACACCGAACAATCATTCCAGCTAGCAAATAAAGTAACCTATGAAGGAGCTGGCGTAGCGTTCGTTGACCATGTGGTCATTTCCGTTACTGAAATATAACCCTGAACCAACCGTTCTCTCTACGTGAGAGCAAGGCAGAACAGAGCGTTATTTTCTTATTTGTTTTGTAAATAACAGAGCAAGAATCGCTATCAGAACAACCAGGACTTCAAAACCAGGGGTTGAAGTCGTCTTTGTATCATTTCCGATGTGCAATGTATAGATATAAGAATCAGAGTTATACTGGGTTTCCAACACATTTGGTGACGAAGGTCGAAAGCTGATATTAAGAGGAATGTCACCAGATAGAGACGTTGGCCAATTTTCAAAGGCAAAGGTTTTCTCTTCATTTGGTTTTAAGGAATAACTAGCAGGTTGGAAAATGAGGCTTGTATTAAGTCCAGGTTGGGGGTCCTTGAATGTGACGGTGATGTTTACCGATTCTGTATCACCGGTGTTATGTAAAATAGCAGTAATTTTATATTCTCGTATAGTCGTCGTACCGACCGGAGGACGTGTTTGTGTTAATTGTACAGTTACCTCCTTGATAGAGACGTTTGCTTGTTGCGCAGTACATAACGGGCTTAAAAACAGAAAAAAGCCAAGGTTGACAAAAAGGAGCATATATATCAATATCGTTTTTAACTTCATAGATACCTCACTGCATCCTGAAAATAGATGCAATATATTTAAACTTCATCTTAGAACAGCATCGTTTTTTTCTTTTCTTGAGACCTCTTGATCAGTTGAATCAATTCTATATACTTCCAAGACATTCATCCCTTTAAAAGAGTAAAAGAACGGATGGGAAATGACCGATGTTAGAACAACGTGGGATACGAAAAGGCATTGAGGTTCTCGTACACAATCCTGATGCTCCGAATCTGCCTGCTCGAAAAGCGATTGTTATCCATACGTATCCTAGTCCAAGTCGATGGTTCGTGGTACGATACGAAACAGGCGATGTCGCACAAGTAGAAGAAAACCAAGTCACCACGATGTTTGAAGAATACAAAAAGAAGCTAGATTGACCCTATTTAGAAACGTTTTTTATTGTCTCGAAGACCTGTTACGATTTCCTTCCCAAAATCGGTGAGTCTGTATAATTTGATATCCCCGTGTCTCCC
>JAFNFT010000028.1:0-2043 GCA_017885605.1 Methanobacteriota archaeon | reverse complement strand
ATTTCAAAAAGATACTCCGCTATTTTCTTCCGTACGCTACTTCTCCGAAGTGATCGAATGATAAGAGGTTTCAACATCTCTGGAGAAATCGCTGCTGTTGTCTCATCCTGCATCCCATCCACGAAACCAACATAGGGAATCGCATGGTGATTAATAAGCTAATCGATTTTCGTTAATCAAAAAAAAATGGGCTAGGCCGGATTCGAACCGGCGACCTTCGCCGTGTGAGAGCGATGTCATAACCAACTAGACCACTAGCCCGGGATTACTCAAAAAGGTATAAGTCTGAATTTAGGACACGGATAAATGCTTTTCGTTCATTCCTATCATCATAAAACATTCTCCTTAAGGAAAAACTTATCAAGTGTGAAAAAGATAACCGCTCCAAGAAAACAAGAACCGAGAGGGTTGCCTTTGGCAGAATTGAAGTTGTTTCATCGCAAAAAAACAAAAGAAGCACACGTCGAAGAGAAAGCAACACAGGAAGGAATACAAGCATCAGAGGAAAAACATACCGAACTTGAAACAAGAGGAAAACCCAAAGAAGCCGCCATTAAAGAATATAACGAAACCATCTATTCAAAGGGATTTGCACAAAAACAACCGACAACTCCGTCTCCTCAAAAGACACAACCCTTAAGACGAACCACCTGGGAGAATGCTGAAATAATTGAACAGCACGTCGATAGCATGAGAGTACCACAATCAGGATCAACAACAAGTTTTACTCAAACAGAGATTGATGTCGAAAAAAAAGTTGATTTTATCCTACTTAAGAAAAAAAAGTAGACGATAGAGAAACTCTGTAGATATCGGAGTGTTTTTAAAACTCTTTTTCTTTTCCTTCTCACAAGGAATGGTTGATGACCATGATAGCAGTGCTGAGAATCGGACATCGGATCGATCGGGACAAACGGGTGACTACGCATGTCGCATTAGTCGCTCGCGCATTCGGCGCAGATATCATATATATTACCACGAAAGATGAAAAAATTAAGAAAAATATCCAATCGGTCTGTATACGATTTGGCGGTAATTTTCAGGTGCAAACCGGTGTCGATCATAAAAACATCATCAAATCCTGGAAAGGGTCCATTGTCCATCTCACAATGTATGGTGAGGAACTGGAAAAAGCAATAAACCATCTTGATACCAATCGTGATCTGCTCATCATTGTTGGAGCTGAAAAGGTTCCTCCGTATTTCTATGAGATCGCTGATATCAATGTCTCAGTCGGAAATCAACCACATTCTGAGGTCGCTGCCCTTGCATTGTTTCTTGACCGTTTTACAAAAGCAGCGTGGCAGAAAAAAGAGTTCGATGGAAACATTCAAATTATTCCCTGTGTTAAAGGGAAAAAGGTTCTTTCAAAGGAAAAAGCATGACCGTGATTCCTAATCCTGGACAATGCCTACGATTATTAAGAGAAGCAGGGTGTTCCGATGAGGTTATTAACCATTGTAAGGCTGTTCGAAAGGTCGCAGTCAGGATAGCGAAGAAAGCACATGCGAATATTCAACTTGTTGAAGCAGGCGCACTGCTCCATGATATTGGACGGTCGAAAACACAAGGAATCACGCATGGAATCGAAGGAGCAAAAATCGCTAATAAGTTAGGTTTACCAGAAAGTATCGTAAATATCATCGAACGGCATCTAGGTGCTGGGATCCCAAAAGATGAGGCAATCATCTTAGGGTTACCCCCGAAAGACTATATGCCGATTACGTTGGAAGAAAAAATCGTTGCTCACGCGGATAATCTCATTGAAAACGACCATGAACATCGGATTGAAATCGAAGTTGAAAAAGCATTGCAGAAAGGACAGATGAAGCATGCTGAGAGGCTGTTGGCGTTACATCGAGAGCTCAGTCAACGATGTGGCATGGATCTGAACAATATTTAAGGATAGTTACCCGAAAAACTATATAGACTATCGAGTATTTACGGGAAAAACACTTGCAGGGGTAGCCAAGCATGGTCAACGGCGCAAGGTTGAGGGCCTTGTCCTGTAGAGGTCCGCGAGTTCAAATCTCGTCCCCTGCA
>JAFNFT010000027.1:9983-10229 GCA_017885605.1 Methanobacteriota archaeon | reverse complement strand
ATGTCGGTGCGAGGAAATGCTCAATCTGCTCGATGGGGATACTTCCCTCGAGCATATTGCGTGCATACGATATTGTCTTAATCATGTTCTTAATAAGTTCTTCGTCAAACGCTTCAACAAAAATGTACCCTCGTAGATCTGGGGTAACAAGGATAGACGGAATATGCAACTTCCCTTTTTTTGCTCTGCTATTGATTAAATCAGCGGTGTTCTGTTCTTTACCAACTTGTGTTTTAATAGTAAATA
>JAFNFT010000027.1:0-9978 GCA_017885605.1 Methanobacteriota archaeon | reverse complement strand
CCCAATGCCCCGATAAGTAAAATCCCTAATCCTGTGATTTTCGCGGTTTTTTCATACTCTTCGCTGGTGGGTTTCCGAGCCATTTTCAAGACTCGACCGTATTTACCCTTCCCAATGCGTTGCTCCCGCTCTTCAATCTTGTGTTGTAAAACCCATGTTTTTTCCAGGAAACCTTTGTGTTCTTCGTTCACTTTTGACACCTGTGATACGTAAGGGTCAAATGGTAAGGTGTATATAAAGAATTTGGCGTTTTTTTAAGAGACAAAATCAATGCCAAACTCCTGTTCTTCCCTCGACCGTTGCGTCGGACCCATAATCTGTTTGGACTTCACACCGGTAATCACTAACATCGCCCGTATTGATTTCTTCATAGTCGGATCGATCGTCGTACCCCAGATAATCCGAGCGCTCTTGTCGATCTTTGAGTAGATCTCTTCTACGACTTTTTCTGCTTCTCGCAACGTCATGTCGTTTCCACCGGTGACATTGACCAAAGCACCGGTTGCTTCCGTGATATCTACCTCTAACAAGGGTGAGTTCAACGCCTCTGTGATCGCATCAACCGCCTTGTTATCCCCTTCTGCTTCACCAAGACCAATTAATGCGACACCACCGCGTTTCATCACCGTCTTTAAATCAGCAAAATCAAGGTTCACCAGACCTGGCATGGTGATCATCTCTGTGATTCCTTTAATGGACCGCATGAGTACTTCGTCAGCGACCTTGAAAGCAGCGTTCAACGCGAGGTTGGGGACGATATCAAGTAATTTATCATTCGGGATGACGATAACTGTGTCACACACCTCACGGAGTCGTTTCAACCCTGCCTCTGCGTTATCCATCCGGACTTTCCCTTCGACACCGAATGGGAGGGTGACGACACCGATGGTCAGCGCACCGGTCTCTCTGGCGATCTGTGCGACAATCGGGGCGCATCCAGTTCCTGTTCCCCCACCAAGGCCACAGGTGACAAAGACCATATCCGAAGGGGTGATGGCATCTCGGATGTCTTGTTCGCTTTCTTTAGCTGCTTCTTCCCCTACCTGTGGAAGTGAACCTGCACCGAGACCACGGGTGAGATGTCGCCCGATAAGGATCTTATAGGGAGCCTGAGCTAACAGAAGATGTTGTGCGTCGGTATTGATCGAAATGAGTTCCGCACCGTTGATTCCTTCTCCAAAACAGCGTGTGATGGTGTTCGTCCCTGCTCCTCCGCAACCAACAACCTTAATCGTCGTCGTCAGACTTTTGAGCACTTGTTCTAAATCCTCATCGTTCACACCTGCGACCTTTAACGTCGGATCGCGTTTCGTCGCCCGCATCCCAACAGTTTTCTTTTCTTCCTCGTTAATCTGTTCTTCAACATTGTCTTTTGCCTGCTCAGCTGCAATTACATCTTCAATAATCTTCTTCATGTATTAATCCACCATCCTCACAATAAAACCCCATCTTTATAGAGAATTATCTATGTACAAATATTGTAAACTGATTTCAATTCTTAAATATTTCCAAAGAAAAATCTTTATTTTTCACTGAATGGGTCAGACACCCAAGCGAGATTCGGTCGACAAAGGACGCGTACTGCGTGATGTTATCCGCTGTTATCCCTCCAGAGACCTCTATAAGAATCCCTGGGTTGATTTGGCGGATTTTTCGAGCAACGTTTCTTCCAGTTTTTGGATCGAAATTATCCAGCATGATGATCTCAACGTTCAATCGAGCGGCTGCTGTCGCATCTGTTCCATTCTCCACTTCGATTTCGACAGGATTGCCCGGGAGCTTTCTTTTTATTTTCATGATAGCCTCTTCAATAGAGTCGATCATCTTAAGATGATTATCTTTGATAAGCACGGCGTCATAAAGCCCATAACGATGTGGTTCCCCACCACCGAGGATAATTGCTTTTTTTTCAAACATGCGGAAGCCCGGGGTTGTTTTCCGTGTTGCAGCAATCGTCACCGTTGGGTTGATCTTTTTACAACATTGCACAATTTTTTTTGTTTCCGTGGCAATCCCACTCATCCTCCCGATGATGTTCAACGCCAGCCGCTCACCTTTTAAGATAGAGCGGACCAATCCCTGTACCTCTATGACCGTGTTTCCCTTCCGAACAGCCGTCCCATCTTTTAAGAGCAATCGTGCTGATGCTCCTACTTTCTTGAATACCTGCTGGGCTTCTTGCAAGCCTGCTACCACGCAATCCTCTTTTGCGATGATGATCGCTCGTGCTGTTTGTTTGGTAAACAATGCATTTGAGGTGATATCTCCTTTTTTTCCTACATCTTCACGTAGAAATCGATCAATGTCGTCCATAACAATATTTTTTATAGGTAATTCCTGTTTAAAGGTTTTGGGAGAATCCACTCATGAGACTTGGCATTATCGGTTGTGGTGCTATTGGAACAGATGTCGCAAAAGCAGCTGATGCGATGGATGATATCGAGAAAATCTACTTGTATGATATCAACACTGCTGCTGCAAAGAAACTCTGTTCACTGATGAAAAAAGCATCGATTAAACCCGTTGAAGAATTTTTAAAGAACGTTGATGTCGTCTTCGAAGCAGCATCGCAACAAGCTGTCGCTCAATATGCAGCACTTGTCCTTGAGGCAGGTAAAGATTTGATTATCATGAGCATCGGCAGTTTATTTGATGATACGTTACGTAAAAAACTTGAGGACATCGCACGAAAACAAAATCGAAAAATCTATCTTCCCTCTGGTGCGGTCTGTGGGATCGATGGAGTGTTAGCTGCAAATATCGAGAAACTCGATAGCGTGACACTGGTGACGACCAAACCACCCGCATCTCTTGGGCGATCTGTGGAGGAGCGAACGGTGATCTTCAAGGGAAACGCCCGGGATGCCGTAAAGCAATTCCCCAAAAATATCAATGTCGCTGCCTGTCTCTCATTGGCGGGTGTTGGTTTTGATGAAACAAAAGTAGANNGAGAATATGCCAAATCCAAATAACCCTCAGTCCAGCTACATGGCATCGCTGTCTGCGATTGCCACCCTGCGCAGAGTTCTTGATCCGCTTCAGATTGCGTAACTAATTACAGTGAAAATTCAGGATCGTTTTACTTTCGTTTATTATTTTTTAGCACTAAAACCTTAATAGGATGCTTCTTTTACGATGCTGGAGAAACAATGACCTTTGAAATCAAGGAACGAGACGCGGCAGGGCGTCTCTGCCACTTTACAACAAAACATGGGAACGTCACCACCCCCAACCTCCTTCCGGTCATCAACCCCAATAAGATGATGATTACACCAAAGGAAATGAAGAAACGATTTGGTACAGATATTCTCATCACTAACTCCTATATTATCTATAAAAATCCAGAATTAAAGAAGAAAGCGTTAGAGTCTGGGGTGCATGCTCTCATTGATTTTGATGGGTCGATTATGACCGACTCAGGGACGTTTCAGAGCTATGTCTATGGAGATGTACACCTTGATCCGATTGAAATCGTACAGTTTCAACGGGATATCGGAAGCGATATCGGCACCATCCTGGATGTTTTTGGGACTCCTGATCAAACTAGGGAGACGTCTGATCATGGGGTCCGAGAAACGATAGAAAGAGCAAAAAAAAGCATTCATCATAAGGGAGAGATGCTTCTTGCATGTCCTGTCCAAGGGTCCGTGTACCCGGAGCTACGGGAATATTGCGCACGTCAGCTCAGCGCATTGTCTGCGGATTTCTTCCCTATCGGTGGTGTCGTCCCTCTCATGGAGAACCAGCGATACAGTGATCTGGTCCGTTGTATTCTTGCTGCAAAACAAGGTCTGGATCCCTCGAAACCCGTGCACCTGTTCGGTGCTGGCCATCCCCTGATTTTTTCCCTCGCTGTCGCCCTTGGTTGTGATTTCTTCGATTCATCAGCGTATGCGAAGTATGCAAATGATGGACGGATGATCTTCCAATGGGGAACCGAGAAATTCGATGATCTCCCCGAATTGCCCTGTAGCTGTCCTGTATGTTCGAAATACTCCAAAACGGAGCTAAAAGAGCTTGATGTCAAGGAACGAACCTTGCAGATCGCATTGCATAATCTCTATGTAAGTTTCATGGAATTGAAGATAATCCGTGTCGCATTAACCGAGGGTTGGCTCTGGGAACTTGTTGAGCAGCGAGCCTCAGCAAACCCGTTTTTGTCTGATGCGCTGCGAGTATTACGGGAACCAACTCATCTCCAATGGCTCGAACACTATGAACCAACGAGTAAAAAAACAGCATTATTCTACACGGGGCCTCAGACGATGTATCGCCCCTTGATTTTTCGATATCATACACGATTGTTCACCAGATTTGAACCATTATTTCATTCCACCATGGTGTTCCCGGAGGGGACAAAACCGTATTCACTGTTTTATTCAAAGGAACTGGCAGACATCCTGAAGAAAAAAAACATCAACCTGGTTGTGCATTCCACGTTTGGTCCTGTTCCCTTCGAACTTGACGAGATGTATCCTCTTGCTCAGTCAATATTCCCTACGTATGTTGATCAAGAAACCAGCGAAAAAGCACAACAGGTCATGGAACGATTCCTGGGAGACACCGATGTACTAATGTGGGATGAACATCTGTTGGTAACGTCAGAGGAACCTCTCAAACATCCGATGGACTTTGATACAAGACGTATCTCTGCAGTCGCAGATATGCAGTTTGGGCAGGGCGCATCCGAAGCACTCTTTGCTGGGAAGATACACATTGTAAAATCAAAACGAACCGGGAAAATCAGAAATATTATTTGTGATGGATCTCATGTGGCTTCCATGCGTGCGGAAGATGGTTTGTTCACATTAAAAATAGATGGTGGCCACCGACTGCATCGGAGAATGAAATATCCCTTGTTGCGAGTGGTGGTGACTGATGACGCAGTGCCGTTTGTAAGAGATGGAAAAAGCGTGTTTGCTAAGTTTGTGTCAGAATGTGATCCTGACCTTCGACCGTTAGACGAATGCTTACTTGTGGATGAACAGGATATGTTCTTGGGGATCGGCCGAACCCTTCTAACGAGAGATGAGATGCTCTCTTTCCGTCATGGGCTGGCGGTGAAAACAAGGGAATCCATACGAGAGGGATAATCTGACTCATCCAAAACTATTATTATCTCAAAAGTTATTACCAATTCAGTTGCACTCAAAACCGAGAAAGAAAAATGACGAAAAGGAATGGGAACATGAACAAATTTCAAGAGATTTCAGAACAAATTAAGAACCTTAAAGCTGCCCGTGATTTTTTACAAAAGAAATACGACACCTCTGAGTTTCATAAAAAGAAGGAGAAATTCCCACAATCTGCTGTCCCACCAGCGCCAGAAGATGAAGANNGACAAGCAGTTCAAAGTCCTCAAACAAGAAGAATAACAAAAGATTTTTCGGGGATCCTTTATTTCTTTCGTATCTCCTGGAGCCGTATTTTGATGTCTTGTTGAAGTTCATCAGAAATATTTCTCTTGGTGAAGACATCTGCTTTTATGGCAGTTGAAATTTTTGTTCCAAAGAGTCTTGCTATCCTGCCTCGCTGGGTTTTTGGTGCACAGTTTATCGATGGATGCTGGAAGATAACACCGTGTTTTGGTGGTTTTCCTCCCTCTTTTTTAAAGCGGAATAACGCTTTCTCTGCTCCAAGAATCTGTATGGTCGAAGCAGGCATCATCGCCATCTTTTGCATCCCGCCAGCTAAAGCAATGAGTCGTGCTCCAATGAGTGGTCCAATGATGACACTGGTGTTTGGCGCTATTGTGTTCATGTCCTGTTCGATTTGATCTTGTAAGCGAGCGATCTCGTCGTTGACGACGGAGAGTGTTTTCTCGAATGGTTTTACTTTCTTTTTAGCCGTTGGTAGTAACGCCCAGCAACTGAGGCGCTCTGACAAGAGATTTGCTGTCTGAACAAGGTCATCGAGTGCATTGACCATTTGTATCAGTTGTAAATCCTCGCTTTGTAATTGTTCATCTACTCTCTCTTGTGTGAGCAACAGCGATGCATCATGTAAGAGAGCTTGGGAAAACCCGTAGTCTTCTGGGTTTATCACTAGCGTCCTAAAAACTGGGTCTTCATTATTGTAAGTACCAAGTTTTTGTAGTCGTCTCTCATTGACGATAACTTGTGTGTCTTTTGTAATCTTATTCTCTTCGGCAAGGATGGTATTTTTTTCTATCTCGCGTAAACGCTGCATAATTTCTTTGTCTTGTTTTGGGAAGAGAATTTCTTTCTGAATGGTGGTTTCATCACAGAGAAATGTTCCAAACCATTTGGTGATTAGGTACTGGGTCATCCTCATTGGATAAGACATTCTTTCTAATGTACTTTACGATGGACTCTTTGTGTTTTACCCTGGTGATAAAAGAGATTTTAAATATAGGAACTTGTATTACGTGTGTTAACAAGTATCGAAGGATTGGGGGTTTTTTAATGAAACCGGAAAAAAAAGAAAGGATTGTTCTTACCAATGTCATCGAGACTGAGCTCGATATCTTAAAAAGGCATGTGCTTGTTCTTCAGACTCTAAAACAAAATGAACCTGCGGGTATCATTAAATTATCTGAGCTGACCAAGCACCCGCAGCATATGGTACGATATTCGTTACGTATACTGGAACAAGAAGGACTCATCGAACCATCCCCACAGGGCGCGGTGACCACGGAATCTGCAAGTAAAGCAACTCCGATGCTCAAACAAAAATTAAAAGAAATGCAAGAAACCATCAGCGAGATTGTTAAAGAACTTGGGTAAAATCAGTTTTGACAATCTTTTTTTGCCGCGGTAACTCAGCTGGGAGAGTGCACGGCTGAAGACCGTGATGTCGAGGGTTCGATCCCCTCCTGCGGCATTTATATAATTGTAACAATAAAAGGGCATTATTAGGAGAAATTACAGGATATAATTCATAACGATAATACCGTATTTTTTCAATCAATTTTTTAGTATATAAAATTAACCCATATTTCGTGAGAAATTATAGCACGGTATAATCCGTAAATAGACTGAATATAGACCATCCTTTAGTCCAACGACCTCGTATATATCCCACTTGGTCTTTGTGCGTCTACGGTCCCTATTTTCAAGCCTTTTGGATAATTTCTATAATTGTTGTACGAATCAAAATAAACTATTCCTCAGGCATCATCGACAATTTCAGATTTTATTACCCAGAATTTGTCTCAGTATCGGAAACGCATGGGGGAATCGCTCTAAGAATTTCATGAAAAGAGAATGATACGATACAGTTCTTGGCATGCTGATTCGTAGTAGACCCCAATCTCCCTCATTGTTGTATGTATCCTTTGCTTTGGCTTTTATCTGGTAATTCCCCTTTTTCTGCCAACTATGTTTTGCTTGTATCTTTTGACCAGATTCGTAAGGTCCAAACCAGCTGTTGTTACTTCCGTCACCCCAGTCTATATAGTAATAAATATAATGATTTTCAGGGTCTATTGACGTGAAATTATAACTATAATTCACTCCAACATTTCCTTTTACCGGTCCCTCTATTATCGGAGGAGTGATCGTCGTTACCTCTACAACAATAGATGACCACGTGCTTTCACTACCCCATCCATCTATGGCTTTTGCCGAAACAACGTAAAATCCAGGGTTTGACCACCCATGCCAAAACATTATTTGATAGTTGGAGGAATAAGGTCCGATTAACCCACTATTTGTTCCATCCCCCCAATCAATATAGTAAAATATCTTATCGCCATTGGAATCTACTGCGCGGAAATAATACATGTCTGACATTCCTGCTTCTTGCTCTGTAGAACCACTTATTGTTGGTTTGTTTGGCGCTTGATTATTCCAACCAGCAAGATTCATCAGTGGATAGTTGTCCTTTGCGTTTGAATCACCAGCAACAGAATAGGGCGTATCTCCAAAGCCGTCCCCATTATTATCTGAGCCATTGTAATCAGACCAATGATTGTAATCCCAATCATTCGTCCCACCACCACCATCTTCAGCTTGCGTATCTCCTCCATTCAATATTAAGTTGTTTCGATGAATGGTGTTACCTTCACCTCCGCCATCGCACATACCCAAACCAATACCCTCTAATTCGTTATTGAATAATTCATTGTAAGCAATTTCATTACTCGCTGACATTATCATACCCATTCCCTGTTGATTGCAAGAGATGTTGTTCCCCATAACCACATTCCCTCCGTTCCACGCCATGCCATGTGCAAAATCAATTCCCTCAATGTTATACTGAATTGTATTCCAGAGAATACGATTACCCGCCCTTTCCACAGGTTCTTCTGAATTAGTTTCATAGAGAAGGACCCCGAAATGATTGTTAAGAAGAGAGCATTTAGTAATCGTATTATCTGAAGAACTCCCTATGAAAACACCACCGTAATTATTCATTATCACACAGGAGGAAATGTAACAAAAGTTGCTCTCGTATATTTCTATTCCGGCCGTTCCTCCACTTCCACTGTTTTGTATTGTAAATCCATAAATAGAAGTAATATTCGCAAAAATCCCAATTATATCACCAGTGTGGTTTCCATCGATAACAGTAGTATCTTTATTCTCCCCAACCAGGTTTATTGATTTGTTTATCACCACATGCTCATAGTAGGGCGAAGAGTCGTCATACACAAAAACAGTATCGCCAACATTTGCATTATTTATCGCACCCTGAATAGTCGTATAGTTTCCTGGTCCACTCCCACCAACATACAACCAATTCCCTCTTGATGCTGGTAATGGTTTCTCGGTATTTTGTGCAATCGCTGGAATGATACAGGTTCCAACGAACAAGAGAATGATTCCAATCGCCAAACATTTCCTAATAATGGGATTTCTATCCACCTTGCTTTCCCCCTTTACGATTTTATAACGCTGTTTTCCTTTAAAAACATATCCTTTGAAACACAGATTTAGGACAAGTATTGACATGGTTTTATGTCGTTGAATAAGGGAGATTTGGGGACAAATTGGCAATAAAGATTAAAATAGGGGACACATTCATTGTTATTAGGGGGTACTACTAGAATGAATAAAAATAGAAAAATATGCTTTATGTTGTTAATTATAACAACCCTGGTGATTCCTTCATCTGCGACGATACAACCAAAAACAAATTTAAAGCTATATAAACCACTTAACGTGACCGATTTCGATCCATTGGTCGATAATATAACAGTCACGGTGACCATAAAGGAAATCCGAGCTCTAAAAATAATTGATCTCTTATCAAATCCTGATTTTTACGTAAAGGTAAGGATTAATGATAAGGAATTTATTAGTGATATTTGGCAAAATATGATGTATGTTGAAAACCCGAATTGGTCTGCCTCCTGCGAGGTTCCGAAAGATAATGAGTTTGTTAATGTCACGATTGCATTATGGGATAAAGGTAATGGGATCGACCGTCTTTGTGATATCAGCCCGGATTCTGGGAATTTTACGCAAGCTCGTACAGCGGAGCTGACCTACAGTATCGCCACTGGAATCTGGTGGGGGCGTGGTTCATTAGATGATGATAATTATCTGGGTGATGATTACCTCCAAGATCTTAGCGGGTATGGTCGCTTGAATGGATGTGATGATAACAGCATTCACCAACAGGATAGAGATTGTGAACTGTGGTTTACTATTTCACAAAATGATTTCGATGGAGATGGATTCCCATACTGGCTTGAAATGAACATGTATAACACCAGCCCCCTGGTAAATAATCGTGGTGAAGATAGTGATAACGATAGTATTCCCATTGAATGGGAATACACATTTGGATTGACCTATTTCGCCTGGGGTCATGACGAAGGATATCACATGATTTACGATCCGTTCACCTGGGAGAATCATTCCAGTTTAGACCCAGATAATGATGGATTGAACAACATCGAGGAATATAAAACATGGCAATGGGGGTCAGATCCGTTCAGAAAGGATTTATATCTTGAAATTGATCAGATGGAAAAAGAACCTGGGAACCAAGAAAAAACCATCCCACTTG
>JAFNFT010000026.1 GCA_017885605.1 Methanobacteriota archaeon | reverse complement strand
CAAACTTCTTATTGTACCGTCGAACCACCGCGATTTTAATCGCACCACACCGAGAACACGTTGGCTGCAGAGAAACCCGACCTGCAACCGTGTTCCATGAACGATGACAATTGGTGCATACCATGGTGACATCTGCGTCCTCCAATCGTTTCTTCAACGCCATCAGAATAGATCGGTCTGCACGCTGAGGAACCATCAGCCCACGGATTGTCTCAAACCCGGTAAGGGCGATCGGTGATAATCCTTGGATATGGATCGTGATATCACCGTTTTGTATCTTTTGTAATATCTGGATCGTCTGCTCGATGTCCATTCGTTCCCACAGCAATTTATCTATTGCTTCTTCAAGGATCAATGATTGTTCAAAAAGACCAAACAATCGTTTCATCCCTATTGTTTTATAATCAAAGTCTTTTCGTAATGCGCCGAATTTCCGTGCGACATGGACGAGCTGCCAGCGAAGGTACGTCGAATTTTGTAGGATGGTTTTCATGAGATATTCTAATGTGTCTGGTTTTATGGTCATCAGGATTTCTTTGATACGTTCAGGTGGAATACGACCGGGCAGCTCAAGATTAATTCGATAGGCATCACTATTGATTCCAATGCTTTCACCAATCGCCTGCGCAAGCATCGCAGAAATCAAGCGACCAAGAGTTTCATTTACTTTCGTACCAAAACAGGTATTGAGGACCATAGTTTTATCTTCGACATCTATGGTAATCGTGGTATCATCAGGGACGATAAATCCTGCTTTTTTTTGAGTTGCGATGTAGGATATGAATTTCTTCATGGTTTCTTCGTGACAGGGGTACTGCGTCAGTTCCTTATTGTCTGCAACAAACCTCCGTAGCATTCCTACCTCTTGAGCGACCTCGAACGGTACTGGGATGTCCTCGCCTACCCATGACGGGATGGTCCCGATTTCCTTTATGGGGGATACCAAAAGCTCGTTGTCTTCTCGTTTGATAATCATCCATGGTCTCCCGCGAAGAATAAATTTTTCTCCCTCAAATCCGGCACTTAAGACAAAGCTTTCATCGAGAGTACCAATGGATTTTCTTGTGCTAATATCAATTACCGGATATGTTTTTTCATCAGGGATCATCGAAATGTTATCAAGGAAATAATGTCGTGAATTCGTCCGTTTCACCAGGATTGTTTCGTTTTGTTCTTGCTCCAACCATATCGACCGTTGATCCTTTAATTGAGAGACGACCGATTGGAAGAGGTCCCATGATAGAGTCGCAAAAGGGTAGGACCGTATGATGATTTCATAAGCGGTTTTTGCTTTGATTCGTCCGTATTCCAATGCAAGGGAAATGATTTGATTTGAGAGAACCGAAAGAGGATTCTGCCGTACCAAAAATTGTTCTAATGTACCGGCAAGTGCTTTACGGGCGATCACTAAGCTTTCTGAGAGGTCTTCAGGGTTTGTCGCAAGGATCATCCCTCTTGAGGTCTGACCAACTCGATGACCTGATCGACCGACTCGTTGGACGATACGAGTTACCTCCCGTGGCGAGTTATATTGGACCACGAAATCAGTATCACCGACATCGATTCCAAGCTCAAGTGACGAGGTGCACACTAATGCTTTCAATGTCCCGTTTTTGAACTCGTTTTCTGCTTCGATTCGCGCATGTTTTGATAGTGAGCCATGGTGCACACCGATTTTCTGATCATCATGCCAGAGATGGAACCGTGATGCAAGAATTTCTGCTCCATCTCTTGTATTGATAAATAGGAGTGTGGAGGTATGTTCATCGATGAGTTCTTTACATCTGCGTAGCAGCGCAACTGATATCGGTTCTATGGATAATCGTTCTGCAAGTGGATAATCATCTTTTTTAATAGATGGCATCTCAACTCTGATGTCGATATGTTTCGTGACATCGACTTCGAGGATTTCAACTGGACGAAACAGTGTTTTTTCTTTCCCTCCGAGATATCGTGCCACTTCACGGGGCAAACCAACTGTTGCGGAAAGACCAATCCGTTGATACTCATGTCCTGCTTGTCTTGTAATTTCTAGTAATCGTTCTAACCCGACCGCTAGTTGGGCCCCGCGTTCGTCACTGGCTAGTTCATGGACTTCATCAATCACGACCGAACGAACGCTACTGAGATGCTTGCGCAAGCGTTTGCCCGTGAAAAGAATCTGTAAGGTTTCAGGAGTGGTGATTAACATATCTGGTGGAGACCGTGCTTGTTTTACTCGCTCGCTCTTAGAGGTATCTCCATGGCGGACTGCCACGGAGATACCCAGGTGTTTTCCCCAGTCGAACGTCCGACGCAGCATATCGCGGTTTAACGCACGTAATGGTGTGATGTAAAGAATCGAAATTCCTTTTCCCGTGTTTTCGGAAGAGGCGGATTCTTTTGCACTCAAAGAGTGATGAAAGATGGGAAGTAATGCTGATTCTGTTTTTCCCAACCCTGTTGGCGCTATCAAGAGCACATGATGCCCGCTGAGAAGAGAAGGTATTGCCTTTGTTTGCGGTTCTGTTGGTTGTTCTATGTGATTTGCAGAGAGTAATTCTCTAATACGTGGATTAAGAAGATCAAAAACTGATTTCATGGGCAAGGATGCATTCCCACCTGGTATTTAGTATTTTTTACTAAGAAAAATGCACCATATGTATTGTGAGATACGATGGAGAAAGAGAAGGATTTTGTTTGTTATTTCTCGGTTTTTTTCATCGCAAGACAGATTTCAATTGAGGAGACATTTGATTTCCGACCATCCTCATTGGTGACAACCTCAGTTCCGATGTCGATACTTTTGACCTCAGCGTTTGTCAAAAATCGGTTGTGGGTTATTTCTGCAGCGTCGACTGCCCGGCTAATTGCGTTCCCTCTAGCTTTTAGCACCACCTCAGAAAAGCTCCCGGAATTTAAAACCGCCATGATTGCGGTGACATAATTCATCGGTGGCTTGTTTCCGACATAGATGATATTGCTGTCGGTGTCTATTTTCTTTTTCTCATCCGTAGACATACCAAATCTTACTCCCCGGAAAAATGGTTTGCTTCTTCGTTCTTTGACAAATGAAAATTCGTTTCGCTTTAATAAACGTTTTGTTTTATCAGGGGATATCTCGACGGTATTTGATTGTTTTATCCGTAATAATGTCCACTTGGTTCTTTGTCCTCATCGAGCCCTTCATGTTGTTTTACGTCAAGAACATCTATGGCTAAAATCGCATGCAAAGGGACGATACGAAGCTTTTCTTCTCCGTCTTTGTGTTCCGTGATAAGTTCCATGACAAGACCTGCTTCTTCGATCCCAATTGTGGCGTACCCTCGGAAGAGCCCTTCTGTTTCCAAGGAGCTATCTCGTCCACCTATGGAGATTATTTTATAGCGTGATCCTTCTATGAGTTTCCAGTCTTCCTTTTTATCCATCGATTCACTTCCTTTTTGTTTCGATAAGTCGTTGAAGATGCTCGACTGTCTTGCCGTAATTCTCAACTGCTACTTTAATATGTGCTTCAACGAAATTCCATGCTTTTTCAAAACTCCCGTATCGCAAGCGATAGGCTTTTTTCTGTTGTTTAGAGACTTCATCAAAAACAGAGACTTCTTCAAGGATATCGAATCCTTTCAGTTTGTTTAAGTGTCGATACACGGTTGGTCGTGAGGTTTTCAATGTCGCTGCGATATCATCAACAAACCATGCCTTTGTTGGATGTTTTAAGAAAAAATCCGCAAATATCTTATAGGGAATCAGAGGATCAGAGCCTTTCGAAAGATATCCGATTTGTTCGAAGAACATTTTCGCAGCGGTATCAAAATCTTCTTCACCGGTCAACGGTGTATTGCTGACAATCTGCATTTCGAAACCCATAGGATCACCCTCGATATCCCTGAATACATTGTCCGATTAATAACGTTTCTTTAACAGGGAAAAGGAAAAAAAATTATATGGTAGTATGACAGGCTTTACTTTAAAGAAGAGGAAGATAATTTTTCACTTCCCATTCCGTCACCTGTAGTCGATAGTCATCCCATTCTTTTCGCTTCACATGGATCAGATTCTCAAAGATATGGTCACCGAGTGTTTCTTTCACCAGGGCACTTTTGCTCATCACCGCTAGTGCATGCCCAAGACTTTCCGGGAGTTGTTCAATACCGTATTTTTGACGTTCTTCTTCAGATAATGCATAGATATTCTTTTCAACAGGTGCTGGTGCCTCAAGTTTCTCTTCGATCCCTTTGAGCCCTGCAGCAAGCATGACTGAAAAAGCAAGATACGGATTACAGGCAACATCAGGGTTTCGAAGTTCACATCGGGTGCTTTTTCCCCGTTTCGAAGGGATACGGATGAGAGCACTTCGGTTTCGGTTTGCCCAGGCGATATAGGTCGGTGCTTCATACCCCGGGACCAATCGTTTGTAGGAATTCACTGTCGGGTTCAAGACTCCTGAGAGGTCTCGGATATATTTTAAGAGACCTGCGATAAATTGATACGCCAGCGGGCTTAATTGGTTTTTGTCGGTAGGGTCATAGAACGCATTTGTACCATCAAATGTGAAGAGTGAGAGGTGGGTATGCATTCCAGAGCCACATTGTCCATAGAGAGGCTTTGGCATAAAAGACGCATGTAAGTTATGTTTTGTTGCGATGACCTTTGTAATGTATTTTAAAGTAATCACACGATCAGCAGTCGTAATCGCATCCGCGTAATGGAAGTTAATTTCTTGCTGACCATTAGCGCATTCATGGTGCGCGGTGTATGGCTTGATTCCTACAGCCTCTAAGGCTAAAGAAATATCCGCTCGGACACCCTCAGCAAGATCACGATGTGATAAATCAAAGTACCCTGCGGTGTCATTTGGGATGACGGTGGAGTTTTCACCATTTTTTTTAAACAAAAAAAACTCACATTCAGGACCAGTATTACAGATATAACCAAGTTTTGCCGCCTTTTCCACCATTTTTTCTAAAATGTATTTCACGTCACCTTCGAATCGTTTCCCGTTTGGTTCGAAGATATCACAATTGAGTTTCGCGGTTTTTCTTTCTTCGACGTTTTCTGGAAGAATCACAAAACTTGCTGGATCAGGTTTTGCGATTTTATCTGACTCCTCTATAGTCGCATACCCAGCAATTGACGATGCGTCAAAAGGTACTCCCTCATCTAACGCGGTTTCAAGTCCACTGACAGGGATAACGATGTTCTTCGGCGTTCCAAGAATGTCAATAAATTGTAAGCGAACAAAAAGAACATTATTTTCTCGAACCATTGCCAATACTGATTCCTTATTCAACGATTCCATTCTATATGTTCCTATCATATTCCTCACCGGTCCGATGTTATTTTTGATTACAAAAATACATCATTTTAGTAACGTAATCTGTATTAAGATTGTGTATTAATAGCTTATCGAATCTCATATTTTTTCCTGAAATATCGATATTTTTTGAAAAATTTTTCGAAAGACGGTATATAGGAATATTTAACTAGAGGCTTCATATTAAATAATTATATAATCTTATAGAGAAAAATAATCTGAAGGGGGATTAATATGAATGGAAGAATAAAAAGTATAGTAATAGGCCTCATTATTTGTACACTATGTATTCCAACAGCGTTGAACGCCACAGGGAATACTGTGTTTTCCCTGGAAAACAGACAAGCCATGAATGAACGATGTATCTCAGTACCTGATTCATCAATTGTGTTGAAACTCTGGGACGAAAAACTCGATGCGGGGGGGATTGCATCGTTTTATTCAATCAGTTTAGATGATGGAAAATCTTATGTTCGGACGGTTCAACCGTCATACGAAATTGGTCTGCGGTACGCACATTTCGACCCCGTGATGGGAGAACCATCAATTAAACCTCTATTGACCGCTAGCGATGATACGCATTTATTTATCGTTCAGTTTTTTACTCAACCACTTCAAGAATTTCAAGAAGCGATAACAGCTTTCGGTGGTGTAGTACGTCATTATATTGCTCAATACGCGTATCTTGTTGAAATGAGCGAATCAGTACGAACAGAAGTCGAAGCACTACCGTATGTGCGTTGGGTTGGACCGTACCATCCCGCTTATCGACTCGAGGAATTTTTGGTCGATAACCTCAATGACGCTTACCAAATCTACCCTCATCAACGTTATAATATTCAAGTTCTTTCTGTAGAGCAAAAGACCATCGTCGCCGAACGTATAGAGACAATAGGTGGATTAGTAAATACAGCTGATGCAGGGAAATTCCTTATTGAAGCGACGTTGACGCCCGATCAGCTTTTCGTAGTAATTCGCTGGGATGAAGTAAACTTTGTTGATCGATGGGGCCCCTATGAAGCTGATATGGATATTGTTCGTGAGATCAGTGGTGCAAATTATATCGAGTCGGTCGCTGGGTACAACGGTTCGGGTGTTCGAGGAGAAGTTTTCGATGCAGGGTTTAATCTTAATCATGTAGACTTCCAATCACGTCCATTAATACTACATGGGTCGGTAGGTAGTGATACACATGGTGCCGCCACTTCGGGTATCTGCTTTGGAGATGGAACCGGAGACCCGAAAGGGAGAGGATTACTGCCTGAGGGGCAAGGGATTGTCGGTGATTATAATTACATCGGGTTGGAGGGGATAAACAGATATACCCATACAGGGGAGGAAGTACAAGACCCGTACAACTGCGTTTTTGAAACCTCAAGCGTCGGTTCTCCTCAGACAGGTCAATATACCACTATCTCTGCAGACACTGATGATGCCCTTTTTGATTTTGACATCCTTCATTGCCAATCAATGAGCAACTGGCAAAATAATCAAACGGTACGACCTCAAGCCTGGGCGAAAAATATCGTTTCTGTTGGTGGTGTGAATCACTACGATACCCTTACCAAATCAGATGATATGTGGTATGACCCCTATTCAACAGCTAGTGTTGGTCCCGCATCCGATGGAAGAATTAAACCAGATTTGTGGCATTTCTATGATATGATATGGACAACCTACTCAAGTAGTACAAATGGATACGATAATTTTGGTGGTACGAGTGGTGCAACACCAATCACCGCAGGCCATTTCGGGTTATTCTATCAAATGTGGTCCGATGGTATTTTTGGAAACGAGGTTGACCCTCAAGGAACCGTTTTTGAGAACCGCCCTCATATGACGACCGCAAAAGCCATGATGATTAACGCTGCTGATCAATACCCCTTCAATGGAACATCGGAAGATAAAACCCGTATGCACCAAGGATGGGGGATGCCATCCGTAAAAAACCTGTATGATTTACGCGATAATTTCTATATTATTGATGAAACAGATGTCCTCGAACCCCTTGAGGTATCGACCCATATGGTTGCCGTGGAGTCAGGTTCACCATACCTAAAGGTCACGATGACCTATGCGGATCCTGCGGGAAACCCTGCGGTTCAAACACAGCATCGAATTAATGATTTAACGTTACAGGTTATCTCCCCATCCAATGTGGTGTACTGGGGAAATAACGGCCTTAAGAACGGTGTTTGGTCTCAGCCAGGTGGTTCTGCTGATACGAAGGATACGGTTGAATGTGTCTTTATTCAGAATCCTGAAGTAGGGACATGGACAGTCCAGGTATCTGCAGATGAAATAATCCAGGATTCTCACATTGAAACACCAGAATTAGACGCGGACTATGCCTTGGTGGTAAGCCCCGTCCTTTCCGCACCATTCCCACCACAAATCAATGGATCAGCTGAAGGAGACATCGGACGACAGATGGATTTTACCTTCGTCACTACCGATCCAGGGAATTCGAACCTGTATTATTGGGTTGAATGGGGTGATGGAAATCATCAAGAATGGTTTGGCCCCTCTGCCTCAGGAATACCTATCATCATCTCGCATTCCTGGTCTGAAAAAGGGAACTATTCGATTACCGCGAAAGCGAAAAATGCACTCGGGGTTGAAAGCGACTGGTCAGAACCCTTTGATCTCACCATCGTCGCACCAAAACTTGAGATAGGTGTGTTCACCGGTGGACTATTCAAGATTAAGACAGTAATCAAAAACACTGGCGCCATCGATATTACCAAAGTACAATGGAATATCACCATCTCCGGTAATGTTTTTATCGGGAAGCAGACAAGCGGGACTTTGTTAAGCATCCCACCCGGGGGAGAACGAACGATTACCACGGATCTAACGCTTGGATGGGGCAAGACGATCGTAACAGTCTCTGCATCACACCCATATAGCTCAGTTACCAAGTCACAGAATGCAACGATCCTGTTATTCTTCATTAGGATAACAGCGTAGCAATCACTCCACTTAAAAACACGAAAATCGTGTTTTATTCTTTAATTGCTTAGTAGTGAACAAAACATTTACATAGGGTTTTGAAAATCAATGCTGTAATGAAAAGTACACTGCTATGCCAATCATGCTACAAAGAATATCCCTCATCTGAACCGAGATGGAACTGTACCTGCGGGGGAGTACTGACACTCGAGTTTCATGCACGATTCCCAATACATAAAATCAAAAAAAGAAAACCGAACCTGTGGCGATACCGCGAAGCACTCCCTATCGAAGATGATCGACATATCGTCTCCTTTGACGAAGGATTCACCCCACTTGTTGAAGAAGAGCTGTTTGGTAATAAAGTATTGTTAAAACAAGAGTATCTTTTCCCTAGCGGCTCGTATAAAGATCGCGGGGCATCGGTGCTAGTCAGTAAGATGAAGGAGTTAGGAGTCAAAAAAATCGTGGAGGACTCTTCAGGCAATGCTGGTGCCGCGATTGCAGCGTACTGCGCGAAAGCATCCATCGACTGTCATATTTATGTCCCAGAAAAAACCTCCCCCGGGAAACTCTTACAGATCATACAATACGGAGCACATCTCCATAAGATACCAGGGAGCCGAGAGGATACCGCACAAGCAGCATTCCAACAAGCACAAACAACGTACTACGCATCTCACTATTGGAATCCCTATTTTTTCCATGGAACCAAAACATGTATCTTCGAAATCGTTGAACAACTCGGATGGAAACCACCCGATAGCCTTATCGTCCCGGTCGGTAATGGAACTCTCCTTTATGGATCGTATATCGGTTTAAAGGAATTACAACGAGAAGACATTATTGATAGGCTTCCGAAGATCATCGGAGTACAAGCGGAGAACTGCGCACCATTAGCATACGCATGGAAAAACCATGACAAGTTCCCTCCCTATAAAAACCAAAAAGAGACAATCGCAGAAGGAATAGCAATAACAAACCCTCTACGAGCAAAAGAAATCCTCCATTCGATAAAGGAAACAAACGGTGAGATACTCACAGTTACAGAAAAAGAGATTCTTGATGCGCTCTTTTACCTACGACGAAAAGGATATTATATTGAGCCGACGTCAGCGGTTACAATCGCTGGTTTTAAAAAATTAGGCACCAGGAAAAAAGATCGTGTGGTAATCCCACTCACTGGACATGGGCTCAAAACAAATAAAAGGGTTCGATAAAAAACCCAAATCAACTTTTAGTAAAAAATTCTTCTGTCACCATATTTGTTTTATGTTTTTCTTCAAAGGAGACTAGACAAAGTATTAAAAGGAAATAATGATACCAAAACACAAAAAAAGCGGAGGCATAGTAATGGATAAATCTGTCGAAGAATTCATGATAAAAGTGAAAGAAAAAAATCCAGGAGAAAAAGAGTTTCATCAGGCAGTTCAAGAAGTCGTTGAAAGTCTCATGCCATACATTCAGAAAAACCCCAAATATAAAAAAGCAAAGATTTTAGAACGCATGGTTGAACCTGAGCGTACAATTTTGTTTCGAGTACCTTGGTTAGACGATAAGGGAGAAATACAAATTAATCGAGGGTACCGTATTGAAATGAATAGCGCGATTGGACCCTACAAAGGCGGACTTCGTTTTCACCCTAGCGTCACCTTAAGTATTTTGAAATTTTTAGCGTTCGAGCAAGTGTTTAAAAATAGTTTGACGACACTACCGATGGGTGGTGGGAAGGGAGGATCTGATTTTGATCCGAAAGGAAAAACTGACAATGAGGTCATGAAATTCTGCCAATCTTTTATGACCGAATTACAACGTCACATCGGTCCAGATACTGATGTTCCAGCAGGAGATATTGGTGTCGGCGGTCGTGAAATCGGTTTTTTGTTTGGACAATACAGAAGACTCAGGAATGAATTTACTGGAGTGCTGACAGGCAAGGGATTGAACTGGGGTGGCAGTCTGGTACGACCAGAAGCAACAGGATATGGTGCGACCTATTTTGCTCAGGAAATGCTAAAGACGAAAGGAGAGTCGTTTAAAGGAAAAACCTGTGTTGTCTCTGGCTCTGGGAACGTTGCGCAATACGCTGTGGAAAAAATTACTCAACTTGGTGGAAAAGTAGTCACCTTATCTGATTCTTCAGGAACAATCTATGATCCTTCTGGAATCGATGATAAAAAACTTACCTACGTGATGGAATTGAAAAATGTTCAACGGGGACGTATCAAAGAATATGCGGAGAAATATAAATGCGACTACGAAGCAGGAAAAACACCTTGGCATTTTCCCTGTGATTGTGCATTTCCTTCAGCGACACAAAATGAAATTAGCAAAGAAGATGCAAAAACACTCGTTGACAATGGTTGTATTCTCGTCGCAGAGGGAGCGAATATGCCTACAACACCTGAGGGGGTTGAGGTTTTTATCGAAAGTAAGATTCTCTATGGACCGGGAAAAGCAGCGAATGCAGGTGGTGTTGCGACCAGTGGTCTGGAGATGTCACAGAATAGTGCCCGTATCTCTTGGAGTCGAGAGGAAGTCGATAAAAAATTACAATGGATTATGACACAAATTCATAACTCTTGTGTGAAATATGGAAAAGAAGATGACTTTGTCAACTATGTCAAAGGCGCCAATATCGCAGGGTTTGTCAAAGTCGCTGATGCTATGATTGATCAAGGACTCATTTAATAACATTCTTTTTTCTTTTTTTATTTATTTCCTCTGGATTTCGAGAAAAAAACTACCAATTCAGGTCATAGAGTAGATGGAGAGAAACAGAGGGTTATGAATGAAGAAAAAACCTATAGTGATACGCAAAGGAACAATGGAAGATTTGAAAACGTTCTTTGAATTATACTGGATATCTTCCTTGGAACATACACATTATAGTGGTATGTTAGATAGCTTGAAGCCAAAAGAAAAATGCCGAGAATATATCATCGACCGTCAACAAGAACTAATGAAAGATCCAAATCAATTTTTTTTTGTTGCAGAAGATGGAAAGAATATTATTGGAATCATCACAGGACATGTGGGAGAACGAGATGAAGCACGTGTCTATAAGATAGAACGAATAGGATTTATCGATGAGATTTGTGTCGATCCTGAGTATCGACACAGTGGCATTGGAAATAGGCTACTGGAAACAATGCTCAATCAACTCTATGGAGAAGATATTGATTTTGTAGGAGTTGGTGTCGCATTTAAGAACCCAGCGTTTCATTTCTATAAATCCTATGGTTTTACACCAGAAGGGATGTGGCTTATCCAAAAAAAGAAATCATACAAGAAGAAAAAACAAGCAAAAAAATAACATTTGATTTCTTTAATTTCTGTAATTAGTCGAGTTTCTTTCAATTTATATACTACCCCAATTATCTCTTTATCCTTCCATTGAGATATTAAGATCTTTTTTCCTATTGATATTTACCTACAGAAAATCAAATTCTTTAGGTTAAAATTCTTAGTGATTATGAAAAACTGGAAAAAAACTACTCAGGATAAAAAAGATGTTCAAAAAACTCTGCATGTTCATGAGCTTCTTTATAACTCATAGCATGACTGATCATCAAATCAAGTTCAGCGTATTCATGAGCAAGAATCGATCGTCGTCGTTCGACGTCCGCATAAACATTTTCCCGTATCCAAATCTCGTTTTCTGGTATTTTATACCGCAGATGAACAGGGAGTTCATTTTGTGGAACAAGACCGTGGAGTGCAATATAATCACCCATTTCTTCATTACTTTTTACAACTATTTTGAAATATAACCAGGGTTCATGAGTCCAACAAGATTTGATGACCTCACGATAGAACACTTTCTCATTGACTCCTCCTTTGGGTTCAGATGACATATCTAAAGGAGTCTGTTGTGATCCCAACGAGTTTTTTTGTTCTACCCCCTTCATTTTCGTATCATCGTCTTCTTCAGCCATATTTGTTCTCCTAGTATCATAAAAGGAATTGCCCAATTATGTAAGTTTAATAAAGCATGCTTTTTTAATGTTATACTCTTGATTTCATTCAGTACATACAGTAAATTCCTTTGAATACAGTTAACCCAGATTAGATATTAACTATTTGTTATATAAAAACATCTCACAAAAAAAGAAAATAAAAGAGATTTTTTCTATTTGTTTTCTTTTTATCCCTTATTCCTAAATTATTTATATGGGTTTACAATACATGGTGGGCGAAGAAGAGGCGNNTTCAACCCGTTTAAAATGGCTCAACAACAATTCGATCGTATTGCAAATCAACTTAATCTTGACGAACCAACACGAGAGTTATTACGAAATCCACTCCGAGAGTACAGTTTTTCAATCCCGATTCGTATGGACGATGGCATAGTGAAAGTGTTTCGAGGATTCCGTGTCCAACATAATGACGCACGAGGACCTTGTAAGGGTGGGATTCGCTTTCACCCCCAAGAAACCCAGGACACGGTTCGCGCACTCTCTATGTGGATGACCTGGAAATGTTCTGTCGCTGATATCCCCCTCGGCGGAGGAAAAGGTGGTATCATTTGTGATCCCCATAATCTTTCTGAAACCGAACAAGAGAAGCTCTGCAGAGGATGGGTACGGCAAATCGCTCGCGACATCGGACCTGTTCGTGATGTCCCCGCACCTGATGTGATGACAAGCGGACAGCACATGCTATGGATCATGGATGAATACGAGACAATTATGGGTGGACAATACCCCGGTTTAATCACTGGAAAGCCCGTAGAACTTGGTGGATCGCGTGGAAGAACAGAAGCAACAGGATATGGAATAATCTATATCCTTCGTGAACTGTTAAAAGAAATGAAACTGGATATTACGAAAACAACGACATCAATCCAAGGGTTTGGAAATGTCGCTCGCTATTCCGCTGAGTTATTTATCCAATATGGAGGCACTGTTGTATCAGTATCTTGCTGGGATCAGGCAGAAAACAAAACGTATAGTTACTACAAAAAAACAGGGATCAAACTCGATGAACTCATAAAAATCACCGATCGTTTCGGCACCATTGATAAAAAACAAGCGGAGAAGCTTGGCTATGAGGTTCGACCAGGTGATGACTGGTTAAAACAGGATGTAGATATCCTTATTCCTGCAGCTCTTGAACATTCGATTACTGAAGAAAACGTCAATCAAATAAAACCACAGGTGAAAATCATTATCTGTGGTGCGAATGGACCGGTCACACCAGAAGCAGAGGATATTCTTGAGAAAAAAGGTGTAGTTGTTATCCCTGATTTTCTCGCAAACGCTGGTGGTGTTGTCTGTAGTTATTTCGAGCAAGTTCAAAGTAACCAGAACTACTATTGGACAAAAGAAGAAGTCCTTGGGAAACTCGACAATAAGATGACTGATGCGTTTTATAAGGTATGGGAACTTTCTAAACGGAAGAAAATACGGGCCAGTGATGCGGCATACATGATTGCGATTTCCCGAGTCGCTGATGCATGTAAAATGCGAGGCTGGGTGTAATCCGATCATATGAACATCCGGATCAACGATAGAGAAAAAAAAATCATCAGTTGTATCGAAGAAATCACTGGTATTACCCCATCTGTTGTTAAACAACAAGAACTTGCAGAAGAACAACAGGTTGAACCATATCAGGTCAAAAAAATTCTTCTGCTTTCTTCTTCGTACCATTTTTTTCAATTAGAGGAAGAAGGCAGATTGAGTTCTCTTTTACAGGAACACTATGCGTCCTACGGTCGTGAAGCATCACCGCAGATAACACATGTCGAAAGCCAAGGGGAATGTTTGTCTCTTCTTACAAATCAGCAATTTGATTTTGTTATAATTTTTGACAAACTTGATGATATCGATAGTTTCTCCTTAGCAAAACATATAAAATCATTCACCAACATCCCGATTGTGCTCTTAGGGAACAATATAGCTGAACTTATTAAAAACGAAGAGAAAAATACAGAACATATTTTGAGTAAAATATTGACATGGAATGGCGACGGAAAAATTATTCTCACCATTATCCAACTTATTGAAGATTTTGTTAATATACAAAAAGACCCTTCGCTTGCTACTCATGGTCGATGTGTGTTGTTAATCGAAGACTCGATTCAATACTATTCGACATATCTTCTTTTGATCTATGATGAAATTCATAGTTTTCTTGAAAGTATTTTATCTGATTCTTTAACTGAGGAACAACGAACACTTCGGCTCAATCATAGACCGGTTCTGTTGCATGCACAGGATTTTGAAACCGCAGTAAACCTCTATCAGGCGTATAAAAATAATATTATTGGTATCATCACCGATAATCAACTTGGTTATGGCTCAAAAAAAGCAACCCACGCTGGTGAAAATCTTGTCAAAATAATACAGAATGAAAAACCAAATATCCCGATTCTCATTCAATCTTCTGAATCGTATCATGGAGATATATCTCTTGGATCTCATCTACGGTTTGTGTCAAAAAAGGAAGTAACACTCGCATTGATTATTAAAGATTTTATCAACGAATGTCTTGGTCCACGAGAGATAATACTTAAAGATACAAATCAAAAAGAACTCTATCGAATTAAAAATATAAAGGATTTCGAGGATGCCGTCTTATCTGTTGATGATACCATTCTTACCCAAGCTGCAAACCATCACCTTTTTTCTACCTGGGTTCGCGTTCGAGGTGAAAACGATCTTGCAGAAAAAATCCGTACAACGGAAAAAGAGATTAAAAAGAGTGCTGATTTACGGAAACGACTTATCGATCTGCTCGAAGAAAATAAATATGCTCAAACACAAGCATCGGTGATTCCGTTTGAACGAGCATCTGTTGCCTCCCATCTTGAAATTAGCCGTATTGGAAAAGGAGCACTTGGGGGAAAAGCACGGGGACTTTCATTTCTCGCTAAACTTGTTTCAAAATATATTTCCGATGAAATGTTCCCAAATCTCCGGATTACTATTCCTCGCACACTTGTAATTTCTACTGATATTTTTGAAACATTTTTAATGCAAAATTCATTGCCTAATGAAGAACTTTTTGATCTCCCTGATGAACGGATCGCTTTAAAATTCATGTCCGCCAGTCTTCCTGCGACCGTACTTGGTGATCTCCGAGCTTTTATTCATAATACACGAAAACCGTTAGTGGTGCGATCTTCAGGGGTACTTGAAGATTCGCTATTACAATCCTTTGCTGGTATTTATGATTCCATTTTGTTACCAAATGAATCCTGGGAAACTGATTTTCGATTCCAGGATGTCTGCAATGCGATAAAATATGTGTATGCTTCAACATTTTTTGAAAAAGCTCGAACATACATTAAATCAACGCCGAAAAATATCGGTGACGAAAAAATGGCGGTGATTATTCAAGAAGTTGTTGGACGCAAACATGAGACATATTTTTACCCAGCAATTTCAGGGGTAGCAAAGTCTTATAATTATTATCCATCGAGTGGTTGCACTCAAGAGGACGGGATTGTCTATCTCGCACTTGGTTTGGGAAAAGCCATAGTCGATGGAGGTAGTACATTCGGGTTTTGTCCTGAACGACCTACAGTTCCCTTGTTCGGGACGCCAAAGGATTTTATAAAATACGCACAACGCAAGTTTTATGCGTTGAATCTAAAATCTGTGTATCGCATTGTCGAGCGAAATGAAGAGACATCCTATAGCATTCTTGGGATTGATGATGCACGACGACATGGCACGTTAGATAAAATAGCGTCAACCTATGTGCGCCAAGATGATAGCTTGTATCCAGGAGTATCTGAAGAAGGATTACTCGTCATTGATTTTGGTCCTATCACCCAGTACGATGCGATCCCATTAGCTAAAGCATTGAAATTATTGTTACGAATTAGTGAGATTACGTTAGGATACCCCGTTGAGATAGAATTCGCAGTGAATATTGGGCAGACAGAATCCGAGAAGGCGGAATTGGTTATCTTACAGATCCGTAGTATGGTTCCACCAGGTAAAACGAGTGATATCTTTATAGGCGATTTCAACGCTAAAACAGATATCGGTTATAGTGAAAACGCGTTAGGAAACGGGATCATTGATCATATCCAAGATATTGTATATGTGAAATCATCATTTGAGATGGCGAATTCCACTCGTGCGGTGGCACAAATTCGGAAACTAAATACGAGACTCATGGGTGAAGCGAAACGGTATATGCTTATTGGTCCTGGACGATGGGGTTCAGCAGATTCTTGGTTAGGTATCCCTATAATCTGGAGTGATATCGCAGGAGTAAAAGTGATTATAGAAACACCATTTAAGGATAGAGCAATTGATCCATCGCAGGGCTCTCACTTCTTCCATGACTTGATCTCTTCCCAAGTTGGATATCTCATTACGAAGGAGGATAAGGGAAACATTGATGTACAATGGCTTGATTCCCTCCCATCCATTGAAGATATGGATGATGTCAGACATGTGAGAGTTCCCTTTGAACTAGAAGTGAAAATAGACGGTAAACTAGGAAAAGCAGTCATACAAAAAAAGATAAATAATATATAACAGTACCAAAATAGACAACATGAGCGGAATGGGAGACAGATCACGTGACACAGGAGATAATAATGGACGAAAAAAATATTGAATCCATGAATGGAAACATGATGCACGAACTTAAAGAGCGGGTAAAAGAGCTCAATTGTTTTTACCGGATTACAAGGATAGTTAATGATAGCAAACTCTCTATTGAAGAAGCATTGCAGAAAATTGTGGAGTTGATCCCTTCAGCCTGGCAGTTTCCGGATATAACGTGTGTGCGAATCGTTCTTGATAAAAGAAAGGAATTTAAAACAGAGAATTTTAAGAAAACAAAATGGATACTTGAAAGCAATCTTATAGTTGATGAGAAAAAAATAGGAACTCTCGAAGTTTATTATCTTGAAGAAAAACCAATTACTGATGAAGGACAATTTCTTAAAGAAGAACGACGGCTTATTGATGCAATTTCTGCAGTGGTTGGAAAATTCATTGAAGAACGACGTATTAAAGAAGAACTTGATCAACAGCGAAGAAGATTAGATTTAGTTGAAAAAATAATGAAGGCTGAGGAAAAAGAGGCGGAGGTTAAATCCGAGATTCCTGAGAAAAAACATGATTGGGAAGTAATCCTTGATCTGCTGGTAAAAACAGATCCTCGAACGTTACTGCGCATTACCAGAAAGATGACGTATTATCTCTACAGAATAGAAAATGAGAAGGTCACAAATCTACTAAATAAAATCGCTCCGTCTATTGATAGTGATTCAAGTGCAATAGACTGGCGTGGAATCCATATGCCAAATCAACGGCAGGATATTGACGCCATTGTGACCATACAAAAAGAAATATTTGAAATAGCAAAGGAATCTATCCCTGCCGAAGACATCTCTAACTTATTTGCGAATTGGATGAAACAAGACAAGGCACGACCGTTGCTACTTCAATCCCAAAAAACAGGTATTCCTTTGGTAGAGATTGCTGCAGAGCTGAATCGGTTTTTCGATCAACCAGACGCAGAAAAAACGATATCCCCCGAAGATCAAATGAGCATTAAAACCGCGCTCATAAGACGCTTCTTCACAGAGCGATTAGAATATGTAAACGTTGCAAAAATGTTTTTTGATGTAGCAGATTTTGATTTACTGTTAGAACATGTGGTCGGTCCAGCACAAGGCACCGGGAAATTAGGAGGAAAATCCTCCGGTGTATTACTGGCAGAGAAAATCATCAAAGAAGAGATGAAAAAAGACGATACCCTCAAAGATATCGCATTTCCAAAAAACTGGTATCTCACCTCCGATTCCATCCTATCATTTATTCACTATAATGATTTAGATGAAACGTCTCATGTCAAGTATTTGGACCCTATTGAGATTCGTCAAGAACAACCGTTTTTAGAACAGATTTTTAAACACTCATCATTCCCTTATGAAATTGTCGAAGGGTTACGCCGAATTATCCGAGATTTCAAAGACAGACCAATTATCGTTCGATCATCAAGCCTTCTTGAGGATAGCTTTGGATATGCATTTTCAGGAAAATATAAAAGTTTATTTGTCCCCAACTTAGGAACCGAAGAAGAACGACTCCATGCACTAATGGATGCAATTGCAGAGGTCTATGCATCGACATTCAGTCCAGATCCCATCGAATATCGACGTGAGCGAGGATTACTTGATTTTAACGAAGAAATGGGGATACTGATCCAAGAGGTTGTTGGAACCCAAGTTGGATCATATTATATGCCAACATATGCGGGGGTTGCATTCAGTAGGAATGAATTCCGATGGTCTCCTCGCATCAGCAGAGAAGACGGTATGATCCGCATGGTCCCGGGTCTTGGAACACGAGCAGTCGATAGAATGGGAAATGACTACCCGATTCTAATCTCCCCAAAAAGACCAAACCTTCAAGTCAATCCCTTAGTAGAAGAGAGGATCAAATACTCACCCCGGTTCATGGATTTAATCAATTTAGAAACCGGAATGATTGAAACCACGGACGCGGTGAAATTCTTCAGAGAACATGCAGATGAATTCCCGAAACTCAGTGACATTATTTCTGTACATGAAAGCGGACGGCTTAACCCACCGAACGTTCTCTTCAATCCTGAAAAAGCAGATATGGTCGTAACCTTCTCAAACCTTTTCGAAAAAAGTGATTTCCTGGAAAAAATTAAACGTATCTTATCTTTGCTTGAAGAAAAAATAAGTACCCCCGTTGATGTAGAATTTGCCTGCGATGGAAAAAACCTCTACATCCTGCAATGTCGCCCACAAAGCCAGTCCCCAGGCATTGAACGAAAACCAGTTCCCAAGGATATCCCTGAGGATCGAAAACTCTTTTCCACAAAAAAATATGTTACAACAGGCCAAATAGAAAACATTGAATATATTGTGTACGTCGTCCCTGAGGAATACACAAATTTAACAAAAAGAGAACAAATGCAAAAAGTTGCCAAAATCATAAGTGAATTAAACGCGAAACTACCGAAAAGAAAATTCATTCTCATGGGCCCAGGACGTTGGGGAAGTAAAGGAGACATTAAACTTGGTGTACCGGTACGTTATGGCGATATCAACAATACCGCTATGATCCTGGAAATAGCAAAAGAAAAAGGAGGATATATCCCGGAACTTTCCTTTGGAACACATTTCTTCCAAGACTTAGTTGAATCAAACATTAGGTATCTCCCTTTATACCCAGACCAGGGAGAGGATCTCTTCAATGAGAAATTATTGTTAGAGTCAGATAACAAACTATCCGATGTTCTGCCGTCGTATAAAAACTTTGAGGATGTTGTTCGAGTCGTCAAAGTCTCAGAGATCATCCCCGGAGGAACTCTAGCGGTCGTCATGGATGGAGAAGCTAATGAGGCACTTGCGTACCTCAAACCAGCGGATCACCTAACCTGGCGGACGCAGAAAATCGAAGAAATCGCTCAAGCGCTTGACCCTGATCTCTATGGAATCCAAGGAATGTACCTTATCGGAAGTACAAAAGACGGCAGTGCTGGTCCAACTAGTGATATTGACCTTCTTGTGCATTTCAAAGGTACAGAGGAACAGAAAGACAAACTCATGGTATGGTTCGATGAGTGGGGCAAAAAACTGGCAAAAGAAAACAAAGAACGAACTGGTTTTGCCACCGAAGGTTTGTTAGATGTCCATATCATTACCGATGAAGATATTAAAAAGAAAAGCTCATGGGCGTCCCATATCACATCCCCGTATCAGACAGTGCGGAAGATTTCATTGAAAAAAGATGTTTAAGACACAGGGATTAATTCTCGTGTCGCATTCTCCAGGTGATTCGTATCAAATCGTACCACTACAAGCTCAGGCCCATAATGAGCGGCGGTGAACGAATACGTTCTGTCAACTTTTTCTTTCCAACATCCTGTGATGTGTGCTGATTCATGGACGTGACCATGCAATGTCAATAATGGTTGATGTGCTTTTATAAAACGTTGGATTGCAATACTTCCAACGTGAACATCCACAGGTGCGTGATCAACCTTTTTTCCATGAAGGTCTGCTCTATCAAGACATGATTGATACGGTGGTGAGTGAAATAGATAGATTGTGTTATTAGCTGGACTCTGTTTTGAAAGTTTTTCGAGATCCTCAGCAATCGTTGAATATTTTATTTCATCGAAAGGAACATCAATTGTTCGTCTCCCTTGTTCTGGCGATATCGCTCCAACATCAATATATTGTGAGATATCGTACCGCTCCCAATCCTTGAGCTGAAACGGTGTTGGAGGTACAAATGAATATCCCGTGATGTACATTTTTTTGTAGGATATGGTTTTTTGTTGAATGTAATCCAAGAGACCTGCGTTATCTGCTTTCATAAAAAGGTGTTCATACATCCGTGGATCATCATTACCCATTATGACAAAAAATCGGATTTTTTTATCACCATTCCTCTTTATCTTTTTCATCTCTGAAAAGATAGTTGTTTGTATAAATTCTTCCATTGTCGTGTGTTTCATAGGGTGGAGAGGAAGAAGGTCTCCTCCTAAAAAAACGGCGTCTGGTGTTTCTTTCCTGATGATTTGAAAAAGACGCTGGAATCGTGGGATACTCCCATGAATATCAGAGACAAAGATGCCTTTCAATATTCCACCACAACATGGTTTGCTATGCTTGCCATCTGTTTATTCTTAATAAATTTTAGCTCTCTTTAGAGGAATCATAAACTATTAAAATTATACCTAATTACGGTTACAACAAAAGAAAATAACTTTAGAGGGGTTCTATGTATCCGATTGTTGAAAAAAAGGTATTATCCGAGAATGTGAAGCTCTTAAAAATAAAAGCCCCGTTGGTCGCTAAAAAAGCATTACCCGGTCAGTTCATCATTTTACGAATCGATGAAAAAGGCGAACGTATTCCTTTGACCATTGCTGATTCAGACCCAAAAAAAGGAACAGTCAGTATCATTTTTCTAGAGGTTGGAAAAACCACGAAACAACTTGGTCTGCTGAATGTTGGAGATTCGTTGGAAAATTTTGCAGGACCTCTTGGGATGCCATCAGAGGTGAAAAAATACGGAACTGTCGTCTGTGTTGGTGGAGGGGTTGGTATTGCACCACTTTATCCGATTGTAAAAGCTTTGAAAGAAGCAGGAAATCGAGTGATTTCCATTCTCGGAGCGAAAACTGCGGATCTCTTGTTATTAGAAAACGAAATCCATGCGTTTAGCGATGAATTTTATATTGCGACTGATGATGGATCGAAAGGTCACAAAGGATTTGTCAGCGATGTTATTCAACAGGTTATCGATAAAAACAAGGTTGATATGGTGATGGCGATAGGTCCAATCATCATGATGAAGGTTGTGTCCACCGTAACAAAAAAATATAATATTAAAACCCTGGTAAGTTTGAACCCAATTATGGTCGATGGGACCGGAATGTGCGGGGGATGTCGTGTCTCAATTGATGGAAAAACAAAGTTTGCCTGCGTTGACGGTCCCGAGTTTGATGGCCATAAAGTGGATTATGACAATTTAATGCTTCGAAACCGACGTTTTCTTCATGCAGAAGGAGAAGCATGCAAATTGGCAGGTGCCTCATGAGCGTCCGAAAGACTAAACACGAAATGCCAGAACAAACCCCCAAGGAACGAATAAAGAACTTCAAAGAAGTACCCTACGGATATAGTAAGGAAATAGCGATCGAAGAGGCAAAACGTTGTCTCCAATGTAAAAACAAACCTTGCATGAAAGGATGTCCCGTCGAAATCGACATCCCTGGTTTCATCAATTGCATCGCTCAGGGAAATTTTGAGAAAGCAGCTGAAGTGATTAAAGCAAAAAATAACCTTCCAGCAATATCCGGGCGTGTGTGTCCCTATGAAAGTCAATGTGAAGGAGAATGTACTCTAAAGAAAATTGGGGAGCCTGTTGGCATTGGACGCTTAGAACGATTCATCGCTGATTATGAACGTGGGATAGGAAAAAAACCACCGAAGAAACCACAATCAACAGGAAAGAACGTCGCTGTGGTTGGTTCAGGTCCCGCAGGGTTAACTTGTGCTGGTGATCTTGCTCGGATGGGACATGCGGTCACTGTCTTTGAAGCGTTGCATGATCCTGGCGGGGTCTTGATGTATGGAATCCCTGAATTTCGTCTCCCGAAAGCCATTGTAAAATCTGAAGTGGAATATGTCAAAAGTCTAGGGGTTGAGGTTAACTATGATATCGTAGTAGGAAAAACTATTACTGTTCAAGAGTTAATGGAGGAGTACGATGCTGTTTTTATTGGCACCGGTGCAGGTCTTCCGAATTGGTTGAACATCCCTGGGGAAAACCTCGATGGCGTCTATTCAGCAAATGAATTCCTCACCAGGGTCAATATGATGAAGGCATATCGATTTCCTGAATATGATACACCTGTGAAAATGGGTAAAGTCGTCGTGACATTCGGCGCAGGGAATGTTGCGATGGACTGTGCACGAACTGCGTTACGATTAGGAGCTGAGAAATCGTATATCCTGTATCGGAGAACAGAAGCAGAGATGCCCGCAAGAACAGAGGAAATCGAACACGCAAAACAGGAAGGAGTGATCTTCAAGTTGTTGATCGCCCCGATTCAATTCATCGGAGATGAGAAAGGGATTCTTAAGGAAGTTGAATATCTGAAAATGCAGTTGGGGGAGCCTGATGAGTCTGGCAGGAGACGACCTGTGCCGATTCCAGGCTCCGAAGAAAAGTTAGCTGTTGATACCGCACTTGTTGCTATTGGCCAAAGTCCAAACCCATTAATCCCACGCACCATGAAAGATTTAAAAATTGGGAAACATGGGAACATCATCACCGATGAGGATGGTCGTACATCGGTACCCGGTATTTTTGCAGGAGGGGATATCGCATCTGGAGCGGCAACCGTCATCCTTGCCATGGGTGCTGGGAAAAAAGCAGCACGAGCAATTGATGCTTATTTAAAAAACAATTAAGCGATTCCTTCTATTTCTTTGAAACTGAGAACCTTCCAAATTTAAATTCACAATTTGTTTGTATTAATGAGCCGATCAGGTACCCTCCAATGAGATAGATGATTAATAACACAATAGGGACGATACCGGTGTACCCGTAGATTGTTGAGTACCCAAGGATTGCTGCGAAGGTCACATCTAGAAGAATCGTTCTTCGGTGTTCTTGTGGTTTTTGTTTGACTAAAAATCGATACATGATGTAGACCTGTGATGGGATCCCATACAGCACATAGAAAAGAAGATAGTAGATGTCTCGGGAGTACCAGTAGCCAAGGAAACTACACAGAAGAAACCCTATTTTTAATACGCATCCGTAGAGAAAGTACGGGTGTGTTACATGCAGTCTTTGATTGTTTCTCACCTGAGTAACGACCGCGAAGCTTTTGACCCCAACACGCCGGTCAGCATCAACGTCTTTCAGGCCGTTTTCCCATTGGGCAAACGCGGTTGCAGCAAAAAAGATCACGCCGATAAAAATCCAGGTATAGGTCGTTGGCAATCCACCCACAGCAAAAACTCCGAAGAGGACAAAAAAGGAATACGATATCGAAAATGAATAATCATAGGAGAGTACGACTTTTTTTCCTTTCCAACCATACCAGAGGAGTGACCCGTAGGCTGGGAAGAAGCACAGAAAACACATGAGAACTGAGTAAGTATCAACCGATAAAAAGAGAAGAGCGATCAGTAGAAGACAGACAAGCGTCCCTCCGTAGACGAATAGCATCGCCTCTCTTTTGGACAACAGACCGCTGATGACAGGATTCCTTGAGGGGACATAGGTATGCGCATCGAGTTCTACATCACCTAACGCGATATAGGTGTTCAATGCCATATGAGAGAAGATCGAGATAATCGTAAAATAAACGATATAGTACCATTCAACTGGTACAGTCGATGTCAATGCACCGACGATCGCAATGGACGCAGAAGTGGTGATCCCTTGCGTCCGACCGATGTCAGCAAACGAGCGAAGTTTTTCTAGCACAGAGGAAAAAAATAGAAATCGGTATAAAAAGCTATAGGTTACAAACCGATGGTTTTTTATGGGCCTCTAGTTTACTTTTGTGATAATGCTTCGTGATTATATCGAAATAACTCGTCTCTTCAACATGGGCTTGACCGCTATCGCCCCGGTCCTTGGCGCGTTATCCATGTGGGATGTTGGCATGTTGTCTCTCTGGAAGTTGTTTGTTTTGTTTCTCATCGGAAGTCTCGCTCACATCTATGGATTTGTGATCAACGATGTCATCGATTTTAGACTCGATAAGCTCTCCAAAGACCTCTTTGCACGACCATTGGTCCGAGGTAGCATCACCAGGAAGCAGGTTGTGTTCTTCGCGATATCCTGTATGATTGGTTCGTTTCTCCTTTCGTTTGTATTTTTTTCGGATCTCCTCAGATATCTCGTACTTGCCGGTATCCTCCTTATAGCGTATTTCCTTGCGACGATGTACGACATTGCTAGTAAGAAATACCCAGGGATGGACCTAGTCCTTGCTGGCGCCATTTTTTTCCTGATTTTATTTGGTGCATCGACAATCGGGACTCCTACAAAGTTAGCATATGTTGTGGCTCTCATCGGCGGGATACAGGTTCTTTTCATGAATATGATTAATGGTGCGATAAAGGATATTGACCATGACGAGGAAGGTAGCGCAAACACGGTTGCGATTCGTCTCGGGGCAAAAGTCCGTACTGGCATCATCGCGTTACCGCTCTCCTTTAAAACAACCGGGTATCTCATAGAGATCCTGCGGATCACTCTGATTTTCCTGCCATTTGTTTTCCTTGGTTTATCCCCAAGCCTCTGGCAGATAGCATTGCTGGTGGTGCTTGCGATTGCGACGTTCTTTTCGATTTACAAATTGTATTCAATCAAAATCTTTGACCGTTCACGAATCAGAAAATTGATCGGGATTATCGTCATTTTCATGTATGCGACGACACCGATTATGCTCAGTTCATTGAACATCTACATCATCCTTGTCGCGTTGATCCCACCAATCTGGTTTTTCGCAAGTAACTTAGTGTTGCATAAAACGATTTTCGAGCCAAAAACAATGTAATGGTTTTATTCCTTCTTTTTCTTGGCTGCTTTGATGAGTCCGTCGAAGAGAGGAGCAGGTTTCATCGGCCGAGATTTGAACTCCGGGTGTGCTTGTGTGCCCGTAAAATACGGATGATTTGGGAGTTCCATGAACTCCATGAGGATCCCATCGGGGGAGCGACCAGAGAACACTAAGCCTTTTTTCTCAAGGATTTCGATATATTTCGGATTCACTTCGTAGCGATGCCGATGACGTTCGTAGACCTTATTCTGATCATTATACAATTTTCTGATTAATGAGCCATCAGCGAGAATCGCGGGATATGCACCAAGCCGCATGGTGGCACCATAGCGGGATTCTGTCACGATTTTTACTTGATCGGGAATAAAATCAATAACCGGGTATGGAGTGGTTTTTTCAACTTCTGTAGTGTTCGCGCCTTTTAACCCACAGACGTTTCGCGCATATTCGACCACAGCAAGCTGCATCCCGAGGCATAACCCAAGATAGGGAATGTTGTTCTCACGAACATATTTTATGGTCGCAATCTTGCCATCAACACCAGAAAGACCAAAGCCACCAGGAACAATGATTGCATCAAATTTTTTCAGATTGACGATCTTCCGGGGATGTTTTTCAAAGATTTTCGAGTCAATCCATTCAATCTCCGGACGGACATTGTTATTCCATGCGGCATGCTTCACCGCCTCTATAACCGAAATATAGGCATCGGAGAGTTTAAACGCTCCAATATCAAAATATTTCCCGACAATCCCTATTTTGATCTTTTTATCCAATTTACGGATTTTCGCGATGTAATTCTTCCAGGCGTTGAAATCATTTTCTTCTTTGCGCAACCCGAGTTTCTTTAAAATCTTCTTGCAGAGCTCTTGCTCCTCGAACAGTAAGGGGACCCCGTAGACGTTATCGATATTAGAATCAGAGATAACGTCCTCCCCTGAAATGTTACAGAACAATGCGATCTTTTCCTTTCGTACATCATCAAGTGGTTTTTCAGAACGCGTAATGATAAAATCAGGTTGAATTCCAATTTCTCTAAGCAATTTAACGGAATGCTGGGTTGGCTTAGTTTTTGCTTCGCCAACAGATTTTAGGACAGGGACATAGGTGACATGGACATAGATGACTTTTTCTCCCTCGAGTTTCATCTGACGGACTGCTTCTAAAAACAAGACATTTTCGTAGTCTCCGACGGTGCCACCGATCTCAACAAGGACAAAATCAAATTTTGTTTCCTCACCACCTGGTGCGCGGATCCGTCGTTTGATCTCATCGGTCACATGAGGGATTGGTTGAACGGTTTTACCAAGGTATTTCCCGCTTCGTTCTTTTTCGATAACCGCACTATAGACTTGACCGGTGGTGATATTATTACATTTTGGGATGTTGATATCTAAGAACCGTTCATAATGACCAAGGTCCTGGTCGATTTCCCCGCCGTCCTCTGTGACCCAGACCTCACCATGTTCAGTTGGCCGTAGGGTCCCTGCATCAAAATTGATGTAGGGATCGATCTTAATCGCGGTGACTTTATAACCGTGATTCACAAGGATCTTCCCTATCGACGCGGTCGTAATTCCTTTTCCTAATCCAGAAATAACTCCGCCTGTTACAATAATATAATTAACCATCCCGATCAACAGGAAAACAGAATAAGATAGGTGATTTAAATGATTTTAGGCTTTCGCCATAGGTAATTTAAATCACTAGTCTCCTTCTGATTTTCCCTCCAAATTAATAGAATATAAATTTAACTCACTAAACGCGCTAATTGTTGTCATAAACGCTCCAGCCTCCAAAGTTTGGAGAGGAATATAATGTTCGCTATATAATCATTCCTTTTTATCGTAAAAGCATTAACACGGTTTTAAGATACATGTTTTTTGTGCGAATCGATTACAGATATGAAAAGAAAAAAAGAGAGAGATTTAAAATCTCCTTGGTGGCCGATGTTTCTGATAACATTCCCTGCAATACACAGGTTTTGTACCATTCGGTACAAACGGAACTTCACATTCTTTCCCACAATCTGCACAGGTCGCTTTATGCATTTCTCGGGGTGCGTCACCATAGCCACCGCCTCTATTATTGTCTCGATACATTTTTCATTACATCCTTTTTTTTTGGTTGCGTAAATAATACAATCACTATATAATGTTATACATTGACGGATAGAGGTCAGTGATCTGAGCGCAGGGAAAGGGATTTGAGCACCAATTTACACCGGCATGATAATAATTGATGATGGTGTTGGTTGTCATTTTAATGGTGCTACGATCAATGTCTCTAACCTTTATTATTATACTGGATTTTTTTTGTGCAGATAGTCGCTGAGATACCTTCGGCCAGGGAACCTTTATATGATACTCCGCCTTACACTACTCCGAGGAAATACTATGGCATTTGAAAAAGATGGATATATCCTACACACACGTGAAGTCCAGCTGAAAGGCGGAAGAAACCAGAAAAT
>JAFNFT010000025.1 GCA_017885605.1 Methanobacteriota archaeon | reverse complement strand
AGAACCTGAAATCTTTAATCCCCTAGTATACAGTAGAATGTATTATGAATAGGTTAAAGGAAACTCTGCACCGAACAAATCAGCTTCAGTTGGGTGTTGATTACCACCGAGATCCAACCAGAATTTCGCCCATCCAAACGTTTCTTGAGCGGAATTTATTCCATCGCCATTTCCTGTTGCATCAGCCCAACCATCTAAACCGCTTATAATGAGATTTGAGAAATCTGTACCATACGATACTTCATTTTCCTGGCAGGACATCGCCGTATACCTCTTTTGGTTTGAACTGCTTAATGGCAAATCATTGAACCCACCGCTATAGCAACTGTCGACGATAAGACAGAGCCCCTGGCATTTTATGATGCTTAGGAGGAAGTTTAACAGATCATCCCAGATGAGACCATACCATTGATTAAATCCATTGTACATAACAAGGAATTCGTCTGCACCGTCCGGCTCGTCTTTTGGTGGAAGATCCCAGGGTAAACCGTTTCTTTTCAAAGGTGCTCCATGGGTGGTGATGTAGACAAAGACAAAATCCTCACTTTTCGAGTTTTTTCTCAGCCAGAGCAATTCATTAATGAGGTTCTGAAGGTAACATTGCCCGCCTGTCTTGACATGGATATTACTTGCTTGCCAGTACGCCGGGGAATCGAGAAGTACATTATACAGATTATTACATGCATCTATCATTTCAGGGCGGTCTTGGTCAGGGTTCCCCTCGTAGGTCCCTACTGCAAATAATAATCCCCAGTATTGCGATGCCGAGGCTTGCTGATGTTGTGTGTTTTTCTTTTTTATAGCTAGAGAGCTTAACCCAGCGCTACATGCTGGTGAAATCAATACCACAATACAGATCATCGATATGATGCATACGCTGAATTTCATTTTTCTTTTCATAGTATCCCCTTAGATATCTATTAATTATAATAATTTTATCATATAAATTCTTTTCGTTTCTTATCAACATGTAGGAAAAAGAAACGATTTAATACGCAGCAGCTATTTCAGGGTCTAATAATAACCGTAAGGAATTCATATGGAGGCAATCATCCTTGCAGGAGGCTTTGGCACCAGACTTCGACCATTTACCTTCACCAGAGCGAAATCACTCTTACCAATCCTCAACGAACCAATGATTTCCCATTTAATAAAAACGTTACCAAAAAAAGTTGATACGGTCATTCTCGCGGTGAACTACCGACGAGACCAAATCGAGGAGTATTTCTGCAGCCATGATTTCGGAAAAACGATTATTGTCAACGAAGAACCAGAGCCGCTGGGGACTGGTGGTGCAGTCAAATTCGCTGATAAACATATCGCCGGGTCTTTTTTTGTGCTAAATGCTGATATCATCTGCTCCTTGAATCTTGCAGAGATGCTCCGGTTTCATGAAAAGAAAAAAGCGATCGTAACGATTTCACTGTGGCCAGTCGAGAACGTCTCCGAGTTCGGCGTCGTCGATATTAAAAAAGACGGAATTATTACAAAGTTCGTCGAAAAACCAAAGGCAGAGGATGCTCCCTCGGACCTTATTAATGCAGGGGCATACCTGCTGGAACCACAGGTGCTCAATTACATTGAACCAGGGAAGCTGGTTTCTATGGAAAAGCAAATCTTCCCGCAGATTATTGAGAACACTGGGCGTTTTTTCGGGTATAAATTCCAGGGACATTGGATTGATGTCGGTAGGATCAGCAGCTATATCAGCGTCCATAAACTCCTCTTAGAGAAGCAAAAGAAAACGTTCGCCACCGGGGAGCAGTGCACTATCCAAGGGGTCCTACGACAATCTTGTGCGGGGAATAGGGTTGTAGTCGGTTCAAACACGACGGTTGACTCCAGTGTTTTATTTGACAAGGTCACTGTTGGAAAGAATGTTATTCTAGATCATTGCGTGATTGGTGAACACGTTTCCATTGGTGATGGTGCTGTGCTTAGGAACGTCGCGGTTGGGGATAACGAACAAGTGAAGGATGGCACAGCTCTGGACAATGTGGTGGTGTGGAACCAGCCAATCCCACCAGGATACCCCAGCAAACAGATTGGGAATGTGATCGGGGAGTAAATCAACNNAACAAAGATATCTCCCCTGACATCTTCTACAAAATCGGGCTTGCCGCTGGAACATATGTGAAACAAACCATGCGGGGAACACAGATCAGCGTTGGTGGTGATATCCGTCAGTCCAGCCAAAGCCTTACACATGCGTTCATCGCGGGAGTCACCGCCACTGGAGTCCATATCCATCATACAGGGACGACGTCATTTGGGCAAACACTCTTCACCGGGGGGAAACTGAAGTCTGACCTGATAGCGTTTGTCACCGCCAGTCACTTACCCCCAGAATGGAACGGGATCAAGTTCTACTACGGGGATGGTGTCGGATTCCCTGAAGAGAACCTCATGGCGATCAGAGACCTTGTTCTCCAGGATTCCTTTGAATTGGCTTCATGGGACCATATCGGTCAGGTGACCGCTGTCGACGCAACGACCGGCTATAAAAATTTCTTTACTTCCCAGTTCAAATTCAAAAGAAAGCTCACAGTCGCCCTTGACTGTGGTGGCGCAAGCATGACGCTTTCCGCACCAGAGATATTCACCGCGTTAGGCTTTCATGTCATCCCGGTGTACTGTGACCCTGACCCGACGTTCTCGAAACGTCCGTCAGACCCAAAACCAAAGAATCTCACGACACTTGTCGAAACAATAAAGAAAAGTACCTGTGACTTTGGTGTTGCCTTCGACGGTGATGGGGACCGAGCGGTCATTGTTGATAATACCGGGCAGATTCTTTCTGCGGATCTCACCGGGATCATCATAGGCACATATGGGCTGAAAAAAAAGAAAGGAACCATCATTGTGAACGTCGAATGTTCCAAATCTGTCAAAGAACAACTCCAGCCACTGGGATATACTATCAAACAAATACAGGTCGGCCATACCTTCTTGACCCTTGAAGCAAAACAAACAGGCGCACTTCTTGGGATAGAATCCTCCGGGCATCTCATCATACCTGAATACTTCCTCTTCGATGACGCACTCGTGATCCCTCTGAAGATTGCGCAAATCTTAGACAACATGAAAAGACCGTTACATGACCTGATGATGGAGACCCCAAGTTATCCGACAAGAAAAGAGGAAATCGAATGCGCTGATGAAATTAAATTTGACGTCATCCAACAACTCAAGCAGGAACTCTTAAAGGAATATGAGCAGGTGAACACCATGGATGGCGTTCGGGTTGATTTTAAGGATGGATGGGTATTGATACGTGCCTCAAACACAAGCCCGATCATCCGATTGACCGTAGAGGCAGACACCACAGCTATCCTTCAGGATTTATCCACCCGGTTTATGAAAAAAACCCAGGAAATGATTCAACAGGCGAAAACAACTCCATGACGGGGTATTAAAAGATGACACGGCTTTTTGGCACTAATGGCATCAGAGGCGTCGTGAACCAGGATATGAACAGCACGCTTGCGTTAGGAATTGGACAAGCCTGGGGGACGTATCTAAAAAAAACAGTACCCCGACCGAGATGCGCCATTGGAACGGATGCCCGGCTCTCCAATCATATGTTAAAATCCGCGATTACCGCCGGATTTCTCTCAACAGGATGTGATGTGGTCGACGTTGGTCTTGTCCCAACACCAACCTTGCAATATACGGTCAAAGAGAAACGATTTGATGCTGGAATCATTATCACCGCTTCGCACAACCCACCTCAGTTCAATGGTATAAAAGGAACAGCACACGATGGAACTGAGCTTACAAAGGACGTTGAGGAAGCAATCGAAACCATCTATTTTTCTCAACAATTCGCTCTTTCAGATTGGAAAGATGTTGGAAACTATTCAACATGGGATGGCGCAATAGAATTGTACGTTGAGGGGGTTCTCTCATGTGTCGATGTCGCATCTATCAAAAGACAGCGGTTCCATGTTGTCCTTGACTGTGGGAACGGTGCCGGATGTCTTGTCACCCCGATTCTTTTAAAAAAACTTGGATGCCAAGTGACTAAGATGAACTGTGAACCTGATGGTACCTTTCCTGGGCGTCACTCAGAACCCGTCCCTGAGAACCTTACGCTCCTTATGAAAAAAGTCTCTGAGACTCAAGCATCATTCGGAGTCGGACTCGATGGAGATGCAGACCGGGCGATCTTCATCGATGAGAACGGGTCGTACATCTGGGGTGACAAATCACTCTCACTTGTCGGAAAATATATCACCAGAAAAAAGAATGGAGGCGTCACAGTCACTCCGGTGACAACTTCGACGTGTTTTGAAGACGTGATCCATCAGAACAAAGGAAGCGTCATCTACACAAAGGTTGGATCCCCAATTGTCGCTAGTGTTATGAAAGAACATCATGCGATGTTCGGAGGAGAAGAAAACGGAGGTCTTATCTTCCCTGCATTCCAGTACTGTCGCGATTCTGCGATGGCACTTGCAACAATCCTTGAAATCCTGGCAACAGAAAAAAGACCGCTCTCTGAACTGGTCGCGGAGATTCCCTCCTATGAAATGCTGAAAACAAAAATAGCCTGTCCCAATGAGCAGAAAGAACCTATCATGAATCTGCTAGCCACAGAGATGAATGATAACAACAAAATTACGAAGGTTGATCGAACCGATGGATTAAAATTGTACATGAAAGACGGATGGGTTCTGCTGCGTCCATCAGGAACAGAGCCGATTTTCAGAGTGTATGTTGAAGCAAAAGAAAAACAACAGGCTGAACGGGTAGCGATCTTCTACAAAAACCTTGTCGAATCTCTCATGCAACGTGCGTAGGAAAATCATTTTTTTTATATTTTGTTTGTATGCCTCCTGTCATCTAGGTAAAACTTATAAATAAGAAGGCTATACGCTATCAAACCTTCAAAGTAAAGAAAGGTTTAGGAAAAGATAAATACTGAATTGAAATGTAGACTAATGGAGGTAAAATTATGGCTCAAAAACCACACCTAAATTTAGTAATTATTGGTCACGTCGATCATGGCAAGTCCACACTCGTCGGAAGAATCTTACTTGATACCGGACAGTTCCCAGCACACATGGTAGAAAAATTCAAAGAAGAAGCAAAAGCAAAAGGAAAAGAAAGTTTTGCTCTTGCATGGATTTTCGATCAGCTGAAAGAGGAGCGGGAACGAGGGGTTACTATTGATGTTGCACACAAACGATTTGATACTGACAAATATTACATCACTATCATTGATGCCCCTGGTCATCGAGATTTCGTCAAAAACATGATCACCGGTACATCCCAAGCTGATGCAGCTATCCTTGTGGTTGCTGCACAGCATGGTGTCATGGCACAGACAAAAGAGCACATGTTCCTTGCTCGAACACTGGGTGTCAAACAGATGATTGTTGCGATTAACCAGATGGATGCGACCACACCACCATACGATAAAGCCCGTTATGAACAGGTGAAAGCTGACGTCAATGCATTAGCGAAAAGCGTCGGTTACAAAGATGAGCAACTCCAGTTCGTCCCTGTCTCGGCTTTCGTAGGTGACAACATAAAAGAGAAAAGAGGAATCACCTGGTGGACTGGCGATACTATATTGAAGGCGATTGACAAATTCATCCTTCCAGAAAAACCAGTGAATCTCCCACTCCGATGGCCAATCCAAGATGTATACACTATTAAGGGTGTCGGTACGGTTCCTGTTGGAAAGGTCGAGTGCGGTATCATGAAACCAGGGATGACTCTGATATTCAAACCAAGCATGAAACCCGGTGGGGTCTCAGGGGAAGTAAAGACCATTGAGATGCACCATGAGATGATCAGCCAAGCAATGCCTGGTGACAACATTGGTGTTAACGTCCGTGGTGTCAACAAAGGAGATATCAAAAGAGGAGACGTTGCTGGGCCAGCAAACGATCCACCAACTGTTGCTAAGTCATTTATCGCGCAGATCATGGTGTTGAATCATCCGTCTGTCATCACGAAAGGGTACACGCCTGTCTTCCACTGTTACACGGCACAAGTCGCATGCAGATTTGAAGAAATCCAAAAGAAACTTGATCCGAAAACCGGGCAAGTCAAAGAAGAGAACCCTGATTTCATCAAAACAGGTGACGCCGCGATCGTCAAGATCGTCCCTACCCGTCCGATGGTTATTGAACCATCCAAGAAAATCCCACAACTTGGGAGATTCGCTATTCGGGATATGGGGCAAACCGTCGCAGCTGGTGTCTGTTTAGAAGTCGAGGCGGTAAAGTAATTTCCTCCTCTCTTCTTTTTATTATTTTAATATATGGGGGCAACCGAATATGCCAGCACAGAAAGCACGAATTTCATTGACCAGCACGGAATCAACCAAGCTTGAGGAAGTGTGTACGCAAATTAAGATGATCGCAGAAAAGACCGGTGTCGCGCTGCGAGGACCGGTGCCGATGCCGACAAAACGGTTGCGGGTCCCTTGTCGGAAATCACCTGATGGAGAAGGTACAGAAACCATTGACCATTGGGAGATGCGGATTCACAAACGACTCATTGATCTGGATGCAAGTGACCGTGCGTTACGACAGCTGATGAGAATCCAGGTCCCTGATGGGGTTCATATTGAGATTGTTCTCAAATCATAGAACAACCCTTTTTTATAAGAATATCCTATACCCTTGCAGTAGTTACAATACTGCTGAGGTAGCAAAGCTCGGTCCACCGCGCCGGCCTTGAGAGCCGGTTCTCCGCAAGGGGAGCGGGAGTTCGAATCTCCCCCTCAGCGCTACTCTCTTTGGGCGTGTGGCCTAGCCTGGATAAGGCACCGGCCTTCTAAGTCGGTAATCGCGGGTTCGAATCCCGCCACGTCCGCTCAATTTCAATTTTTAATTCAATGAATATTCTTCCCTATAACTTCATATATTTGTTAACACTTTAAGACCATGTGAATGTAGATTGGAAACTTCTATCATATGCGATGTTCATTTCTGCAATGATCATCTGGATATCTGCATTGATAGTCTCAGTTCTTTTCATTCAACCGTTACTTGATATGTGGAGATGTCTTCCCCAGATTTTATCAGGTAATGCTTCGTATACTTTTGTTGGATCAAAATTACCAAGTATTCCATTATGGATTCTGTTGATCATTTCATTGTTGTTATGGTGTGTTTTGACAGTTTTTTCATACATCATCATGAACTTTTTGAAAAAAATGAAAAAGAAGAAAGTACCTCATGTTGAGGAGTGAGATCTTCCCTTTCGCTCAGAGTATTTTCCAGACCTTTATCTGATTGCTTGTTGTATTTACAGCGTCATAATACGCGATGATTTTTATCGTATGACTGAAGAATGAAAGCGTGTTCCATGTCCAAATGTACGGTGCTTCGGTATCAGTGAATTGTAACGTATTGTCCTTATAAAACTCGATTTTTTCGACTGCTCCTGAGACTCCGTTGACCTGTGCTTCCACATCTATTTTGCCGATGATGAGGGAGACGGGGAATGTTCCTATGTCTGCACCAAAAACATAGAGATGTTTTTCTTGAGGGGCCATAAAGACAACCCCGGGACGTACAAATTCTTCTCCAGAGGTACGATAATCGATCCCATTTCCTGCAGGTCCCGAGTATCGATCAGAGGAGAAGATATCCGTCGTTCGGTCCCAGTGTTCATGGACCCCCAGGCTTGTTGAGAGATAGGTTCCGTCGTGTTCTGGGTCATAGACGTTTGCTGCTGGGACTGCGGCCTGATGAAGATAATTCTGTGCCCCTTCAATCGGATTCGTCCCTTCTGTGAGCAGGAAATCATACATCACTGAATCAATGGCNNGTCCGATGGTCCACCTTGGTTGCAAAGATCCCATCGCCCAGATATAGGAGTGTTTTTCCTCCGAGATGTTCATACGTGAACAAATCCACCTGTGGTGCAGGATTCCCCATAGTCAAGCCAGAGATATGATACGTATGAATATCAGAGACAGGTTCGATGAATGAACCGAAAAAATTCTTTCCTGATAAGGTGACACCCATGTTGATCGGATGTCTTTTCAGTAACGGCATGTTGATGAGATATTTCGCTTCGACAACACAGGTCGGAAGCGTACGAACGACCCCGTTGGAAAAATACATCTTCGTCGCGCTAGGGACCACCTGTTCGCGACCGGTTGCTCCACCTAGTGAGTCGACGTAATGGATTTGTGAGAATTCCTCGACTAACGGATCGGCAGGATAGGTCTCATAACAGACGCGGTTATAGAACCAGTTTGGAATCGGTCGTGACGCATCAAACAAGGTGATATCCTCTTGGGCGACACCGACGACATCAACCAGTTGATGCAGTAATGCTTTAACGACATACGGACCGGCGTCTCGGTCGTTATCCTCTTTAACATAGGGATCACCAACACCACCAACTGCATTATTGAAGTTTAATTTGATAGCGATCTTTTCCCCTGGCTGATATGCTTCGTCTCCATTCCCATGGACTTGATTAAAATAGGAAAAGATAGCGTCCCATGCATCAGAATCATTTGATGTCCCTGTGAACTCTTGGGCACCTGTCGAAAGCATTTGATCCAGGACATCCTGATTATTGTTCTGCTGTTCCCACCAGTATCCTGATAGATCTTTCTCTGTTGCGTTTGGGTTCCACACCCATACGACCCGGCCAGGAGAAACCCCAGTTCCGACTCCCATTGGTTGTTTTGGGATTGGATCCCAGGATGTTGCTGCTGGCTGTTCTCCTTGGAAATAATTCGTGGCAAACACCGCACCTGTAATGGTGAATAATACAACAAAACCGGCGAAGACTGTTGGGAGTGTCTTTGCGAATTTTGTTTTTGCGTTCCGCAGCCACACCGCAAGGCCAGCAAATAAAATCCCCCAGAAAGCGATATATCCAAGCGAAAGTGACATGGCGACCTGTTGGCAGGGATATTGTGCGCGCTGTGGTTTTGGGACTACCCGGATGAGAAACCAGGCAATAGCGATGATTCCAGCGAGATGGAACCAGATTCCTTTCCATCCGCTCATTTTTTCCCATAATCGAGATTTTCTATGATGTGTATGATTCTTCATAAGATATCCCCTTACAGAAAGAGTAGTTGTTATGCTATAAAAAGATTTGCTCTCTGTTTAGAATATGAGTATTTTCTGTCATCTAGGAATCATTCGATTGTATCAATTTGATGGTGTAAAATCAGTGTCGACGTCGTACGAATGGCTTTAACCACTTGAATTTTGTCGTGCCGGTCAGCAGACGGTCGGTCTTAAACACCCAGACAACGATACTGATAGTGACTACAGCAAACACAGCGACATACACAATACCACCGATCACTAACATATAGTCATGGAAGAGTAACGCTCGTGGCGCCATCATCGGATGTGAGAACGGGATGGCGAACGTGAAGATTTTCACTGCAAAGGGGAGCGTGTCATAATCTGCAAACATGGTGATAAACATGGGGATCATGGCAAGCATAGTGATGGGGAAGGTAAGGGTCTGTGCGCTCTTGTAGTTCTTCGCAAAGGTCCCCAGGAGCATGCAGAGGGCAAGCCCTGCGATGAGAGCAAGGAACAACGAAACACCGATCCAGATGAAATCTGTTGTGGTTAAAACAAGGCCGTACGCGGCAAGGTTCACTCCGCTTGTCATTTGAAAACCACTGAAATAAAACTGCATTCCAATCATGTAGATGACCGCAAGGAGAAGTCCGATGAATGCTGCCGCAATAATCTTTCCAGAGACAATACTGGTCCGTTTCACCGGTAACGTCAGCAATGTTTCAAGGGTTTTATTCTCTTTTTCAAGTGCCATTGACGTAATGACGATACTTCCTGCCATGATGATGATCATCATCATGACAATCGGGATGAGTAGCGACTGGGATGATAGCATCCCTGAAATCGTGTTTGGTGAAATCCCGACAAACACCCGGTCCTTGAAATACGTCGTTTCAAGCCGTTGGGTCGGTGAAAGGACAAAGGATGCGTTTATCGAGGAATTCTGTTTGATGAGCTCTTTCGATATATTTGTGTTAATGTAGGCAATGAGCGATTCAAGGGCACTCGATGAGATCGTATCCATAAGCCCTGCGCCTTTCATGATCCAATAAATCTGCAGCGTTCCTTGTTGTTCCTGAGTGATTCGTTCTGTGAAATTTTTTGGGATGATGATAACGGCGACACCATTGTGTTGTGTAACGGTTTCCAATCCGGTTTTAAGGTCAGAGGCAGATGTTGAGTTATACACTGACCTGGCATGGGTGCGCAGGAGTGTGGATGCAACGGCACCTAAGGTGCTGTTATCCTCTATGATGACCCCGATAGTCGGTGGGGCTGTTGATTGTTCTTGGATACCTTGGATGCTATTTCCCATGGTTGCAAAAATCAAGGCGACAAGGATAATCGGGACAAAAGTGGCTGGAGTAAAAAGCTCCCGGATTTCTTTTTTAGTAATATTCCCAAGTCCGCTCATTCATGCACCGTCCGTATGAAAACTTCCTCGATGTTTCGAGCTTTGTATTTTTCCATTAATGTTTTTGGTTTTCCTTCTTCGACTATTTTTCCTTCAGAGATTAAGGCGATACGGTCGCAGAGGTACTCGACTTCGAGCATGTTATGAGATGAGAGTAGAACGGTCGTACCTGACTGTGCCGTGGACTTGACGAGTTTGCGTATTTCCTGGGCGTTGATGACATCAAGGCCTGAGGTCGGTTCATCAAGGATAGCAAGCTTTGGATTGGTCATTAAAGCCCTTCCAACCAGCAGTCGGCGCATCATCCCTTTGCTGTAGGTGTCGACACGGTCATCGATGCGTGTGCCCAGATCCGTGATCTGTATTCCTTTTTGCACCATCGCGGGCACTTCTTTTGAATCAAAGAAGTTCGCGATGAATTGAAGATACGCTCTCCCAGTCAGATTCTTATACGCTCCTGCATCCTCAGGAAGATAGCTGATGAGTTTTCTGATTTCTGCTGCGTGTTTACTGAGATCATGTCCTAAAATGGTGACTGATCCACCGTTGATGGACAGTAA
>JAFNFT010000024.1 GCA_017885605.1 Methanobacteriota archaeon | reverse complement strand
CACAACTGTTCTCCTCATCATTTTTACAAGCTGAGGTTCATGATGCGCTTCATTTAAAATATCTTCAAGACCGTGAATTGATGACCTTATCAGGCGGCGAGCTCCAGCGAGTCGCTATCGCAGCATCCGTTGTGAAAGAGGCTGATATCTACCTCATTGACGAACCATCCGCATACCTCGATAGTCAACAGCGGATGATAGTCTCACGGATGTTACGCCGACTAATTGAAAAATCAGGGAAATCCGCCATGATTGTCGACCATGATGTGTATTTCATCGATATGGTGAGTGATGCGTTGATTGTCTTTGATGGTGTACCAGGAAAACAGGGACGGGCGCAGGGACCGTTCAGCCTTCATGAGGGAATGAACCGGTTCTTAAAAAATGTCGATATCACCTTCCGGCGCGATGAGGAGACCAAACGACCTCGTGTGAACAAACCAGATTCGTACATGGATCGCCAACAGAAACAAAATGGTGAATATTACTATAAGTTTTAAAAAACATAATAAAGACATAAGACATTTAATCTGTTCATGACATCGATTCTGACCTGGGGTCTTCTCGTCTTTCTTTCGTTCCTCCCTCCTTTAATCTATACAATATGGATTCGAAACACAGAACGATGCCATCGTCAGCAATGGTTCTCAATTTTTCTGTGTTTCCTGTGGGGAGCAACAATTGCTGTCATTGCTGCGTTGATTTTAGAAATAGTTTTAGAAATGCCATTACAGTATTCGTTTTCTTCAGGTGATATCAGACCGTTTCTTCTCGCTATTGTCATCGCACCAGTCGTCGAGGAGTTTACCAAACCTCTTGCTTTGCGTCTTCGGTCAGTAAAAAAACAACTAAGTGAGTTAGAAGACGGGTTGATTTACGGAGCTGTTGCAGGATTAGGATTTTCCGCTACAGAAAATCTTCTCTATGGATACAGCTTTTTATCTGAAGGATTTGTCATCTTTTTAGCGTTAATGACGATGCGAAGTTTTGGAGGTTGTTTGCTTCATGCATCTGCGACAGCATTAACAGGATATGGTTTTGGAAAGACAGTGATGAAACAATCATCGTTCTTGGGTGTTCTGCCGTATTTTTTGCTCGCGATTTTTCTTCATGGGTCCTATAATTTTCTTGTCTCCTATGAGTTCTTCGGGGTGCTTTCAGGCCTTGTCCTTGGGTTTCTTGTTGTGATTCTAGCGATTACCCTGATTCGTAAAAAAATAAGAACTCTCGATGAAAATAATTGTTGAAAAAAAGAAAGAGAGGCGCTTTTTTTTTGTTTTGTTTAACTAGGTGGTACTTCAAAGCTCCAAGTGAGTACGTCACCGTTTGAAAGGATATATTTGTCGGCACCAATGCTTGGAAGCTCGCCATTCACGTAGTACTGCCAGTATTTTCCGTTTGTTCCACCAACTGCGTTGTTGATGGAATTAATCAATGTGGAATCAAACTGTGCATAGTACGTAGAATCAACGGAGAATCCATTTTTTTCTGAGCATCGTTCTAGGAGGGAAAACGCTGAGTCACCGTGGTAGGCAACTAGGTTATCAGTGATTTTCCAGTCATCAGCGGTGATAACGATGCGAACACTTGTTAGATCTGATTTCTCGATCCATACTTCGCTTTTGTTTGGGACCTTCAGAGCGGTTCCTGTAAAAGAGAGTGTGATCAGACCAAGAACGAGAAGTACCGCAGGAAGCTTGTGAATCGTTTTTAACTTGAATGGTTGTACATGCATGTCTTCTTTTTTCTTCGAAGCATAGAGAATGACAGGAAGCCCGATCGCACAGAACGTGACAACTCCGGAGATCAGATGATACGCCATGAACGGTAATCCTGCGGAATACACCATGAGAAGTGAGGAGACATCATGGGGATACAACAGGTACCACCATCCCATGTTCGTCCAGATGTCATAGAGCAGAACAAATCCAATCCCAAGTCCTGCTATCAGACCAACACTTTTCAAACGGAACTGTCCGAGACTGTTCCAGAGTCGATTTCTGTTGAGCAGGTTGATAAGACCGATGAGAGCGAACCCGGAGTAGGTGAATAACACAATTCTGTTCATTTGATCCCCGACAAAAATTGGATTTCCAATGAGAAGGTCACTACCGATCATGCTGATGAGCGGAACGATGAGTGCGAGTGGTGATCTGATGAGCATGACCGCTAGAAACGTTACCACCATGATGACTTCAAAGTTTGGGAATGGTTGTACTCCCATTCCAAAAAGGACGTATCGTCCGATTGTCCCAAAAAGGATTAATCCTATGATTGTTATCATCTGCTGTAGATTTACCTTATTTTTCATATTCATCATAACATACTCCCTTTTTGTATGAAATACAATGCAGCGTATAAGAGTTTTGTTTTCTTACAGAACCTTGCCTTTTAGCGTTCGACTGGCTGCGATGAGTTTTTCTTTGATTTTCTCGTTACATTCGACCTCTACCGTGATCACTGGGCCATAGGTGATGTGGAGAACCTTGGTTTTTCCATAGAGCTGGGAGATGAACCGTTGTGAGTGTTCTTCTAAGGGGAGCTGGAATGTGATTTTCACCATATGTGGTAAGGAATCATAAATGGTCCCGAGTAGCTCTTCGATGTTTTTCTGTTCTTTTACGGATATTGCAACGATGGTATGATCCTCAATGATACCAGTGTCTTCGAGATATTCTTGAAGGTTTTTACGGGATGCTGTGTCGATTAAATCGATTTTATTTAAGGCGATAATGATGGGTGCTCCCACACCGATATTGCGTAATTCGTTTATCGACACGCGGAGTTTTTTTTCCACGACTTCTTTTGTTTCACTCCCATCCACAACTAAGACGACAACGTCAGATAGTTCGATTTCCTCAAGAGTGGAATGGAATGCCTCGATGATGCAGGCTGGAAGGTTTTCGATAAACCCGACCGTGTCGGTGAGGAGAATAGGGATTTGTTTTTCTTTGTTTTTTGTCGAAATACTTCGTGTTGTAGTTGAGAGGGTCGAAAACAGTTGTTCTTCTACTTTTACTTTTTCTCCGGACAGTAGGTTCATTAAGCTACTTTTTCCTGCGTTTGTGTAACCAGCTAAGGAGACTGAGTAAAAACCGCTCTCAGATCTAGTTTGTCGGTGTAGATCTCTGTTTTCTCTGATTTTTTGGAGGTCTTCTCTTATTTTTTTTGACTGTCGTTTGATCATTTCATAGTAGTCGTCAACCTGGTATTCTCCCCCTGCCATAAACCCAGGGTGTTCTCCTGCTTTTGTTCGATGGATTAATTCTCGCACGTAGGGTCGTTCATATTGGAGTTGGGCGAGTTTTACTTGAAGGAGTGCTTCTTGTCGTTCTGCGTGCTCTTCGAAGATGGCAAGGATGAGTCTGATGCGGTCATTGACGTTGGTTTCTAGTTTTTTTTCCAATGCGAACCATTGTGATGGTTTGAGTTCGCCGTTCACAATGATGAGATCGATTGTTTCTTCGGTATCATTGAAGTAGTCGTGTATTTCATCTACTTTTCCGCTGCCGATGTAGTAGTTGACATCAGGGGTTGTTCGCTGTTGTATGAATGTTTTAAGGATGCTGTACCCGAGGGTCTCTGCGAGCTGGATGATCTCTGATATAGAGTCGTCGAGTGAAATGAGGATCGCTTTTTTTTGTTTGGTGGTCATGATTTTCTTGGATGAATAACGGACCGTTCTACTTTAATTTTTGGCACCTGTGCCGATAGGGAGCGGACTTTGGTCTTTTATAAGCTAACCCTGTTAAATTGTCTTTTTCTGACACAAGATTTATATATATGCCATGCTATAACATATCATTGATGATAGTATGGAGATAATAGCCTGCCCACTCTGTGGAAGTAAAAACACTCATTCGATGATTCAAGCAACAACACGACTCCCGTACTTTGCACGGGGCTACACCTGTGACGACTGCCAGTTCAAAGGAATACCCTTGATTTTTTCCTCAGAAAAAATCTACAAAAAATTCTTGATTCTCCTCAAAAGAACATAACCCTACAAAAAACATGTATCAATCAAAACTTAAAAGACAGTCAAGATACCTCAATCTTGTAACAAATGTAATGAAAAATCACAGAAAATTTTATATACAGATGTAACTTTTCTTTTATTCGAGAAAAGGAGGAAGGGTCTTATTCTTCATTAAATCCCCTTAATGTTTTTCCCTTCCCTCCCTTGTTTGATTCACTATCACCTATCAACATATTTTCATTTATAGGATACAACTTCTCATTGTATGCACCCTACAAAAAAAATCCCTCATGTTCTATAGTTCCGATTACCCCGGAACCATCGCAACGTAATATAAAACCGTTGAATCGCAGTGATATTCCCAACAACCGCAAAATACACCAACACCAATTCAATAATCGTGATATCCCAAGGTAACTGAAGCGAAAAACCAAGCCCGAGATGCTGAATAATCGGAAAGACAATGAGCAAAACCAGTCGATCCGCCCGCCCTAACAACCCCGAATAATCACGTTTATGACCCACTGCCTGAGCTTGCGTCCCCATATAACTCGTCAACAACACACCCACGATCGCTAACAAACCAATAGGAGGACGACACCAGGAACTCAAAGCAAGAGCACCAACCATAAAGACATCCGCGTACCGATCAAGCACATGATCAAGGAAATCACCACGAGTTGATGCCTTATGAGTCAGTTTCGCAACCTTCCCGTCAATGGCATCAAACAACCCGTTAAGAAAAACAAAAAAAACGGCAAACAATAAAAAGAAATTCTGAAGCTCAGATGCCGGGTTTGAAAAATAAAAAAACACTCCCGCAAAAACAGAAAAAAGAAGCGCACACCACGTTAGAAGATCAGGATTTATCATAGTAAACCGTTTTGCAATCAACGAAAGCAAAGGATCGGCTCTCTCTCGTGTTCTATCCAAAACCATATCTGCTCCTACGTACGATTAGTCTGAATGATTTCCTCAGACCAATCAATCTGACCAATACTATATGTCCTTGTCGGTTGAAAATTTTTTTTCACAATCCTGGTGATGACTGTAGCGATTTCTTCAACGGATTTTTTCGTTGTATCAATCTCAAAAATATCTTCAGAACGATGACGTTCAACCGCTTCGCAAAGAATGACATCAATGGTTTCCGCATCAACGTTTTCCCTAATTTTTTTCGCGTTCCATTTTTTGTTCATAAGCCTTTTTTTAAGTTCCTTAGGATGACAACGCAGAAGAATCACTTTATCCATTGTATGGAGCAGATGCGCGATATGTCCATCAAAAAAAACAAGTGCATCTGTCGTGAAGTTTTTCTGAATTACTTTGTCCAGCTTCTCCATATCAATAAGCTGTGAGTTTCTTTTTTTATCAACCCCAGCAATACAATGGTTCTCTTGTGCAAAAGTGTGCAATTGAACAATGACGTACCCTTGGTTCTTCAGAACCGTCGCAACCGAGGTTTTTCCGGTTCCCGGGGTGCCAGAAAGTGCTACCCGCATATTAGATCAACTTAGAATAATCATATCCCCGGAATCCTTCCTTGTAACAATAGTGGAGTCCCTGGAAATCCTTGCGGAATTCTTTGACATCATCTCTGATTTTCTTCGGGTTTTCTTTCTTCAAGAGTGCTCTAGCATAAAAGACCGCGACATCGTCCATTTCTTTTTCCTTCATCCCGATNNATCTTCGATGCTTCCTTTCCTTTCCCGGGTCCAATCTCCACAAGAACCTGATGGGATTTCGTAAAACCAAGTTTCTCCCCAAAGACCTTAAACCCTTGCTCATAGAGTGCCTGTGCGAGTCGTTTCGCGTTCTTAATGGTTTGATCTGCATACGCTTCCCCAAACTCAAGATGTTCGGCAAACGCAATCCCTTTCGCAGCCACATGATGTAAATGATACGAGGAGGTTACACCAGGGAACACCCCAAATCCGAGTTTCCGTAAGAACGCTTTGTTCTCCTCTGTATCTGCTTTGTGATCCGAAAGAATCATCCCACCCTGCGGGCCAGGCAATGTCTTATGGGTGCTTCCATTCATCACATCAGCGCCTTCTCGCAGCGGATCCTGGAAACGTTTCCCTGCAATCAAGCCAAGCACGTGGGCCGCGTCATAGACGACGTACGCACCAACCTCATGGGCTGCCTCGGCGATCGCCTTCAATGGAGTCGGAAACAAAAAAACCGACTGGCCGCACAACGCGAGCTTTGGCTTCACCTGCCGGATGAGTTTTACTGCCCCATCGACATCAATGGTCATCTCCTCGTTACTAAACGGGAATGAAACAAGATTAATCCCTCTGACTCCCGCGGCACCATATTTCCCAAACGAGATATGAGCACCATTCGCGGTATCAAGAACTGTTGCAGTCTCCCCTGGTTTGATTAACGCCTTTAACACCGCCATATTCGCAACCGTCCCTGAGGTCGGTCGCACATCAGCGTAGCTGCAAGTAAATAATTTCTTTGCAAGTTCCATTGTTTTTTCTTCAACAAGGTCAAAGAATTTACATCCCTCGTAGTACCTGTTCCCCGGGGTTCCTTCCGCGTATCTCCCATGGAAATCAGTAATCAGCATTTCCCGGCATAACGGAGAGAGGACATTCTCACTGGCGATCATAGGAAGCGAATTGGAAAAAAACTCGTTGTTTTTCATCGCTTGTTTTCTGATATATTCGGCCTCATCATACCATTTCATAGAATCAACCAAAGCTGTATCTTTGACTTCGATAAAAAGGTAATGGAAAGACTCATCTGAGAGTACCAAAACCTATTTTTTCTTTTCTTCACGCATTTTAAACAAAGACGGCAGATGAATCGTATAGGACCCATCTTTTTGGATCACGATCGGTTCTTTCTCAAGGAGCCCTTTGAGGTCAATATTGTATTTTCCAGGCTGTTCCACCCCAATCGTCTCCGGTGTATCAGAATGATCCGCCTCTGCTTTGATTTTGTCGATAATCGCCTTTCGCTGATCATCACTGATTGGCTCACTAAGGTTTGTCTCCTTTTCTGGTTTCTTTTGCTCGATCTGATCCTCTATCATTTTCCGCAGATCTTTTGGTTTGAGCGTTATCCATGCCTCAGTGCCTTTGAGTGTGTCCTTCTGTTTTTCAACCGCAAGCTCCATGATTCTCGTGGTAAGATCTTGGCCGATCTCCTTACTCATCACGTCCCGTTCCACTTCATTTAATGGTTGTTTCGTGAAGAAAAACCGGTTCCCCCCACACCCGGGGCATCCTTTCAAGAGCTGCGAAGACCCTTCTTCGAAAACATGACCACATTTCAGACATTGATGTGGCATTAACTAACTCCCTTCCCAGGAATAATCGTTGTCTCGATCATGTCATTATCTTTATGAACCATCCTGAGGAGATGTGCTGGTCCGATCACCGTCATCCGTGGTTTTTTTGCCACACCGAACACCCGCTGGAAGAACCCAACTTTTTCATTTTCGTATCCACCGATCTCAATACCGATGAATGTATCATGATTGATTTCTTTCATGGTATGTTCAATCAATTGTGCCTGCTCTGTCGGAGTCAGACCATGTTCCAGAACAAGGATTCTTCCTTCTTTCACCTCACTAAGAATATACTTCAGTTTATCTGAGGATGAGAAATGCTCAAGTTTCTGACGGGAGATAAGATTAAATGTAATCCCACTATCTTTTTTCACCATGGTTATTACCTCCTTTTTTTATGTCGTTTTTTCCCAAACTCTTTCACCATCATCGTATAGAGATTTTCTGTATTATACCCGGTAAGAGCACTGATAGGGATCACTGGATGTTGGGGAAACGCGGATTTAAGCGTCGCGGGACTTGCGTTTTCTGCATCTATTTTATTTGCTGCAATAAGAATAGGCAGATTTCGTGCCTCAAGGTTCCCAATGATGGTGACATTCACCTGGGTGAACGGATCCTGAGTCGCATCCATGACCAAGACGACACCATCAATATCATCAAGCCATCGGATTGCTTCAATGACTCCTTCGGTCGCTTCTTTTGCTCGCACCCGTGAATCATCTTTAGTCATCCCATACATGTTCATGAATTCCTTGAAATCGATTTTCGTTGCAATCCCTGGCGTATCGACAAGATCCATCGTCAAAGAGGATCCACCGTTATCAATTCTGATGTTGTTTTTCCATTTTGCTCGTCGTGTCTCATGAGGAACCTCAGAAACACTCCCCATGATATCTCCTGTCCAATCCCGCAGAATTCGATTTGCCAGCGTGGTTTTTCCGACATTTGGCGGACCATAGATCCCGATCTTCGCGTGATTCTTCCCAAAGACCTTATGGATCATTTTTGAAAATTTACTTTCTCTAAATCTCTCGAGTAATCCCATCCCTTTCTGTCTCCAATTTGTTTTTCTAAATTTGGTAAATAGTATACAAATAATAGTTTATTAACGTTACCCAAAGCTTGAGAAACTGACCAAACAATAGTAAACACCCAAACCACCACAAACACAGAGGATTTAAAACAGATAGACGATAAGGGACTGGGTGGACTGATAATACCGGGGTAAAAATGATAAAAAAAGTTGGATTTTCTACTATGGACGTAATACTCGATGACATTCTGAAAACACTACCACCGGAGTTCCTGGAAAAAATAAAAAAAATGACCGTCGATGAATTTCGTTTTTCCCAACATGCTGACCTTAGAATGACGATCAAAGACAAATATTTTTATAGGAATAAATCACGAGAGCAACTCATCAAGAGTTTAGGCAACAAAAAAGAGTACATATTTCTAGATGGTGATGTTTTCTCAGGCATCGTTTTGGAAAAGTTATACGAGAGAATCACAACTAAAAAAAAATAACTACGGATATGTTTTTAAAGAAAGAATTTTTATAAAATTCAAGTAAGGAAGCAAGATGCGTGCGATGCTCGAATTACTGATTAAGAGGATTGAACAGATTGAAAAAGAGAAATATGAGCGGAAATGAAAATGACTGAGAAATTTGGATATTCGACAATAGATGAAATCATTGATGACATCTTACAAATACTATCACTGGAATACCAAGAAAAAATAAAAGAAATGTCAATTGAGGATTTCCGTACTATAGACCATTTCAACTTTGGGCAATGGATTAGAAACAAATACTTTTATCAGAATCCCGCACAAGAACAGCTTGTTAAAAGTCTTAGCGATCCGAAAGAGTACATGTTTTTAGATGGTGACAAATTCAGTCACATTATCCTAGAAAAATTATACGAGAGAATCACAACCATGAAATGAAATGGAGAGTTCAATCTTAAGCGAGGAAAGAAATGTGAAAAAAGGGTAGAACATTCTGAGGGAAAGCCTACCCCATGTTTGATTGACTCCCCGCGGGTGTCATCTTTTTATTGTATAAAAACATTTGGTTAAAGTATAGGTTTTTAAAGAAGTAAGGCTTATAAAATTGTAATTTGGAGGAGGCATAAAGAATATGAAAACAAGAAGTAGAATGATATACAAAGGAGAGTTACTAAATCTGTATGATATATCCCCCGATACTTTAGACTTATTTGATGGTGTACTATTAGAATATATGATCATCCCAGTCGGTAAAGAGAGACACCAAATATTCATAGATAGAGCAACGTTCAATAACATAATAAAAGAGCTCCCTAAAGCAATAGCGAATTACAAACGATACAGGGAAAAATACCCGAAAAGGAAGGCATAGGGAAAGGATATGTTTCTAAAGAAGAACGAAACCTAAACNNAACAAATGATTATTTTCTGGCGATTATTCAAAACCACCCGATGCACAACTTAGCAATTTATCACATTTTGGACAAGAATAGATATAATGAACTGAACGATCTTCATCTCCTTCAACCATCCTTCCCTCGCAATAAATTATTATCTCATTATATGAAAAATTTTGATTACAATAAGGACATTTTACCATATGAACACCAATATTTTGGTATTTCAAATTACTTAATAAAGAAATCTGTTTTTATCCAGAATTGAAAAATAAACAAACACATGACTATTTAACTAAATTACTTTGGTTTCAATGGTTTGGAGTTACTCACTTTAAGTCCAATAGCAAAAAAATGTCTCAATTTTTCAATATTCTCCATACTAAACATGGTATAGTATGCCTCAAATTCGGGATTATTCATTGTTTCTTTAATTGCTATATAATATTGATTATCCTTTTCTGTAAGAAAAATATTAAATTTTTTTTCATCAACACCAGGAATACTTTCGTTCACTGTTCCAAGATCGTCAATAACTCTCCCAATAATTTTTTCTTCAATACGCTGATACATTTTCATGTCCCCCTAAGTTTCTCATCAGAATTAGAGATTCTTTCAAGCCGCTCTGAACCGCAAAATGGACAAAGTAATACGTTCCCGGATACACGTGGATTTCTTGTAAAATATTTTTTACAATCTCCAAAACAATGCCATAAACTTTTTCCATGTACCGATTTGTAACTTCCTCTCCATATATTAATTTAATCTTTTTGGAGGCTATCAGTAATTGAAACCCGATCAATAAACCAAGGTTCTAAGGATATGTTTTTAAAGGAGACGGTTGTTATAAAATTGTAGACTTACGACATAAAAAACCACAAAGCAACGGACTTGTTGACTTCAGATACATTCGAGCCTTCACCCAAATTACTCAACCATCAATAGCCTCGTAAAATCGACATGTCGCATATATTTGGCATAACCAAAGGATGAACAATATGAAAGAAGCATATATTCGTATTATGGCGCCAATAATACCTCAAACAGCTAATAGCTTACTACAAATTGTTGATAAAAAAATTAAAGAGAAATGTGAGAGAATCAATTTAATGATTTCATCTCCAGGTGGTTCTGTATTTCATGGTATTTCATTGTATAACTTCCTAAAAGGAGCTCCTGTTGAAATATATACCTATAATTTTGGTAGTGTCGATTCTATCGGAGTTGTACTTTTCTGCGCAGGTAATAAAAGATTTTCAGTTCCCCATGCAAGATTTCTGATACATGGTGTAAGATTCAATATAAGTGGGAACGCAAGTCTTGACGAGAAACAAATTGAAGAGAACTTNNTAGAAGAAGATATGAATAATCGAACAACACTTAATGCTATTGAAGCAAAGGATTATGGTTTGGTACATGAAATAAAATCTGAACTTTTTCCAATTGATGCTGATTTATCAGTAATTGGGGAAAGTATAGGGCAGACTCAACCACACCCCGTTCAGATGACAATGCCACATGTACAAGCGTTTACAAAATCAAAAGACCTTTACTATGGAACTCTTTAATTTTATCAGAATGAATATTATGAGATAGGATTTTTTGCTGCTGATTAGCACAAAAACCTGAGTTAAAACCGTGTTAATGCTCTTTGTTTTTAAGGATATGTTTTTATAGAAAAAAATACTACATAAATAGAAGAAGTGAAAACATGAGGATCGGAAGTNNCCGGAATTTATGTTGGTGAAGGATTATGTCGTGCAAGTGGTTATAAAATGAAAAACGAAATCCCACTATTTTATGCAGGGGCAGAGGAATTACAGAGTAAAGGTGAACAAATACCAGTATTTTTTTGTAAATACCATAAAAAGGAGCAAATAAAAAAAAGAAAGTATAAGGTAGACTAGAATAATCTCCTCCGCCATCTCTTTTCCGTTTCTGTGTTCTGTTATCGGTCAGCACAAAACATGTGGCTCTAAGGATATGTTTTAAAGATGGAGACACGTTACAACACAATATTCGGAGGCAAAGGTTATGCGAAACACCTTATTGAAGAAAGGACTGGCTTCTATTACCCATATTGAGAAACAGCTATCCGCAGAACTCCATACCGTAACTAAGCCAGAGGAAGCCAATGAGTTATTCACGAGACTCACCGAAACGATTAAAGGTGGGCAGGGTATTGAGTGAATCGTCCGGAATGTGTAACCATGGAAATAATACCAGAGCGACCCGACATACCCCACAGACCGTGGGATGATGATGACGAGGATGATGAGTCCTCTACTTATTCATCGTCAGCTTTTAAAATAATAACCCTTAAATAGCCACAACATTATTCGCATGATGGAGTATTAATTAATTATTTGGGACGGCATGAATTATGACTGAAGAAAAAGTAGGTGGTATAGGCGTGAGAGGAGTAAAAGACTCATTTATGGAACAATTGCAGGAAGCGTCAACTGAACTTGGTTCTGTCAAAAGTTCATTTTCTAAAGGCATGGAGGATCTCGCAAAAATCCAAAGTATGCTCAGTTTCGAAGGATTAAACAAAATGGATTCTATGATGCGATCGTTTGAGGATCGTCTCGCTGAATCAGAACGACGTCGGGACGAAGCAACTGAAGGAGCCCGTCGTTATAGCATGGAACTTGAGAAAGAAAAAGAACGATTGATAAAACTCTGGGATGCGTATAAAAACCAGGAAGAATCCTTATCTGCGCAAGAGAAACGAGTCGTAGAACTCGAAGAAAGACTGCGGGATACCGAACAGATGCATATGCAGTTTGAACGAGATGCGACCGTACGGATTCAGACTCTGACACAGAAGTTAGATGAACGAGCGGAAGCAGTCCAACAAATGGATGATCTGAAGGAACAAGTGATGAGATTCGACACCATACGGACACAAATGGAAACAAATGTTGATCAAATGCGCGGTGAGGTTACTACAAAAGATGAGGTCATCAGAGGATTAGAACGGCAAGTTGAGGAATTACGAGGATTTGAGCAGTTCGCTGAGTTCAAGCCGAAATTTGAAGCAGTTTCAACCGAATATGAGAAAGAAAAAGAACGACTCACAAAGCTCTTCCGATTATATGAGGAAACCGAATCAGAGAACAAACAACTCAAAGAGGACATCCGAGGCTGGCAAAGCTGGTTTGACACGAATGAGGAGCTCTTTTCAAAACTGTTTACCTCGGTCGAACATCTAAAACACCAGCACATGACGATTCCAACCTCAGAAAAAACAGAAGCGGACATCGAAATCCCTCCTTCTCTCGAAGAACAACCAGCAGTTATTGAGAAACCGAAGCGAAGACTTCGATTCAGAAAATAAACAACCCAACATTTTTTTTCTTTTTTTTATTCTATCTTAATTGAGCTTATCCCAGATTCATCTTCAGATATCACCATTGTATGTTCAGTGAAATGTTTGATGTCTTCGACATGGGTAATAAGGAAGATCTGTTTGAATTTTGAGGAAAAACCATTCAACGTTTTAATGATGTTCTGCTTCCGTATCTGATCCTGCGAGCCAAAAATTTCATCTAAAATTACGAATTGAAAGACGCTCCCTGCCCGTTCGGTAATGATCTCAGAAATCGCAAGCCTGATGCAGAGGTTCGCCAAATCCTCTTCTCCCCCAGAAAACCGTTCGATTGTATAGGGAACCCCATGGTCGTACACCAAGAGATCATAATCTTCATCTAATTCGATTTGTGAGTATTTCCCATCCGTCAGCTCATCAAAAAGTTCTGATGCATGAGCGGAAAGCATTGGGCGAATCTGAGAGATGAGAAAGGTCCGGAACGACTCCATTACCTCAGAGAGCATGTTACAGTGTTGGGCTTCCAATCGTTCGGTTTCAAGTTTTTTTTCCAGTCTTTGTTGTTCTTCAATGTTTTTTTCATAGGTTTTAATCTGCTGGTCGATGAGTTTTTTTTCTCCTTCTTGTTCCTTTAACTCTACGGCTATTTTTTGTTGTTTTTCTTTTATTTCATCAAGTCTTGCTAAAGACTCTTGATAGCGAGTATATGCTTCAGTGACACGGATTCGGATCAGTCTATATTGCTTTTCATCGAAATCAACGACACCAAGAGTTCTCAGATCTTTCTTTTTACGATCCAACTCTTGGTTTTCTCGCTCGATTTCCTGAGTGGTATGCCGAACGGTGCTTTGGAATTTTTCTCTTTCAACAACTCGACTACGCAGGAACATATTTTTTTTCTGCAACGCTTGTTTTTCTCGAGAAGATCGATCGAACTCCATTTGTAATTTTTTTTCTTCCTCAATCAATCGATGAACTTCATGATTTTTTTTCGCGATATCTTCTGTAAACGCGGTGATAAGTTTTTTTTGCTGGTCACCTAATACCCGCTCGCAGGTCGGGCATTTCGCCTGCGGTCCCATTTTTTCTATTACGTGTTTTTTTGCAGTTACTTCTTTCATATCCTCTCTGAGTCGTATAGAGAGTGTCGAATTCTGCTCTTTTTTCTTTATCAGTGTTTGAATAGAACTCGTGTTTTTCTCCTGTTGTTGATCAAAGTCTTGAAGTTCTTTATCAAGACTCTTAAAAAGAAGGAGGTTCTCTTTAATTTTTTCAAGGGTCCCTCTCCGTTCGTGTATTGTTTTTTCCATTAGTTTTATGTCGTTTTCAAACCGTTGTTTCTTTTCGAATTTACTTTTATTCTCTTCAAGTTGCCCTGAGGTTGAAAGCAATTTTTCGTAAGAAATTTTCTGTGCTTCGCAGTCTTTTTTAATTTTCAAAAGATTCTCTTGGATTTTTTGATGGTATTTCTTTTGTTCTTCCAGACGGAGAAATCGTTCTTGTTGTTTCTTCTGTTGATATTCAATCTCCTGTTTGAAGAGGAGTATCTTATTTTGACCATGTTCATCAACAAGATCACCAGTGAGATTGTCGATAAGATTTTTTTTCTCCTTTATATCTGATCGAATCTGACTGAGGATTTCATCCACTGCGTTGATCCCGAGCATTCGCAGGATGAGTTGTCGTCGTTCACTCGGACTCATCGATGACAAGGTGTTAAGTTCTTTTTGTTTGGCAAAAATAGAGGTGTAGAATGATTTCCAGTCCATCCCAAGTTTCTTCTGGATAAATCTGCTGAGAACCTCCGCGCCGTTTACTGCCATTTTCCCATTGACCGTTGCGCTCCCTGATGCCGAGAGGTTTTTTCCACTCATTTCTCGTACAACATGGTAGGCGTCGTCGTCGAAGATGAACTCAAGCTCGACCCGACAAGGCTCTGAAGAGGCTGCGCCTTCCCTTTTAATCTGATCGGTAGAGGTTCGTGCCGCAACTGGGCCATACAATGTCCATGCGACCGCTTCAAACAAGCTTGATTTTCCCACACCATTTAACCCGACGACACCCGTGACACCATCAGGAAATTCAACGTAACTTTCTTTGAACTTACGAAAGTTTTTCAGACGGATTGATTTCAGAATCATTGTTTTTTCTCTTGTTCTTCAACCTTTTGAATGTACTGCAATCCGAGATTCAGCAACATCTTTTCTTCAGGATACTGTTGAGTGGTAAGGAATTTTTCAAACTCATCTGCCAGAGATTTCATTTTGTACCCTTCACCCAATGTTGCCTTATCGGTTTTCGTAGGCATTAGTTTAATCTCAAAATGTACAGCGGTTTTCCCAAGCTCTCTGATCTGATGATAATCGATCCCTCTTTGGATATGCGACGGAATATTCTCCAGACGGATGCGTATGATCTTATCTTTTGGTTCGATTGCATGGATGATTTCTTTTACCCTTTGTATAATTTGCTCAATACGAAGCGTCGAACAATCAAGAACCGGTGCGTCAACCATCATCCTGGTTTGCAGGGGGATGAACCGATGTTTTAGTTTTTGTCCAAGCTCGATTTCAAGAAATCCTTTCTGAGAATCTGCCTCGGTAAAACTCAGATGCTCGGTTGATCCTGCATAAAACGCGTTCTCCTGAAGTTTTGTGTACATGTGGTAATGACCAAGTGCGATATAGTCGAAACCCTGCGAAAGGTTTTTTACCGGGATGAATAACTCATTGAATTCATTCATTTTGAATTCCTTAATACCTTTTACCGCACCATGCGCAAGCAATAGATTGTAATCTGTGTTCTTATCTATGGATATTTTTTTCATGTTGGTGTCAAATTCATCAGGATTTTGACACTGTGGAATCGCATGGATGCAAACTGTTTCATCTTTCTGTTTCAACGAGATTGCTTCATATTTATTATTGTGGATAGGGTACACATGGTCAAGATGCTCAAAGATAGTGAAAATGTTCCCTGTCTCTTTGAGTTTCGGTGTCTCATGGTTCCCAGAAATCACAACTAATGGAATCTGTTCTTTTGATAGGCGAAGAATCTGTTGAACCGCAACAGTGATCGCTCGATTTGTTGGACGAACAGAATCAAAAAGATCACCAGCGTGAAGGACAAAATCTGGTTTTGTTTTTATTGCATAGTCAATGCATCGGGTGAACGCATCATATACATCCATCTCCCGTTGGTTCACCCCTTGTTCGGTTACTTTCCTGTATGCAGAATAACCAAGATGTGTATCAGCAAGATGTAAAATCCTCATGGCTCCCTTCTTTTACGCGTGAGTTTCAACGCCACAACATCGCAGGCCAAGGTGAGTGCATCCAGCGTTGGTGCAATCGGTGGCGCGTACGCTGTTTCGAGCTTCCGGAACTCTTCGATAGTCATTTTGCTCAGAACCGCAGAGGCAAGGGTGTTGATCCGTTGTGCGGCGTTACTTCCAATGGCCTGGGCGGAGACGATACGTCCGGTCTCTTCTTCGGCGCCGACCTTAATCGTGATAGAATCTTTACCCGGGAAATACTCTGGCTTGGAGAAACCTTTGTATTTACCTGTTACCAGCTGCACATTTTTCATCCCCTGTTTGACAGGACCAACTGCAGCAATCTCCATACCAAAAAACTCTGAGGTTCTCGTCAAGAGCACCCCGGGTGGTATTGAGTACATTCCACCTGCGGCGTTGGTCCCTGCGGCGATCCCTTGTCGTACAACAATGCTTCCAAGGCCAATACAGAGAGGTTCATTGGTGACAAAATCCTTATATTCTGTGCAATCGCCGACTGCGTAGACGTTTTTCAGAGAGGTCTCTGTTTTTTCGTTGACGAGGATCCCACCGGTTTTCCCAATCGTACAACCGATGGTTTTTGCAAGAGATGTTTCTGGTTTTGTCCCTGTTGCGATGATGAGAAGATCGGTTTCGATTTTCTTTTCTTCCCCTGTTGTGTTATTTTTAATGGTAAGAGAGGCGATAGAACCTTGGTCTTCTTCTACTTGTATCGCGAGATGATTTGTCAGAATCGAGATCTTTTGCTGCAAAACCTGTAGTACTGGTTCGCTCATGTCCTCATCAAGGGTGTTAGCAAGAATGGCAGGCAGCGCCTCGACAACGGTGACATTCATCCCTTTATTATGTAACGTATCTGCTATCTCAAGCCCGATAAGTCCAGCACCGATAATGGTTACTTTTCTCCCTTTTTTAATCTGAGAAAGAATATGTTTTCCATCGTCGATGGTTCGAAGGATTGAGATGCCTTGCTGTAATTGTCCATTTTTCTGAATGTTTTTAATCGGTGGTATCCAGGGAATCGCTCCTGTCGCAAGAATAAGACTGTCAAATTCCATTTCGATTCGTTCAGAACCTTTTTTTGCTATCAACCGTTGATGTTGGATATCGATGGTTTCTACAGATGTTTGAAGATGAATATCGATATGTTCTTTTTTGAACCAGTCTTCTGAGAACTCAATAAGGTCGTTAAACATTGGAACGATTCCCGCGATCGCGTATGGTAACCCGCATTTCGAATATTGCGGGTATTTCCCTTTTTCGAAAATAGTTATGGANNAACCGATGATAATGATGCGTCGTGCGTTGGTCACTTAAAAAACCTCCATCCATCTAACTACAATGTTTTTTTAAACGTTTTTAATACAGAGATACGCTACGCATGAAACGGTATCGAAAACCTATTAAGAGTACCTCATTGCAGTAGAAGACTCAAAGGAATACATTATAATACTCCAACAACGACCAGTAACTGATGAAACACCATTTTCGTTATTGTTGATATGCGGTCTGATTATCATAGTCTTTTTATTACTCTTAGTGATAGTGTACCGCAGACGATTCAACAAAAAACAATAATTCCATCGTCTGTTTTTTCTTAGTCAATTCAGAGATACTCTGAGCGATTTTTTCAAGGATAGAAATTGAAGTATCTGAACCTGGGATGCAGATGAGCAATGATACCGCTTTTTGTATGTTCTGCTGAGTCACCATGTAATTTCCCTTCCAAATGTTTTGAATGACTCCTCGTGAAAGGTTTGGTGTAGACAGCCAGAGTTGTTCTGTTAGAAACGCTTGTTCTTGCATTCTGTTATCCAACTCGGTTAAGAACGAAGAGATATTGATATCAGCATGAATCATAAGGTGGGCAAGTGCCTCGTTTATGTCATTTTCAAAAAGGAACACATTTTCCACGCTTTGACAGAGCGACGTTACATTTCCGTGGCCATATTTCTGAAGCAATGCGAGGGACAGGGCTGCTGCTTCCCCTGTTTCATAAGTGTCGTAGAAATCATCATCACAGATATGTATCGGAATGTAAATCGATGAGCATGCATGGTTTGCGGAAAACCAACCACTGCTGAGGAGGTTTGTATGTTCCTCTGGTATTTTGTATATCATCGCAGCCTCGTATGTATTTTGGTCCTCGCACATTGGACGGAGGCCGTCAAGGTCTGCGGCATGCAAGCGTGACCAGCGTATCATATCCTGGATGGTGATGTTGCCAATCATTGGTTGGATTTGTTCTTGTAGTTCTTGTTCCCATGAGTACATTGCATTATTCAATGATATCCTTGCTGTGTTTCCATTGATCTCAAAAAGTTTCACACTGTAAGGTCCAACGGTCGCGCGATCTCCTAACGAGATGGTAACCGCTTTATTAAGTTCGGAATTTTTAAATGCAAAGACAGGAAACACTTGAGCGGTGATGACGGATTGTGTTATCTCTCGTATTGTAACTCCACAAAGAGATCCAAGATGGACAATCGTCCCACGTCGCACCCAAGTTTCTTTCTGTGCATCAAATGATGATGCGATCGGTAGTGATCTGATTTGTTGTGTCCGCCAGAGATCTTTTGCATAGTTAGACATGACAAGCACATCAGGGATGTCCTGTATTGTATATCGGAGTGCGTCCGCTTCTATCACAAATGCCTTCTGAGGTCCAACGACAAATAGATTCTCAGAAACCTCGGTCGCATGAAGCTTGTCTACTGTTTTAGTGGTGAGTAAAGAGATTGCTTCGTCTTCGTTATTAGCGGTCTGACATGCATATCGAATCCAATCGAAATCATCCCATGCGTTTTTTGTTGGGTTTATCCACCTTGAAAGCGTGTCTGCATCACCAAAGGCTAGACCAGCATCGGTAAGGACCATGCCTGCTTTGACAATATTTGGAAGCGTATCTCCTTGTGTTGCGACACCAATGTAAGTATGGTTCACGATAAAATCCCAGGATCTCCCCGTCCATGGATAATGATAGGTATACTGTGTCCCTTTTGGGACTCGACAGAGAACCTGTAACCCTGATCTGCTTGGATCTCGGANNGGCAGGATTTTCTGCTCTAGTTTCATATAGAGATAAATTATTAAACCAGGATATATAAAAGTATGCTCCTAGAAAATTTATGATTCAGGAGCTTCCTCTTTCTTTTTCTTTGCTGTTTTCTTTGTCGTTGTTTTCTTCTTTGTCGCTGTCTTTGCCTTTGTCTTCTTTGGTTTTTCGACCTTTTCCAAATCTTCAGCAGTGAGCTCTTCTTCGACAGGTTCTTCTTTTTCTTTAGGCGGTGTTTCGGTTTCCGGTTTTTCTTCAGTGATTTCTTCTTCAGATGGTACCTCTGATTCTTCTTTGCTTGGTTCTTGTGGCTGTTCTTCTGGTTTTTCCACTGGTTTTTCATCCTCGATGATTACTGTCGGTAGTCGAATGATTTCTGTTTTATTCACTTCAATACGTTTTACTGGGTAGTAAATCTTACAGTGTTTGTAAATCTCGCTGCCGATTTTTCCATCAAGGCAGTCCTTGATAAAGGAATTCAATGTTTTTGCTTTTCCTTCTTTGGTGATGACGTCCTTCATGACGTTTCTGATAAGTTTCTTTTGTGAGCTTTGGATTCGTTTCTCTGCGATAGCGAATGGTTTTACTCGGAGAAGCGCACCGTCTCTGGTCTCAACGGTGAACACACCGTCGACACGGGATTTTCTCCTTCGGATCATTCGTCGGAGGTAATCTGAAGTGAGGAGAGAACCTTTCAGTTGGGTGTGCGCCGTATTCTGTTCGATTTTATCGATGGTAAAACGGAGTTTAATATGAGATTTCCGAAAATCATTGGTTATGTCTTGGAGGGAGACTTCAGTGATTCTGCCGATGAGGCTATCTGGTGTTTCTGAGAGCGTCTCAGCTACAGGGACATTGTTGAATAATGATGGTGCAAGGATAGTGTACCAGTTTTTTGCTTTCCATCGATCTTTGACTTTTCTGGTTGTCGTGCGTGCACGTGCTTTGGCCATATCTATCACTTATAAATATCGTAATTTTTTTATTAAGGGATTTTTGCAGNNTTCTTATACTTAAATGCTACGAGGGAGTATCCCTTGGGAGAAACCCCTGAATTGTAAAGAAAAGATGTTAAAAGGCATCGATGATTCTGAGATTTCGCTCCTTTCCCTGTTTTCGTATTTCTTCTCTGATAATCGTGTAATACTCCATAGGATTTTGCATCTGTTTTGAAAACAATTGACTGATCTTTGGGTCTTCTCTCAAGGCTTTCTGGATGTTTTCAAACACACCAGGTTTCAGACGTAGCATATCAATCCATATCTCCTGTACACCTGCGTCTTTCATGGTGTCAAGGATCTGGGAGATCTCATCAACAGATGTTGACGGGTATACCGGGCCGAAGAACACAGCAGTTTTCAGACCAGCATTTGCACATTTCTGTAACGCGACTAGACGTTCTTGAATCGAAGATGTCTGTGGCTCAAGAAGTCTGCGCTCACTATCGTGTAATGTTCCGATACTGAA
>JAFNFT010000023.1 GCA_017885605.1 Methanobacteriota archaeon | reverse complement strand
AGAGGTCTCTTGCGTAGGCATGGCTCCCAAGAGTCCCTTGTTCTTCTCCTGAAAATGTGACAAATTCCAGTGTTCTTTTGAACGTGTATTGACTTAATATAGCGGCTGCGGTGAGAACACCGACGGTGCCTGAGCCATCGTCCACGGCACCAACTGTTTTTTTTGCGGTGTCGTAATGGGCATTGAAGATAATGGTCTCATCGGGATTGGTCCCTGGCTGGGTGCCGATCACGTTTCGTCCGTGAAAATAGCCTGAGAGCAACGAGTTCCCTTTGGCGCTCCAGTTTTGGTATGTGGATTGTAAGCCCATGGTTTGGAACTGTTGCTGGATGTAGGTTGCTGCGTTTTCGCATCCTTCTGTTCCGGTGTACCTGTTTCCTATCGTTTCTACAAGGTGTTCCAGATAGTTTCTGATGAGAGTCTCGTTGATTTTGTCTATGATTTCTTGGATTTTTTGGTCTATCTGTTGTGTTTCTCGTTCCTTCCATAGAGCAGTTGAATCATCTTGGATGCTGTTTGAAGGGAGCGGAGATGACGTAGGAAGTTCTCTGCAGTTCACAGCAGGAATGGTTGTCAGTATCAACAGCATACAAAGAGTGATTCCGATGATTTTGTTTCTCATGGTTTCTTCGTTTTCCCCTTAATAAAATTACATTAGAGGATGTATTAGTCGGAAGGATAATATAAATGTTTGGAGACAATAAAAAAAAGAGAGAGAAAAGGAAGAGGTTTTTAGTATCCCATCAGATGTCGTAGGATTGGGAACGCATACGGGAATCGCTCATGCAACCATTTCATTATCGGAAAATTGAAATTACCTGATTTAATTGTTGGTGTTATCAGCGAGATATCTATTTCACCGTAGTCATTTGGATCTTCAGTATTTATTATTTTCAACTTTCCGGTAAATTCTTTGTTCTTGTTTTGCGGAGCGATGACTGTGACTTGAACAGTTATCTGGGCCATTCCAGGGCTAAGACCTGTGCCATTCTCAGGGGTTATCGTCCACTCGCCCCAGGAGGGTTTTTCATCGACTTTCCATGAGAGCTCTGAATACAAATATCCGGTGTTTTCAACAGTGAAACTCCCGGTGACTGTTCCTCCAGCTGGGACATTTTCCCATTGTAAGGATCCTTTGCAGGTCAGATTCGGTGCTATATCTGTGATCCAGGGGTTAAACAGGACGTCACCATATAGTTCATCACCCTGTCCACTTGGGTTTTCTGATGGTTGATATGGACCGGTGGGATCCCCCCACCAATTCATGCGTGCTTGTAAGGGGACATTATGATAGATTGAACCATCAAACCAGGGATCGCTGATGGCGCCATATCGGTTTCCATAGAGTTCGTTGTATATCATTTGTATATTTTCATTTGGTACTATTTGAACGCCGTGCATATTGTCATGAATGTGATTGTTCTCCATCTGAACCGTGCTGTTCTTGCAGTTGTAGTCTGGTCCATAGTACCTCCAATTATCAACAATGATCCCCGCGGAGCTCCATGCAGCAGTCTGGGTGTTATCGTGATTAGAGATGTCGTTTCCTTTCAGTATTCCTAGGCAGGGGTTATCGATTCCCTCGATTTCGATTCCGTAACTGACCCAGTTGTACTGAGTGTACACCTGGCCTATCAGGGTGCAATTCAGCACGCTGAGGATCGTTGCTGTTTTTGCGTATACCGCGACTCTCCCGTAATCCTTTAGTAGACAGTGGGAGAGTGTTACCGATGATTCGATTATTGCGCGCATCGCGATACCATTCATATTTCCTATGCTGTTTGCATCAATAGTACAGTTTTGTATCTCACCATTTGAATTTTGATAGAAAATGGTGAAATCACGATCGGTTGGTGTCGGATTTGTTCCGACAATATGAAATCCGTCTAGATGAATATTGTAGGAGTTATTCACAAAGATCACATTATAAGCGTACGCTGAATAGGTGGTGTCGTAGACGAGTTGATACCCGGTCACGATTGGTTCATCCTCTCCGATGAGCTGAAGGGAAAATCTGTCTTCAATGACGAAGATATCGTAAATTCCTTCTTTCACATGTATGATCCCGAAATTTTCAACATGGTCAATGCCATCTTGGATGATGTCAAACGCATCATATCCCCATAGGTGACCGTCGTTATCCCCTCCGTTATAATAATCATCGTCAACCCAGACTTCGGTGACTCCTGTGGATACCGTTTGATTTATGCTTGTTTTCGTTTCTTGAGGGGTTGTCGTAAAATGAGATCCACTGCTTGGTACTGTGCTTATTCCTATAAAAAGCAGTAATATTCCTAAAACTACTCCTTTTTTTAATAGATTCGTTCGCATAATTTCCTTTCAGCCCCTATTATTTTGATTTTATAATCTCGTGATTTTATTTAAATGTTTGGAAACGATAAAAATCTAAAAATGAAAGATAAGGCTAATTAATTCCCCAGAAGGGATTATGGTGCGAAGGTGAAAAGCCCATAAGAAAAATCACTTAAAATTGGGGATGAATATTAGAAATGCGATTCGAAGAAATCACTTTTTACTTTATCCTTTACAGATAAGACTCATTGAAATGTAACGTCATTTACACGATGAAATCCCGGTGCGGGAATTATGGTACGTCATTTTGACGTAAATTCCCTAAATCAAAGACTGAGTTGATGTGAACCTTTTTTTTCTTCTTAAAAAACAAATTCTAAAAATCGTAAATTTATGTTTTCATGTATATTGAAAAAAGAAAAGAAAACGGGGGTGTTTATTGCCCCACTAGTTGTCGTAGTATTGGAAACGAATGTGGAAATCGCTCGAAGAGATGCTGAAGAATCTGCAGGAACAGGAAATGGTTTTGGTAGGAACTGTCCTTTGGCATCGTGATGGATAAGGGATCTGACCAGTCGCTCTCGCCGCCATAGATATCTTTTGCTTTTACTTTCACGCTGTATGTTCCTTTGACACTCCAAGATTTCTGAGCGCTTGCCTGCGCTCCCGAAGCAAACGGTCCGAGCCATCCGCTAATGTTCCCGTCGCCCCAGTCCCACATGTAATACACCGCATCCCCTTCCGAGTCAACGGTGCTTGTTCGATATAGATAGAGAGATCCTGGTTTCCCTTTTGCTGGTCCACTGGGCGTATTTGGTTTATTCGGAGGACTGTTTTCCGGGGTTATGGTCACATGAATAATTGGACTATACCACCATAACTGTCCATTAATCACCTCTGTTCCATCGGTGCCTTGAAGATCCTCGTGATAGGTTGCATTGGTTCGCTCTTTAATCAAGCGCATGTACGGGTTATCATGGTATACATCAGGACGAAGAACACTTGCGTACTTTTGATCGACTTGGGCTTTCACGACAAAATAGTAACTCCCTGCTGAAGTTGGTATGATTTTTTGTGTATAGGTGACACCAGTGGTCTGCCCACTGTTCGCATTATCCCAACCGGTACCACCGATGTAATCCCCTTCGTGCTCATTGTAATCGGTGGTGGTGAAGTCTGAATGGTTGATTGGATCTGGGTTTGTTCCCCATTGGATATAGGTATGATCGACAACCATGCTTCCATTCACCTGCCAGCTGATGTTTACTGAATTCCCAAGGAAGATAACGCTGTCATCCTCGACGGTTCCTGGTTGATATCGAATGTACGGTTGTGCCAGATCTGTTTGATGTAAGATGATGCGGCGTACTTCGGCTCCGAATCGGGCAGTTGTATCATTTCCAAAGGTAGATTCTGAGGGGTCTTTGATATCGGACATTTCCGGGGAGAGCCACAGTAATCCTGCTCCTGGATAAGTCCCATAATCAACATAGGGGGCTTCTACTGGATTTTTTATAATGTCTGCTCCATATGCCCATGGGCCCATTCCTCCTTCAACAACATACCCAACGGTCTGTGGGATCGTGCCGACGCTATATTTGTCAAAATTTCCGCCATAATCACCTATAAAATCACCTAACCTGAGGCTTGATGCATCAAAAAAGTAGAAATCAGGGGGCGCATACGTATAGGAATATCCGGTTATGGGGCTGATGGCCGTGATAGACGCATGGGTAGAACCCCAGGGGTAAAGAAGCTCTCGTGCTCCTCCATGGAAATCCATTCCTAATCGAATGGTATGATTGTCGACAAACGCAACGAGCGTCTTTCCATTAACACTCGCCCAGATACCGCCGGTTGGATATCCGGGGCCGTCCATATCTGCTTCCCTATTGAGATCCCAACTATTCGCATCATAGCGGTCTCCATGGTCAAATCCGTAAGGATTATGGGATACTTCAATGTAGATTTCTCTGTTGTCAATAATCCATTGTAACCAATCTTTCGAATAGTAAGGAGACGGCTCATCAGTATATGCCATCCGCATGAGCCAATCGGTAAACCAGTACGCTCCGATAGTACCTACGGTTTCATCCCCGTGTGGATTACCCAGGAATAGAACCTCGGGTTTATGCAAGCCAAGGGACTCATTGGTGATTCTCACATAATAATCATCGTATCCACCGCTAATCGTTCCGGTCCCATACAGTTCATTTGCTTTGAAAACCTCAATGAACTGTGGGTATTGCTGTTCGAGTGCTTGATACCATCCGACTAACTGTGCGTAACTGGTCGGTTTATGATACCAATCTGGTCCCAACGGGAGGGTTGTATTGTCGAAATCCGCTTGGGTAGGTACCGTATTTGTATTTTTCATTTCGTTGGAATATCCTTTTACTGGGAGGACATTCATCATCAGCATTACGATAAATACACTTAATATTCCTATGATTCGTTTCTTCATATAAAATCCCCTATAAGATGATAATATATAGCGAGCCGTTATAAAACTTTCGAGAAGCTAGTCGCGTTATATAAAATGGTATTTTGATTGTTGTGGTTATTTACGTTTTTAAATTTTGAACCATATGTTTCGAATATTCCTTTATAAGATGATTCAAACAAATTTCACCAATGAATTGATCATTTTCATCGACAACCGGGAGTTGTTTGATTTTCTGCTCTTTCATTTTCACGATGATATCTCTGATTGTTTCATCGGGAGATATCGTGACTGGTTTTTTTGACATAATCTCTTCAGCGGTGAGCATAACTCCAAATTGAAGCGATCGAGCATCTGGGCTTTCAAAGGATTGGGCTGAGGTTAACGGTGGAGAAAAAAACGCAATTGTATCAGATTGAGTAATAACACCAATGAGCTGTGTTGGTTCAGTGCTATCCATCACCCACACATGATCCTTATTAAGCAAGATGGTGAGCACGTGTGCAACATCAGCGGTCTCTTCGACACGGAGGATCTCAGATTTCGTAGTCAGCATAATGTCCTTTACTTTTGTCTCATAGAATTTACTCATAAATTTTTCTTTCTCACACATCTTCTCTCGGAACGAATTCATCTTAGAATATTTAAAACCTCTGAGGAACAAATCGCATGCTTTTATATACGCGTTTTCGATACGTTATACAATTAATGGGATGCTTGCTCTATGCTGCTTGAAATTACATTAGCGATTATTTTTGCTAAGGTTTTCAGCTTCATATTCGAAAAAATAAAGCAGCCGGGCGTTATTGGAGAAATCCTTGCAGGAGTCCTCCTTGGTCCTTGTGTTATCGGACTCTTCTCAGGATCATCGATCTCCATGTTAAATACACAACTTTTTCAATTCAATCTTGATTTAACAACCCCTGAGTTTAAACAGATCGCCTTTATCGGTGCTGTGTTCCTCTTATTTATTGCTGGTCTTGAGACAAATCTAAGTGATTTAAAAAAAACAAAGAAAGCAGGGTTAGGCGTCGGCATTTTTGGTGTCATTACCCCTTTTCTTTTTGGATGCTTTGTAGGTACTATGTTTCATTTGTCTCTTATTCAAAGTATGGCGATAGGAACAATTTTTTTAGCAACATCAACAACCATTGCTATCAGAGTTTTATCAGATATGGATTTATTATCGTCTCGTGTCGGACTCACATTACGTACAGCACTAGTTGTCAATGATGTCCTCGCTATGGTGTTTTTTGCTTTGGTGTTTGGAGTTGGTAACTCCCTTATTCTTCTTTTACAAATCTCTCTCTTTTTTATCCTCACAATCCTTATTGGTTTTTTTGTCGTCCGGTATACATCAAGAAAGAATACAAAACGTCATGCCCCTATTATTGTTCTTACGATTGGTTTAGGTATTTGTTTTTTATTTGCAGCGTTTGCGGAGAACATGGGATTAACAGCGATAATCGGAGCATTTATCGCTGGTATCTTTATCAAAAAAACACCACAAGCAGGTATGGTCGCTGATTACATTAAAACCATTGGATATGCATTTTTTGTCCCCCTCTTTTTCGTATGGGTCGGGGCAAGTTTTAACTTTTTAAAACTTTTCCAATCAAATCAGATGATGTCTATTCTTATCTTCTGTGTTGCGTTTATCGTCTTTGCGATGCTCGGTAACTTCCTAGGCAGTGCCTTTGGTGCACGAATTGCCGGGTTTAAACGCAGAGAAGCAATCAGTGTCGGATTTGGTATGATGCCCGTGATGGGAGTCGCTTTAATTATTGTATCAACTGGCATTGAAAGAGGTATATTTGGCGACCCTACTGGTTTTCTCGCCAATCAAATACAAACAGCGACCCTGTTTCTTATCTTCACCAGTTGTTTCGTCAGTCCTTTGTTATTCAAACGAAGTATGGGATCTCATTTGTATAAAAAAACAGGAAAAACAAAAACGAAACTATCTGCCTATCATCATCCCCACTGCTCAGAATGTTTCTCAGCCTTACGATTAAACCCGGTGAATAACAACTGGTACTGTGACACTTGTCAAGAATATCGGGAGATACATAAAAAGACTCCATCGCATGCCATCGGAAAAATAGACAAAAACATCAAATACATCATAGGAGCAGGTACGATTCTTTTGTGTGTCTATGTGATTCAAAGCTCTATTAGCATGTCATTGTTTGAAAAAGTTTCAGCGATCATTGGGATCTTCCTTGGGACAATGCTTGCGTTCTTCGCCCTAAAACTTCTTTTTTCGAGTCAAAAAACCATAAGCTAATTTTTCTTTTAGTTAGCCATTTTTCACCAATCTTTAAATCTGGCAAAATCATTAACGCTCGTGCAGAGGTGGACGTATGCTTGATTTTACTTATATGGTTCCAACAAAAATCCTTTTTGGGAGAAATACAATTGAGCATCTTGGGGAAGAGCTCAAGCAGTATGGGCAAAGAATTCTGTTTGTCTATGGTCAAGGGAGTATAAAAAAAACCGGGTTATATGATTCAGTTACAGATATTTTCATAAAAAATAACGTTATCTTTCATGAGCTTTCGGGAGTGCAGCCTAACCCAAGGATTTCTCTCGTGCGCCAAGGGGTTTCGCTCTGCAGGGAACATGATATTGAATGCATTGTGGCTGTCGGTGGTGGGAGTGTCATTGATTGTGCCAAGACGATAGCGACTGGTTTTTATCATGATGGAGATCCGTGGGATCTGTTTCTTTTAGGAGATTCTTCAGTGAAAAAAGCGCTTCCAATCGGGACGGTTCTGACGGTCGCTGGAACAGGTTCTGAGATGAATGGGAATGCCGTGATTTCCAATGAGGAGACAATAGAAAAACTTGCTATTCATCATGATGTTCTGCGACCAAGGTTTTCTATTCTTGATCCCACTTATACGTTCTTGGTACCACAACATCAGACAGCAGCGGGGACGATTGATATTTTTAGTCATATCCTTGAGCAATATTTTAGCCCGACCAAGGATGCGTTTGTTCAAAACAGGATGGCTGAAAGCCTTTTAAAAACCTGTATATACTATGGCCCTCTTGCATTAGCTGAACCTTCAAATTACGAAGCACGGGCACAGTTGATGTGGACAAGCAGCATCGCTCTCAACGGTCTTCTTGGGTACGGGCGGGTAAGTGATTGGGCGACGCACGGGATTGAACATGCATTAAGTGCAGCCTATGATGTGACCCATGGAGTTGGTTTAGCAATTTTGACACCTTGTTGGATGGAGTATGTTTTCAATGAAGAAACCAAGGATAAATTCGTTGAATACGCTCGGAATGTCTGGCAGATAAAAGGTACAGATGAAATGGTCGTGGCAAAGAAAGGAATAGAAAAAACCAAGGAATTTTTTACTACTCTTGGTATGCCACAAACGCTCCGGGCTGTCGGGGTAAAGCAAAACGCTCTTGCGAAAATGGCTGAAAAAACGGTCATGCATGGAGACATTGGAAAATTCAAAAAACTAGGGAAAAACGATGTGCTGACTATTCTTCAAAACGCTTTTTGATAGCACTAGAAAGATTACTTCATCAAAAGTCATCTGAGGCATTCACTTCTATTACTTTTTTTTTGGTCTCATGTTTGTTTTTTGCGGTGTTTCAGTTGCATATAGCGAGCAATCATAAGCAAGAGCATTGCGATTGCGCATCCGATCATGAAGAACAGCACACCAGGTCCCCCATATCGATCAAAGATTGCGGCAACGGCTGGGACCCCAACAAACATCCCCGCGCTGATGACGATACTATAGACTGCCATGGTGACCCCGCGTGTTGTCTCGTGTGCCTCATCTGCAAGTGACGAAAGTGCAGATGGTCCGAACGCTAGAGCCATGAACCCGAAAATCCCAATAAGCGGCCAAAATTGAATAATGCTGTTTTTCACATCTTCACCATTGGGTGTCGGGGCGAGACCGTACCCGATTCCAATCACTGTCATCACGCCGACAAATCCTATCGTACCAACGATCATAATTGGTAACCGTCCGTACTTATCAGAAAGCCGCCCATAAATGACCTGTGTTGTGATGAGTACTACTCCTGCTCCACAGATGATTCCTGAGAGAAGGAGCGGTGAAATCGTAAGTATCCCGCCCTGGGCAGTCGAGACAGTTAAGAACGTCATAACCGCCCCGATGATCATAAACACAACGAACCAGGGGAGTGTGAGCAGGATAATGGAACGTTGTTTGAGCACCCCTATAATCGTATTGAATCTTATTTTCTGACTAAGAACATCGTATTTCTTTGGCTCTGTGACATTTAAAAAACAGTACACACACCCAAATAACGCCATTACCCCAGCAATAAGGAATGTGTGCTCGAGAGAACCTTTGAAAAACTCAAGGAAGAGAGCTCCTAAAGCATAACCGACAACCCATCCAAGCATATTGAATGCGTCGAATGCACCCATTTCCCGGCCTCTTCTATGCTCTGGTGCATAGTCGGTTAACAGTGCTAACGATGAGACAAGAATGGCACCGGCAGCCATCCCATGAGCTGCATTGATACAAAAGATTAGATAGAGGTTTTTTGTCATGGAAAGAAGAAAAAGAAGGAATGCTGCGGTGAGTAGACCTGATAATAATACGATTTTTCTCCCATAACGGTCTACTACCGCCCCGATAAATAATACTGTTCCCATCTCGAAGAGCGGGGATGCGGCTGATACAATACCATAGCCGATATATCCTGAGGTGATATTCAGATAAATAGGAAGTGTTGCGAGCATGATTCCAAAACTCGCTCGGATAAAAAACGTTGAGNNTATACAGCGAAGATAGCAAACGAATGTAGAACCGGTCATGCATAGTGTTCAACGCACGTAAAAAAGTATCGCTATAAATAGGTTCTTCTATTGAGAATCGCAAACCATTAAAATAATAAAAATTAAGGACCATAAATATTTATACGTCGATGCGAATGTATCATCCGTGTGAGGTGGATGAAATGAAAAATATTTTAACGGATCAACCTGATCATGCCTCGTTATCAACAGATAAGAAAGGGGAATTGGAATCACCAGTGGCAAACAAAGCATGTTCAGAACAAATCATCAAAGGTCTGAAAATCGAAAACATGCTGTATTGTCTGGATACCGGCAAAGAAAAATTTCTTTTTGCAACGGAAGATGAAGCGATTGAACAACTCAAAAAACT
>JAFNFT010000022.1 GCA_017885605.1 Methanobacteriota archaeon | reverse complement strand
TTGGGGAACTAAAACAGGTAATGTGCTGGTTACTCTACGATACACCCCAACTAACTCATTACTAGGAACGTGGACCATAAACGTTTGAACACCTTGTATCTTTTTTCTTTTATTTTTTCATCTTTCAAAATAAAAAATTAAGCATAGATTAAAATGCAACATAGCAAAGAAAAAATGGGGATGAGGAACATATGAAAATCCACAGAAGAAAAAAACCCAGCGAAAAAGCAGTTTCAGCAGTCATCGGTGTAATCATCATGGTTGCAATAACTGTCGCAATGGCTGCAGTAGCATACGCTTATTTTACAGGGATGATCGGGGAACAAAAAACTGCAACTCCTGTTATTTCCTTTACACCATCCTTATCCGAAAAAACAATTACCGTAGCAACAGCTGATGTTGACACAAATTGGAACGATATTAACATAACTTTTACCAATGAAACCGGTTTTGCCTACCTTACAAAAACGGGGGCTGTCAATGCAGGTGATATAATATATTTGCAAACCGATCAGATTCTGAGAGGGAAAGTGACAGTAACCTTCAGACACGTACCTACAAATTCAATACTAGGGTCATACACCATTGAGAACGTCTAACGATATTATAGATAAAATATAATCATAATAAGATTGAAAAAATCATTATTTTTGTTAAATATTAAGGAGACAGAAACCTTACTATCTCCCGTACAAACGACTCTGATCTTTCTTTTGGAACCACTGCACCAAGAACCTCTTTTTTCCCACCACAGCGGTACCCAAGCATCTTCCCTTGCTGTATCAACGGTTGCAAATCTTTGCCACTCCGGACGTAAATCTGATCCCTATCGTTGAAAAACCCGGTGTTAACCACCACCGTATCTTTTCCCAAGTTCCAAGCAATTTTCCGCGTCACCGTTGAAATGATATTAAACTTTGTATGAATCCGTTTCAAAAGAACATGTTCTTTTGTTTCAGAAGGTGCATCGATGTATTTCGCTATTTCTTTTTCAAGCAGTGTAAGATTATTCTTCCATCGTATATTTTGCAGGATCCTTTGCGTATCTGTGTATTCTAAAAGGAGACGTGGTGTTTCTTCAACTGCCTTACGGTCACCAACCTTATAGTTTGAATCAAGTAAATACACCATCATTAAAAGATCATCAAAGGATAAATGCTGTTTTGTACAAAAATCAGTAATCAATCCATAGAATGTTTTGTTTGTTTGAATACGTTTCTCATAATCACCAACGATCCCAAGTAACGCAAACATGTTCACTGGATTCCCAAGGTATTCGTTCACAATCCAGCTTGCAGAAGGATACAATAACGGATCTTTCCCTTGTCCGATCGGATTCTGATGAAACACCCCAGGAATCGGCTGTTGCAGATGATGATCAAAAATCAGGACTTTCGCCTGTTTTGCTAACCGAAGAATATTCTCCTCAGGCAACGCCATATCAACAACAATGACAAAATCATACGATGAGTACTCGGAGAGTTCTTCGCTAGTCAGAAAATAATTCCCAAGCACCGGCGTCTTATTTACAATATCTTTTGGGAGTTTTTCAAGTAAGAGCCGGGCAGAGCAAATCCCATCGGTATCCCAATGATGAATCAACAACCCGGATCCTTTCAAATCCTCAAACATATGCTACATCCTTCTTATTCGAAAGAGAAAGCAATTACCTTAATATGTTCTTTTCTATTACCAGTGTCTATGATGGTTGATGTCACACTCTTGAACGCTGTTCGATTGATAACAGGAACACTTCTTCTCTCTTACGCCTCTTATACCGATATCAAAACACGAAGGGCACCAAACATCCTCTGGGTTATCATGGCTATCGTAGGAGCCATCCTCCTCATCATCCAATATCTGGATGGAGGATTCCCTAATATCTGGTACCTCGTTTTCATCCCTATCATGATCGCACTGATGTATCTCTTCTTCCAAATGAGGTTACTGTTCGGTGGTGCTGATGCCAAAGCACTCATGGCATTAGCAATCCTTGTCCCCATCCAACCAACGCTGTTCAGTGAACAACTCCCGATTTGGAAATCGTTTATGCCAGGCTCCTGGATCATCTTTGCGAACGCAACCATCTTGTTCCTCCTCATACCAATCAGTCTTCTGATCTACAATATCGGGAAGCGGAACCTCCAGTTCCCTCACTGTCTCCTAGGCTACGTCATCTCGGTTGAGAAAGCAAAACAAAAATTCGTCTGGCCACTGGAAAAGATAAAGGACGGAAAAAGAAAACTCATGTACATGCCAAAGAAATTCGACGTTGATGAAGAGCTTGCAGAATTCGAAAAACAGGGGATCACAGAAATCTGGGTGACTCCAAAGATTCCCTTTATGATCCCATTGCTTATTGGATTCATTGTGTCGTTCATCCTCGGAGACATTCTTCTTCAGCTCGTTCGAGTACTCCTCTAAATCGAAAAGATGTGACAGGCTCATAATAAAAAAGAAATACCCCTTTTGAATGTATAGTCGCTAGTTCTATGGAAAAGAAAGATTACTACGACATCCTTGGTCTTGATCATTCTGCTACGAAAGATGATATCAAGAAAGCGTACCGGAAACTTGCGCTGAAATACCATCCAGATAAAAACAAAGAAAAAGGCGCGGAAGAAAAATTCAAGGAAATTTCTGAAGCGTACGCGGTCCTCTACGATGACGAAAAACGCAAGATGTACGACCAACACGGGCATGCGGGAATCGACCAGCAATACACCAAAGAGGATATCTTCCGAACCACCGATTTCGGTGATATTTTCCGAGGAACGGGATTTGATTTTAACGATATCTTCGAACAATTCTTTGGACGGAGAGGCGGATTTAACGAACGTCCCCGTGCCCAACGAGGAAGTGACATCCGCTATGATATCGAAATAAGCCTCGATGACGCGTACAGGGGAATGAACACCGAACTGGAAGTCCCACGAACAGAACTTTGTGAAACATGCCAAGGAACAGGATCACGCCCTGGTACAAGCCCGAAACAATGCCCAACCTGTAGAGGCTCCGGACAGATGCAAGTATCCAGACGAACCGCATTTGGAATGTTCACCCAGATTACCACGTGTTCGAAATGTCGAGGTCAAGGGATGATCATTGAAGACCCATGTCCTACCTGCAGGGGACGAGGCACCCAGCAGAAAACCAGGAAAATCGAGGTACAAATCCCAAAAGGGATCGACGATGGAGCGCACCTCCGGCTCGCAGGTCAAGGAGAACATCCCAACGGTGCGACGCAGAGTGGTGACCTGTACGTGGTGGTCCACATGAAGCAGCACCCCATCTTTGAACGACGAGGGGTGGACCTCTACCGGAAACTCAACATCTCCTTTCCCCAAGCAGCCTTAGGGGCATCTCTCTCAGTAGACACTTTACGGGGGAAGGAAAAACTAAAAATCCCTGAAGGAACAGAAAATGGGACTCTCGTTAAGCTCAAAGGCAGTGGAATGCCTAAAATACAGGGATTAGGCTACGGCGACCTTTATGTACTCATCCAAGTGACCACACCAAAGAAATTAAGCAAAAGAGCCAAGCTTCTCCTGGAGGAAGTCGAAAGGGAACTCGAAGATTCAGGAGAAACATATAAATAGGAGTTCTACTAAGTAGTATATCGAAAAGAAGTAAAAAAGGGGGTAGTGACCTATGAATCCTTTTGATGATGAAAATCACGAAAAAAAGAAAAACCCACATGATCCCTTCCGAGGAGACGATGATATCTTCCGGGATATCTTTAATGATAACAGGATAAAAGATATCTTCAATGATGACAAAGTCATGGATGATATCAAGAAAATGGCAGAAGAAATGATGAAAATGTTTACGAACGCCCAACCAGGCAAACCCATTGTACATGGCTATAAAATCGAGTTTGGACCTGATGGGAAACCCCAGATCGCGGATTTCGGGAACCGATCAGTACGATCCCCTGAGGGAGTCCCCAGCATCTCCGATGAAATCGAACCGCTTACCGATATCATCGAAGGAGAAAACGATGTGGCCATTACCGTCGAAATACCAGGGGTCGAAAGAGAGGATATCGACCTCATCGCGTCTGAAGACACCCTGGAAATCAAGGTGGACTCACCGAAACGAAAATATCACAAACGTATCGACCTTCCTTGCAACGTGAAAACAAAATCAACAAAGGCGACCTACAAGAACGGAATCCTAGATATCGTTCTCGATAAAAAAGAAAAGAAAAAGGATTACGGTGGGTTTAAGGTCAGCATCGAATAGACACTTTCCTTTTTTCTTCTTTTCATTTCTTTGTCCAAATGTTTATGTATACTACTCTATATTTGTGAGATTGTAAACGGGGAGCAGAAATGGTCAACGTAACGTTCTATGGTGGTGTTAATGAAATCGGGGGGAACAAAATCCTGCTCGATGACCATGGGACGAAAATCTTTCTTGATTTCGGGATGAGTTTTAAACGAAGGGGTCAGTATTTTGAAGAGTTCCTCAACCCTCGAACTGCCAATGGTATTGGAGACTTTCTAGAAATGGGTTTAATCCCTGATATCGCTGGAATCTATCGATCTGATCTCCTTGAACATCATGGAAGAAAATCGGAAGACCCAACGGTCTCGGGTGTTGTATTATCCCACGCGCATGCGGACCATGCGAACTATATATCGTTTTTACATAAGGACATCCCTATCTATTGTGGAGAAACCTGTAAACGAATTATCAACGCAGTCGCAGAGCAAACCACCAGGGACCTCGAGAACGAAGTCATTGACTTCCGGATTAGACCGCTCTATCGTTCCGGATGTAAGATACCACCGGTGATACGAAAATTTAATACATTTACTACTGGAAAAAAATTCAAGATAGGTCCGATTGAAGTTGAACCATTCCATGTGGATCATTCCGTTCCAGGGGCTTATGGGTTTCTGATTTACACGTCCGAAGGATCACTTATTTACACAGGTGACCTCCGTATGCATGGATTACATGCAGACATGACCGATGATTTTATCCAAGCAGCTCAGCAAGCCAAACCAGTTGCCATGATTACCGAAGGAACCAGGATCGATAAAAAGAAGACCAATGAATCTGAACAGAAAATCTACCATGACTCAAAAAAGAAAATACAACAATGCAAAACTCTTTCAATTGTTGATTTTAATTTCAAAGACGTAGACCGCTTCACGACGTTTTACAAAATAGCAACAGATCTTGGAAAAATCCTTGCGATTAACTTCAAACACGCCTGTTTCCTCGAACAATATTCTCAGGATAAAAAACTCCAAGTACCACCAATAACAGATCAACATATTGCCCTGTTAAAACCAAAACGGCTCACCGGGACGTACATCAACGAGGATTACACCGATACCTATATCAAAAAACGATTACACTACAAAAACATCATCACCGCGGCAGACATCATAAAGAATCCCTCTAGATACATGATAGTGTTGAACTTCTGGTATTTCTCAGACCTTATCGATCTGAAACCAAAAAAAGGACTGTACATTCACTCTCTCTCCGAGCCCTTCAACGAAGAAATGGAAATCTCATATGACCGGATGAAAAACTGGCTGAGACATTTCGACATTGAATTCTTCCAATCCCATTGCTCGGGACATATCAATGGTGACGATCTCAAAGAACTCATCAAAACAGTACATCCAAAGAAACTCTACCCGATCCACACAGAACATCCCATGTTATTCAAAAAACTCCCCAGTAAAACCATCACGGTCAAAGAGGGAAAAACCTATAAACTCTAAACAATATCAAGGAAGAAGTCATGGGAGGTTACCATAATGGTGGATATCTACCAATACGACAAGAAAAAAGAGGAACAAACAATCATAAAAACCGATACGGGAAAAAGGAAAAAAGAACAATACATTGAAAACCTGCGAGATGGCGATGCAATCAACGATTTTTTCGCTGTGAAACTAAAAAAAGCACAACGACCCTACAAACGTGGTATGTTTTTCGAGTTCCTTGCAACCGATAAAACTGGTGAGATCAGCGTCAAGTACTGGGGTGGGNNGGCATGGTTGAAAACTATGAGGACAGACTGCAAATCTCGGTGAATGAAAACACCGGTGGAGTACGAAAATGTGCTCCCAATGAATACGATGTCACAGATTTTCTTCCAGCATTGCCTGAAGAACGCATCGAAGAGCTCCATGAAATTATTAAAAAGGAACTAAAAAACATCCAGAATGAAGCACTGAAAAACCTTCTTGCATCCTTTTTCAATGACCCAGAGTTCGTCAAGATGTATTTGCATTCTCCCTCTGCGATCTCGCGACACCATAATTATATCGGGGGAAACCTCGAACATACTGTTGGCGTGATCCGTCTCTGTCAGAATATCTCTGAAATGTACCCATCTGTCAATAAGGATCTCCTGTTGTCTGGCGCATTGTTGCATGATGTCGGAAAACTTAAGGAGTACACCTACGCTGCTGCTATTGATATCAGCGATGAAGGTAACTTCATCGGCCATATCGTGATCGGGGAACAATGGATCAGAGAGAAAATCCAGGAACTCAGAACGAACGGAGAAGAGTTCTCGACGGAATTAGAACACCAACTGATCCATCTCATCCTGAGTCATCATGGGAAATACGAGTGGGGTTCCCCAAAGCTACCGAAACTCTTGGAAGCCTGTATTCTTCACCAAGCAGACCTGATGGACTCCCAGGTGAAAAACTACCTGCAGATGATCCAGGATGCTAAGAAACTCACCGATGAAGATTGGACATTTGTATATGATTCAGATGCGGGAAAAAAGCGAGCAATCTTTTTAGGTGAATACTGATTAAGGAAAGTGCCATGAAAAGAGAAATCATCAAAATACTCTGCTGCCCGACCTGCAAGGGAGAGCTTGTTCTTTCTGTCGAAAAAGAGGAAAAAGGAGACATTCTTTCTGGTTCTTTTATCTGCGCTCATTGTCAGAGTACATTCCCAATCACCGATGGAATCCCTGACCTCCTTCCCCGAGAAACCGAAGTTCCTTAGACGTATTCATTCCAGCTTTTTATTTTGAGGTCATCCAGGGATGTTCGAGAGAGCGCTTCGACGAAGCGTTTCGCAAGTTGAAGGTTTGTGATCAAAGGAACATTAAAATCAACTGCTTTGCGACGAATCTGATAATCGTTCTCAAGTTCTTCTTTTTCGATGTTTTTGGGGATGTTAATCACTAAATCGATTTTTCCTTCAGCGATGTAGGTGAGTGTGTTCGGTTCTTTTTCCTCTGACGGCCAGTATAAGACTTCCGCAGTGATGCCATTTTCCTTCATGAAATCAGCGGTTCCTCTCGTTGCATAGAAACGATATCCCATCGCCTCCAATAGTGTGGTACTGGATAGGAAATCTGCTTTGCTATCGACGGGTCCCGTCGATAAAAGAATAGTTTTTTTTGGGATCATGAAATCAACGGAGAGTAAACTTTTCAGGAATGCTTCATTGAAATCATCACCAAGACAAGCAACTTCGCCGGTTGATACCATTTCGACGCCAAGAATCGGGTCTGATCCTTTCAATCGTGTGAAAGAAAACTGAGATGCTTTGACACCGACATAGTCCAAATCAAAAGCAGATCGGTCAATACGAGGGGCACGTTTCCCCATAATAATTTTGGTCGCAAGGTCAATAAAATTAATCTTAAAAACTTTGGATACAAATGGGAAACTCCGTGATGCGCGCAGATTGCATTCGATGACTTTCACATCGTTGTCTTTTGCGATAAACTGGATGTTGAACGGCCCAGTGATCTGTAATGAGGCTGCGATGCTTTTCGTGATGGTCTTGACCCGCCGCATCGTCTCTAAATATGTTCGTTGTGGGGGAAGCACGATGGTGGCATCACCGGAATGAACCCCTGCGTTTTCAACATGCTCGGAGATCGCATAACAGTAGAGTTTCCCATGGTCTGCGACGGCGTCAATTTCGATTTCTTTTGCTCCGGTTATAAATTTACTGATGACGACAGGGTGTTTTTTATTGACCTCTGATGCTTTCTTGAGGTACTCACGGAGTTCTTTATTGCTAAGAGCGATACTCATCGCGGCCCCGCTGAGGACGTAACTTGGTCGTACCAACACCGGGTATCCTACGTTATTGGCAAAATCTTCGGCTGATTCTAAGCTTGTGAGTTCTTTCCATTGTGGTTGATCCACCTTTAAAGTGTCTAATAACGCGGAAAATTTATGACGGTCCTCTGCAACGTCGATATCTTGCGGTGAGGTCCCTAGGACAGGAACACCCTCTTCCGATAATGGGAGCGCGAGGGTATTGGGGATCTGACCTCCCATCGAAATAATGACTCCTAATGGTTTTTCCTTTTCATAGATATCCAAGACTCGCTCCAATGTCAATTCATCAAAATATAGTTTATCACAGATATCGTAATCAGTGCTGACGGTCTCAGGGTTACAATTAATCATGATGGTGTGATATTTCAATTTCCGTAAGGTTGAGACTGAGTTCACACAGCACCAGTCAAACTCTACCGATGAGCCGATCCGGTACGCCCCGCCTCCGAGGACAATCACCTGATGTTTGTCGACATCATCAAGGTCATCAGTTGTTGCATTGTAAGTGAGATAGAGGTAGTTGGTTTTCGCGGGGTACTCCGCGGCCAGGGTATCAATCTGTTTTATATTGGGAATGATATGAAGTTTCTTCCGGTGTTTCCGTACATCAGATTCGCTGCTTTTCGTAAGCAAAGCGATTTGTTGATCGGAAAATCCTTTTTGTTTCGCCTCTCTCATTAATGATGGTGGTAGCGTAGAGAGACTGTAATTCTTCAGCTGGTGTTCGACATCAATGATGTTTTGTATCTTGAAAAGGAACCATGGATTCACGTTAGATATCTTCGCGACTTGCTCAAGTGAGTATCCTTGCTTGAGTGCTTCAACAATCGCGAACATCCTTTTATCGGAAGGTTCTCTCAACTCTCTTTCGAGATTGGAAAACGTCATGGTGTTTCCCACAAGACCATGGATTCCGACATCAAGCATCCGAATTGCTTTCTGCAATGCTTCCTCAAAGCTCCTCCCGATGGCCATGACCTCCCCGACAGATTTCATCTCAGAGCCGAGACGAATGCTTACTCGTCTGAACTTCTGTAAATCCCACCGGGGAAATTTCACAACCACATAATCAAGAGCTGGTTCAAAACACGCAGAGGTTTCCCCTGTGATCATGTTCTGTATCTCGGGGAGCCCATAACCAAGACTCAGTTTTGCAGCGATTAACGCGAGTGGATATCCTGTTGCCTTTGATGCAAGCGCAGAACTACGACTGAGTCGTGCGTTCACCTCGATGATTCGGTAATCTTCTGATTGAGGGTCTAAGGCGAATTGGATGTTACATTCACCAATAATCCCAAGATGCCGGATGACTTTAATAGAAAGGGAGCGTAACATGAAATTCTCAGATGCAGTAAGGGTCTGTACTGGAGCGGTCACAATGCTTTCCCCGGTGTGAATCCCCATAGGATCGACATTCTCCATAGAACAGACTACAATGCAGTTATCATATCGATCCCGTACCACCTCATACTCGAGCTCTTTCCATCCTCCGAGATATTCCTCTATAAGGATTTGATGGGTGTATGAAAACGCTTTTTTAACCAGCTCTACTAGTTCTTTTTTATTTGCTGCGACGCCAGAGCCAAGACCACCAAGAGCATATGCTATCCGGCACATCACCGGATATCCAATCTCTTCGGCGACATGAATCGCATCATCAACGGTAGTGACTGCCTTGCTGACTGGGACTTTCAGGTTTATTTCTTTTATTTTCTTCACAAATTGTTCTCGATCCTCCGTGTTCTGAATGGCGAGAATCGGTGTTCCGAGAACCTCGACGTTATATTTTTTCAGTACACCTGTTTCCGCGAGCGCGAGTCCAACATTCAGCGCAGTTTGTCCACCAAAACCAAGAAGGATACCATCTGGTCGTTCCTTCGCTATTACTTTTTCGACAAACGCTGCAGTCACTGGTAAAAAATAGACTTTATCTGCAAGGTGATCAGAGGTTTGGATCGTCGCAATATTCGGATTGACTAAAATGGTTTTTATTCCTTCGTCTTTTATCGCTTTAATCGCTTGACTACCTGAGTAGTCAAACTCCCCTGCCTGGCCAATGCGGATGGCACCAGACCCAAGCAGAAGTATCTTTTTCCATTGTGGTTTCTTTTGAGTAATCATTTCATCGCTCTCACAAATAGGTCGAATAAAAACTCAGTGTCATCAGGGCCAGGGGATGCTTCTGGGTGGAATTGTGCTCCGAAGAATGGTTTGGAGATGTGTTTTATACCTTCATTCGTCTGATCATTTCCATTGTAGAACCATTCACGCCAATCCTGTGGTAAGGTGTCTGCATCCACGGCGTACCCGTGGTTCTGTGGGGTGATGTAACATCGGTTCGTCCCGACTTCCATACAAGGTTGATTCTGACTTCGATGGCCATATTTGAGTTTGTAGGTATTCGCACCAGCGGCCAACGCCAAGATTTGAGAGCCAAGACATATACCAAGAATAGGGATATCTCTTGCTAAAGCATCAGTCACATGGGTAATTGTTTCTTTACATTTTTTTGGATCCCCGGGGCCATTTGACAGGACGATCCCATCAGCTGTTTCTGCGGTGAAGTCGTAATCCCAGGGGACACGCCTGACTGTGAAATTCCGCTTCAAGAACGCTCGAATAAGGCTGTTTTTTGTCCCACAATCAACAAGCAGGATGGTTCGTTTTCCTTTTTTATACGTCACCGGTTCTTTGACACTGACTGTCGCAGCAAGATTTTCTTTGTTGGGATCATAGAAGAATTTCTTTTGATGATCATGAATTATTTTCCCTAAAAGTGTACCTTTTGTTCGTAATTTTTTTGTTAGCGCCCTTGTGTCCACCCCGTAGATACCTGGAATATCGTATTCTTGAAGCCATGCTGACAATGATTTCTTTGCGTTCCAATGATAGAACCGTTCTGAATAGTCTGAAATAACGATTCCTTCGACCTGTATTTTTTCAGATTCGAAAAACCGTAACAGACCGTCCTCTTTTTCGGTTCCAGGGACACCATAGTTCCCAATCAAAGGATACGTCATGGTGACGATCTGTCCTTTATAGGAAGGGTCTGTCAGGGTTTCAGGATAGCCAACCATCCCCGTGTTGAACACAACCTCACCACTGACCGAGCCGATTGCACCAAAAGAATATCCAGAAAAAACAGAGCCATCCTCAAGTACGAGCTTCGCGTGTTTCCTTGGTTCCACCCAATGATCACCTCACCCATCACATGAATGATACCGTCGTATCGTCGTATTCCGAATATCGTTGTGTCTTAAAGAAATTCCTACTTTTTCTAACTTCTTTGTTGATTCATAAAACGATTGATATCCATGAGTAAATTTTTTGATTCCTGCATTTCTTTTATGTATTGATGAAATCGTGCTGCTCGTTTATCGAGTATGACTGCGACACCTCGATCGTTCTCATTACGAATCAAACGGCCAATTGCTTGGAGCATTTTGCGCGCAGCTGGTGCTTGCACGGTGTATTCCCATCCTTTCCCGAACTTTTGATCATAATAGTTCTGCAAACCTCGTTGGCGTGCCGTTGGTTTTGGATAGGGGATGCCGACGATCACCGCTATTTCGAGTTGTTCTGCAGGGAAATCCATCCCTTCGCTGATACGTCCTCCCATGACAGTAAAAAGAGCAGCGCTATTCCTATTTCCATCCCCGCAGGATTTAAACTCGGTGACCAAATCCATTAATTCGGATTGTGACATGTGTTGTTCTTCGATATACAAACAGCGTTGGATTTCCGCGAAATACCCATTCTTCTGAAACATCGCAAGTGTGTTATAACTGGGGAAGGAGACCATGGTGTTTTTTTCAAACCTGTTACAGATCTCACTAACGTATTTCCACATCTGAGGTACAATGGTCTTATCTTTCATCAGCTCATCATATCGTGTGGTAACATCGCGAACAAAAAAAATCTTCCGATTCTCAGGAGGGAATGGTGAGGGATACAATGCCATTCGTGTTTCCAATGGTAGACCAAGGGAGTCACGATATTCATCTAATGGTTCGAGCGTCCCAGACATATGGATGCTGCAGTGGACCTCTTTGAGGATGTCCGTTCCGATAGATGGGTCAAGGCAAAAGGCTTCTACTCGCGGATTTTTTCCTTGACCTTGATCGACGATAAGTTTGATGTATTGGTCCATCTCAATGGTCGTCCAAAAACCAAGGAACACCCCAAGATTGTGAAGATAGGAGCGGGGGAGTTTTCCATCCTTTTGTTTATATTCCTGGATTTTTTCTCCATATGCATAGAGGTCGCTGATGATATCCCTCAATGTCTTACTGGTAGTTTTTAACCGTGAGAGGATTTCTACTTCAAGTTCATGAGACGGAATAAGGGCGTCGTTTTTTTCTGGATTGATCCTTCGGATACCTCCTTCAAGCACTCCGTAGACGTAGGTATCACGAAGGACCGTGACGATATCCATAAGCTCTTTACAAAAGGCGGTCACGGAGATTCGTCCATCAGCAAGCGAGGGGTTTCCAAACTGGTCTGCTTCCATGAGGCAGCTATTGAGCATCCAGGTGCTCAACTCCGCCGAAAATAGATCTCGGAGGTAATCAGGGAGGTTATGTGCCTCGTCGACAACAAGGATTACATCGTCTTCAGAGATGGATAGCCAGTTGAACAGCTTGATTCGTATCGATTTGTCAAACACATAGACATACGGGACGACGACGACCAGGGCGTCATGGACTAGGAGTTTATTAGTCTCATAGGGGCAGATTGCTTGTTTTTCGCAGGCATCGGTGAATTCCTCCGCGGTCGGCAGGTGCTTCTGTGCCCATTCCATGATTGTCTCAACGCGGTCTTTTTCACCTAGGAAATTTCTATAGTAGCGGCATCCTTTTTTTTTCTCTGAGACTGCGAGTTTTTTTTGATAGGAGCAGAACCTTGATAGCTCCTCTGAGTTGCCGTTCTGGATCTCAGGGTTGTCACGGGTGAGCAGACACATGTTTCCACGACCTTGCATCCCGACGCCATAGATGCGTTTATCCTGAGCCTTTTTTTGTATGGCACGAAGCTCATGGATTACTTGCTGTTGTTGCGCATTGGTTCGTGTCGTATAGATGATTTTTTTATGATATTCTAATGCATAAGCGAGCGCTGCCGCAAGGACACAGATGGTTTTCCCTGAGCCAGTCCCTGATTCGAAGATAAACTGCCTTTTTTTTCTTAGTGCATCTGTGATTTCCTGCATGATTTCGTCTTGATTTTGTCGTGGTGAATAAGGAAATAACTCCGCCATTCATTCTGCGAATACTGTGCAGAGTACATAGACTTGTTGGAGGATAAAGGGATGAAGTTTTATAGGGGAGTACTATGTAAGAGAAGGAGATGCAAGAGACCCCTTTCAAGAGTATCAAAAAAACTGTATCATCGCTTATTCCTTCTGAGTTGGTCCATCATCTTCCAAGTAAATGGGAAAAAATCGGTTCTGTTGTGATAATTAAATTACCTGAAGAGCTGAGTCGGTACAAAGAGATCATTGGAAAAGTGTATGCTGAGGGGCTTGGTTGTACGACGACGTTGAATGAGAAAGGAGGGATTTCTGGGGTCTACCGAACGCCTGTTGTTGAGGTGATATTTGGTTCGCATCAGACTGAAACAATCCATACTGAGAATGGTATTCGTTTCAAGGTTGATCCGCAGCAGATCATGTTTTCCTCTGGGAACATGGCGGAGCGACGACGGATGGCGACCATCTCAGATCCGAATGAAACCGTGGTTGATTTATTCGCAGGAATCGGATATTTTACGCTTCCAATAGCGATCTACAGCAAACCAAAGAAAATAGTCGCCTGTGAAATCAACCCGGTCGCGTTTGATTATTTATGTGCAAATGTGGTGTTGAATCATGCCAGCTCTATTGTCGAACCACGTTTCGGTGATAACCGAGAGATTGCACCGAAGGATTGCGCAGATCGAGTGGTTCTTGGGTATCTACAAGACCCTCAGGGTTTTTTACCGGTTGCTTTTGCGTGTCTGAAAAACCATACGGGGATTCTTCATTATCATGAGCTTGTGCCATTTGAACTGATCCCACAGCAGCCTCTTTCTCATATTGAACAGGTGGCGAGATGTTTTGATCGTTGTGTTGAATTACTCAAGGTTAATGAGATCAAATCATATGCTCCAAGGGTGAATCATATGGTGCTTGATGTGAGGATTTCAAAATGAAAAAACCGGTTCAGCTTGTTGTGTACCATGCGGATCAGGATGATCCGAAGAAGTGTACAGCAAAGAAATTGCATCGGTTTGGGTTTGCGATGCTTCAAAAAAATGTTCGAAGGTTACCTTATCATGCGATTCTTCTTGACCCGTTTGCAGAAAAGAGCCTGTCATGTGAAGATGTTGCTATTGCTCAGAATCATGGTCTTGTTGCGTTGGATTGTTCTTGGAAAACCGCTGAGCAGATGTTTCAATCTCTTGAGACACGGATGACGCCTCGTGCTTTACCGTTTTTGCTTGCTGCTAATCCGGTGAATTATGGGAAACCATATCAATTAAGCACGCTGGAGGCGTTTGCTGCAGCGTTGTATATTCTTGATGAGGTGACGCAGGCAACTACTATCCTTGGGATTTATACTTGGGGTCATCGTTTCTTAGAGTTGAATAAAGAGCCTTTGGAGGAGTACCGGCAGGCTCGTTCGAGTGCTGAGATTATTCAGATCATGAATAAATATATATAAAAAGATATACAATAGTATATCTATGATATTTCAGTATGTTTAAGTAAAGAAAAGCAAATGTCTGAAAAACAAAAAACGAAAGAGAGGATGATGGAATGAACCAATCATTGGAGACATTTTTCAAGCCCAAAAGCATCGCGGTCGTTGGAGCCTCAAAAAACCCGACAAAAATCGGACATGCATCACTCAAAAACATCCTCATCTCTGATTACCCTTGCAAATTATATCCAGTAAATCCAAACGAAGAGGAAATCCTTGGATTAAAATGCTACAAACAATTAACCGATATCCCTAACACGGTTGACCTTGTGATGATCGCGGTACCCGAACCGCTCGTCCTGCAAATCATTAAAGATTGTGTGAAAAAAAAGGTCAAATGGGTCATAATCATCACCTCCGGATTCAGCGAAATCGGCAATCATGCAGGAGAAGAAGCCATAAAAAACCTGGTACAGGGAACTGGAATCAGAATCCTTGGACCAAACACCATGGGATACAAAAACACATCGGACGACCTTGATGTCTCCTTTGTTTTTGGCATGCCACGAAAAGGAAACCTTGCCCTCATCAGCCAAAGCGGCGCCCTCGGCATGGGGATGATCTATCTAGCGAACAACGAGTTCGTCGGACTATCAAAAATCATCGGCGTGGGAAACAAACTTGACATCGATGATGACGACCTTGTTGATTACTTCAGCCAAGACCCAGAGACAAAAGTCATCGGGTTGTACATCGAAGGGATCCGACATGGGCGAGACTTTATGAACAGCATCAAAGCCTGCAACAAACCCATTTTGGTAGTCAAAGCTGGAAGAAGCGCTGCTGGTGCCCGGGCAACCGCATCCCATACCGGCTCGATGGCAGGAAGCGATGAATTGTACAGCGCTGCAATCAAACAAGCAGGCGGGATCCGATGTCGAGATCTTGTTGAACTGTTCGACATGGCCCGTGCGCTGGATGGGCAACCTGCGACCCGAGGAAATCGTATTGGCATTATCACCAATGGTGGCGGACTCGGGATTCTCCTTACAGATGCCTGCGAAGCAAACGGTCTGACCGTACCAAAACTATCTGCAAAAACCTTCAACAAAATAGAGAAAATCGTTCCAGGAATCGTCAAACCAAACAACCCTGTCGACCTTGTCGCAGACGCAGGTTTCTACCGCTACTGGGCATCCACCCTAGCGCTCCTTGAAGACGAGAATATCGACGGAATCATCGTCGCATCGGTACATGCAGGATATTCACGACCCCGAGAATACGCAGGAGCTATCTTAAAAATGATTCATCAACAGAAACTTCATCATGAATACGAAAAACCGATCCTTGGTTGCTGGGTCGGCGGTAAAGAATTCGAAGATCTTGTCCTTGACCTCAAAGCAGTTGGAGTCCCTATCTACCCGTCATCCTGGAGGGCTGCCCGAGCAATGCTTGCATTATCGCTAGAAGGAGAGCGGCTCAAGAGAGAACAAAAAATCTAATCGACCCAGTCGACATCAAGGATTTTTTTCCAATCCGTTTTTTTATTTTTCCATTTCTCAATTGTTTCTTTGGATAGACAATTTTGACACAACCCAACCATGGTAAAAAAACAGGAGCTACACACCGAGTCTCCACATTTGATGCAGATGGATTTTGCCGGATGCACCCGGCAGATATCACATTTTCCTTTTGGTTTTTTATCTTTCAATCGAGCTTGGATTGATTCTGAGATATGTGCTTGTTCTTCTGCGGAAACCCATTGTTTCAAATCCTCATTCATGGTAATTGTCGTATTTTTATCAGATGTTTTTTTTTGTAGTGTTTTCTGTGTATGCATACTCCCGCCAGAACCCAGAATAAGAAGAGATTCTCATCAGACTCTTAAATTTTTTGCCTGTTTCTTCTTTATCTTTCTGAAGAGAACATTTGCGGTGATATGAATAAACGGGGTAACAACGAGAAGAATCAGGATATGCCAGATGGTGATGTGAAGGAAAAACCAATGAGTATTTGTCAAATGGACCACGTAGAGAAGCTCACTTACCATTAAGCTGAAGAGAAGTGCGCCAACCAGGAAATCAAGTTGGTCAAATGGAATCCAATCCTGTCCACGGTCTTTACCGATGCGCCGTTTGAAGAAACTCTCGATGACATCCCCGAGCAACGCCCCAAAACAGAGAGAAAAAAGAATCAGGATCATCAGAGGGAATCCTTCGAAATTCGTAAGTCCAAGAAAGCCATATTCGCTTGTGGCAAGATAGGAGGCGGCAACCGCAAGGCCAAAGCCTGCAGTCATCCCAAGAAACGTTCCTGCAAACAATCCCCGCCAGGTTTTCCCATCTCCAAGGACCCGGTGGCCATCCTTCCACGTTTTCCCAAAATCAATAGGGCTTCCCCCACCGACAATGACTGCGCTTGCGTTCGCAACATAGATAGGAATCACAATCCAGAACGCTTGAACAATGACCGTATAATCCATCGGGGTTGGAATAGTTCAACGGCTTAAAACCATTGTGAAAAAAAATTAATTGCTCTCAGGCCCGGGCGGTGTTCGTGTAATTTTTAACCCGGTGTATTGGAACTTATTCGATCGTTTGACTAACGCTTTCATGGCGGTATTAGAGATACCAAATCTCTCTGAGACTTTGTTTGCAAATGTCCCGGTGTCGCCTATGAACTCAAAGATGTCTTCTTCAAGTTTTTTAAATTGAAAATCATTTAAGGATGAGACGTTGAAAATTTCACTGATTTCATTGACAGGACATGAGATGTTGATGTTAAAAAGAGAGTAAAAGGAGCGGTACATCTTCTGTGGTTTCCCGTCGATGCCCTCTTCTGGTGTCGTCCATTTTGTCTCTGCCAGTTTCATTTTGTCAAAGAATTCAAGGGCGGCCTGACCGTCTTGACCGAACTTGCCAAGGATAAGGCTACTTGGTATCCAGTCTCTTGATATCTCCATGAAAACTTCTTTTTTTGTCGGTGAATCAAATGCTCTGATAATAGAGACCAAATCAGTTGAATCATTAATGACTTTTGTCCGTATCATTCGACTAGAACCTATTTATATACGATACCCCACCAACAGCTTCTCCCATATTTATACTTTTTGTATTTCGATAAAAATATTAAAAAATATACATTAAAATTTTCTTTTCGATTTTTTTACCATACTCTTTTTGATTATTAGCTCCAGTTTCCTAGAAGAAAAATGATAAAAGAAATGAAAAATAAGAAAGAAAATAAGTGGACTCGTCGGGATTTGAACCCGAGGCCTCCCCCATGCCAAGGGGGCGATCTTCCGCTGATCTACGAGCCCAGAAGAGACCCTAGAACCACCACGAGCAAATAAAATTTTTGGATAATAACCTTCTTGGAAAAGAAAAAACTATTAATCGAACCAAATACCTTTTTATTGATCCAATTGGCTTTTTGTATAAAAAACTATTAGTAAATAAACCACCCTTCATCCTTTCACCATGAAACAAAGACAACTGGAAATCATCCTCCAACAAATCCCAAAACCAACTAATCCTATCGCTTCCCTTGAACAATACATGACCCCCGCGACAATCGCAGCGGACGTCATATTCACAGCCTATACATGGGGAGACATCCACGAGAAAATCGTCGTTGATTTAGGGTGCGGCACAGGAATCTTTGCGATAGGAGCATATCTTATGGGGGCAC